>NZ_SMKG01000137.1 GCF_004348525.1 Micromonospora sp. 15K316 | reverse complement strand
CCCACCCACCGCGCACCGCCGACCACCCCACGCACCCCATCACCGCGCCGTCCGTTCGAGGTGCGCGACAGCCACCGGCCGGTACCTGCCACCCTCGTGCTTGGTGCGCTGCGCGCGAATCGCCTACGACATCAGTTCCAAAGGCTGTGCGCCACAAGTACGCTCGCCGACTCCGCCGCCGATCCGCTCACCCGGGGACCGCGACGGCGGCGCGTCACACCCCGGGGGCCGGTTCGGACGGTCGTACCGGCACGGGGCTACGGTGGGGTCGTGGCGCTCTCGTTGGCATTCTCGCCCTGCCCCAACGACACCTTCATCTTCCACGCCCTGGCCCACGGCCGGGTGGCCGGCGCTCCGCCGGTCGAGGTGACCTACGCCGACGTGGACGTGACCAACACCGCCGCCGAACGCGGCGAGTTCGACCTGGTGAAGGTGAGCTACGCGGCGCTGCCGTGGCTGCTGGACAAGTACCACCTGCTGCCCTGCGGTGGCGCCCTCGGCCGCGGCTGTGGCCCCCTGGTGCTCACCCGCGGCGACCGCACCGACCTGTCGGGCGCGACCGTGGCGGTCCCCGGCGACCGCACCACCGCGTACCTGCTCTTCCGGCTCTGGGCGGCCGACCGCCCGCCGGCGCGGATCGAGGTGGTCCCGTTCCACGAGATCATGCCCGGCGTGGCCGCCGGCCGGTACGACGCCGGCCTGGTCATCCACGAGGCGCGGTTCACCTACCACCGGCACGGCCTGACCGCGCTGGTCGACCTCGGCGAATGGTGGGAGGCCGACACCGGCCTCCCCATTCCGCTCGGCGCGATCCTGGCCCGGCGCGGCGTGGTCGACCCGGAGGCCGCCGCCGGGTGGATCCGGGAGTCCGTGCGGCAGGCCTGGGCCGACCCGACCGCCAGCCGCGACTACGTGCTCTCGCACGCCCAGGAGATGGAGCCCGACGTGGTGGACCGGCACATCGGTCTCTACGTCAACGAGTTCTCCGCCGACCTGGGCGAGGCGGGATTCGCCGCGGTGGACGCGCTGCTCGGCCGGGCCGCCGACGCCGGGCTGGTGCCTCAGACCTCCAGCTCGCGCGCCACCGCGTGGACCAGCTGAGCGATCTTCTGCGCGGTCTTCCGGTCCGGGAACCGGCCCCGGCGCAGGTCCGGCTGGACCTTCGCCTCCAGCACCTTGATCATGTCCTCGACGAGCCCGTGCAGCTCCTCCGCCGGCCGGCGCCGCAGCTCGGCCATCGACGGCGGGGCGTCCAGCAGCTTGACCCCCATGGCCTGCGCCCCGCGCCGGCTGTCGACCACGCTGAAATCGACCCGCTGACCACCCTTGAGGTCGGTGACACCCGCCGGTAGCGCCCCCTTCGGCAGGAACACGTCGCCACCCTCGTCACTGGTGACGAAACCGTATCCCTTGGCCGCGTCGTACCACTTCACTCGACCCGTAGGCACCTGAGATCCCCTGCTTCGTTGAGACGTCTACTGCTCCAAGGCTAGCTGGATCATGCCGTCCAGCGCCGCTGGGAATCCGCTGAGATCGTCGAGCACCACTTCTGCTCCGGCCGCCCGCAGCTCCTCGGCCGAACACGGGCCGGTCACCACGGCGATCCCCGGAATCCCGGCCGTCGCGGCGGCGACCATGTCCGCCACGTGGTCACCGACGTAATGGGTGGCGCCGTGCTCGCGCAGGGCTGTCGCCTTCCCCTCGGCGAAGAGATCACCGGCCACCTCGTCCACCTCCAGACCGAGGTGATCCAGGTGCAGCCGGGCCAGCCGGCCGAGCTTGGACGTGACCACCAGCACCCGTCCGCCCCGCGCCCGGACCGCGTCGATCGCCTCGCGGGCACCGGGCAGCGGGACGGTCGGGGTGATCGCGTACGCCGGGTAGAGCTCACGGTAGATCGACACCGCCGACTCGACCTGCTCCGGCGGGAACCATCTGGCGATCTCGCTGCGCAGCGGCGGCCCGAGCCGGGACACCGCCGCGTCCGCGTCGACCGGTACGCCGGTGCGCGCCGTGAGCGCCCGGTACGCGGCGGCGATGCCGGGGCGCGAGTCGACGAGGGTCATGTCGAGGTCGAACCCGACCGTCAGTGCAGACATGCGGAAGAACGTACCGGCCGGGGCCGGCGCGAGCCGGAGGCCGGGGCCCGGCAGGCCAGCCTGACGTCCGAGGGGCGGGACGGGCCCGCGCCGGGCTAGCGTGGAAAGACGATGACCACCTCACTCGCCGACCACCTGCGGTCGCTCCCCGACGAGTCGCTGGCCGCCCTCCTCCAGCTGCGGCCGGACCTCGTCGTGCCCGTACCGGCCGACATCTCCGCGCTCGCCACCCGGGCGCAGTCCCGGGTGTCGGTGGCCCGGGCCCTGGACGGGCTGGACCAGTTCACCCTGCAGATCCTCGACGCCGCCCGGCTCACCCGGGACCCGGCCGACGGGACCACCGCCACGGAGGCGGTGCTCGCCATGGCGACGAGCGGGCCCCGGCCGCCCGCGCCGACCACCGTCCGGAGCGCCGTCGACCGGCTCCGGGCGCTCTTCCTGCTGTACGGCCCGGAGCACGCGCTGAGCGTGGTGGAGAGCGTCGACGAGGTGTCGCCGTACCCGGCGGGGCTGGGCCGGCCGGCGGCGGAGCTGGACGCCCGCGCCGCCGCGCTCTGCGCGGACCCGGCGAAGCTGCGCCGGACGCTGCTGGCGGCACCGCCCTCGGCGCGGGCGATCCTGGACCGGTTGGCGGCCGGGCCGCCGGTGGGCAGCGTGCCCCCGGGCGCGCTGCAGGCACCGCCGCTCGGCGAGGAGGACCAGCTGCCGCCCGACCCGGTCAACGGCGGTGTGCCGACCGGGTCACCCGTGCGCTGGCTGGTGGAGCACCGGCTGCTCGTGCCGATCTCCGCCGGGACTGTGGAGCTTCCCCGCGAGGTCGGGCTGCTGCTGCGCCGCGACAGCGGCCCGCTCGGGCCGCTGCGGACCAGCCCGCCGCCGACCGCCGCCGCGCCCCGCGAGCCGAAGGCCGTCGACTCCGCCGGTGCCGGGCAGACCATGGAGGTGGTACGCCACACCGAGGGGCTGCTGGAGCAGCTCGCCGCCGAACCGGCCCCGGTGCTGCGCTCCGGCGGGATCGGCGTACGGGACCTGCGCCGCCTGGCCCGCGTCGCCGGGCTGGACGAGCCGACGACGGCGCTGCTGGTCGAGGTGGCGTACGCGGCCGGGCTCCTCGGCGAGCTGGAGCTGCCCGGCGTCAGCACCAACCGGTACGGCGCCGACCAGCAGGTGCTGCCGGCCGCCGGCTACGAGGTGTGGCGGGCCGCCTCGCTGGCCCAGCGCTGGGAGCAGCTGGCCCGCGCCTGGCTGACGATGACCCGGCAGGTGGGGCTGGTCGGGCAGCGCGACGACCGGGACCGGCCGATCACGGCACTCTCGGCCGAGGCGGAGCGGGCCGGCGCGCCGGTCTCCCGACGGGCGGTGCTCGGGGTGCTGGCCGATCTGGAACCGGCCACCGCGCCCACCCCCGACGAGGTGCTGGCGCTGCTGGACTGGCGCTCGCCGCGGCGCAGCCGGGGGCGGGAGGCCGCGCACCGGGAGGTGCTGGCCGAGGCCGCCCAGCTCGGCGTGACCGGGTTGGGGGCGCTCACCTCGTACGGGCGGCTGCTGCTGGCCGACGTCATCCACGCCGACGACGGCACGAACGACCCGCTCGGGCTGCACGTGGAGGCCGACAGCGACGAACCGTCGACGGCGGCGCGGGCGCTGGACGCCCTCCTGCCCGCCCCGGTGGACCACTTCCTCATGCAGGCCGACCTGACCCTCGTGGTGCCGGGCCCGCCCGAGCCGGCCCTCGCCGCCGAGCTGGACGCGGTGGCCGAGCTGGAGTCCGCGGGCGGCGCCAGCGTGCACCGGGTGACCACGGCGAGCGTGCGCCGGGCGTTGGACGCGGGATACCGCGCCGACGACCTGCACGCGCTCTTCCGGCGGCGGTCCCGTACGCCGGTGCCGCAGTCGCTCACGTACCTGGTCGACGACGTGGCCCGCCGGCACGGCGGGCTGCGGGCCGGATCCGCCGGCGCGTACCTGCGCAGTGACGACGAGGCGTTGCTCAGCGAGGTCTGCGCCGACCGGCGGCTGGAGTCGCTGGCGCTGCGCCGGCTGGCGCCGACCGTGCTGGTCAGCCCGTACCAGGTCGGGCGGCTGCTGGGGGCGCTGCGCGACGCCGGGTACGCCCCGGTGCCCGAGGACGCCACCGGCGCGGCGGTGCTGTCCCGCCCGAAGACCCGGCGGGCGGCCGCCCGGGTGTCGGTGTCCACCCGGACGCTGGACCCGCTGGCCGCGCCGAGGGTGCCGATGCCGCGGCTGCTCGGTGTGGTGGAGCAGATCCGGCGCGGCGACGCGGCGGCGCGCGCGGCGCGACGGGCCCCGGCGGCGGTGCGCGGCGGCGGGCGGGGCGCCACCGGTCCGGCACCGGTGCAGGGCCACAGCGACGCCCTCGCGGTGCTCCAGCAGGCGGTCCGGGACAAGGCGCTGGTCTGGGTGGGTTACGTCGACGCGCACGGGGCGACCGCCTCCCGGCTGGTCAAGCCGGTCTCCATCGGCGCCGGCTATCTGCGCGCGGAGGACGAACGGACGGAGATGCTGCACACCTTCGCCCTGCACCGGATCACCGCGGCGGTGCGCGCCGACTGATCGGCGGCGGCCGCCCGGTCGCCGGGCAGCCGGGGCGAGCCGGAGGTTCAGCGGCGGCTGCGGCGTACGGTGCCGACGATCGAGACGATCAGCAGGAGCGCGAACCCGGTGCCGGCGGCCTCACCGATCGAGTTGACGAAGCCCTGCCGGAGCACCAGCCAGCCGTAGAGGAACCAGCCGAAGAGGACCACCGCGGCGACCACGTAGGCGACCACTGTCGCGGTGGACACCTCCCGCTGGTCCTGCTCCCGGGCCACCTCATGATCGAGCGCCATCTGCGCCTCCCCGTCCGGTACGACGCCGGACGTCCAGAGTGGCACCGTTGTGGCCGGAGTGACAGGGTGAAACACCCGGGCCTCGCCCGCTGACCAGCCGCTCAGGTGCCGGGGCGGCGGCCGACGAGCACGACCCGGCTGCCGACCTTCCCGAGTTCCCAGTAGCGGACCGCGTCGGCGTGCAGCAGGTTGACGCAGCCGTGCGAGCCGATCGACTTGTCGTGCAGGTAGGTGGTGGTCTCGTGGAAGCCCATCCCCTGGGTGAAGTGCTGCCAGTAGGGGAGCCAGACCTCGTACGGGTCGGACCACTCCTTGATGTTGCGGAAGTTGATCCGGTAGGTGCCGGCCGGCGTGCGGTAGCCGGCCATCCCGGTCCGGGTCACCGTGGGCGCCACGATCACCTTGGCGTCGCGCATCACCCAGGTGGTCTGCCGGGTCAGGTCGATGCAGAAGGTCAGCCCCGACCGCGCCCCGCACCGGCCGGTGTCGGTGGTGGCGAGCCGTTTCGCCACGTCGTACGTGGTGGGTCCGGCGCGGCCCTGGACCGGGCGGATGTCGTACCTCTTCTGGAACTTCTTGATCGCGGCGCAGTCGGCGGCGGACTGCCGGCCGTCGACGGTCACCCGACCGAAACCGCCCAGCTGCGCGAGGTACGTCTCCACGGCACGCTGGTGCTCGCCCTGCGGGCAGCCGGACGGCTTCGGGCTCGCGGTGGTCGGCTTCGGCCTCGGACTGGGCTTCGTCGGTGCGGCCATCCGGGTCGGCGTCGCCTTCGGCTTCGCCGGCGTCGTGGCGGGCTGGTCCGGCCCGGGCGCTGCGCTCGCCCCCGATACCTGCTCCGCCGCACCGGCTGGAGCGGCACCCCCGCCTCCGCTCCCGCCGGCCTGCGGATCGAGCGCGCACGCACCGGCGCCGACCAGCGTGACCACCACGAGGGCGACCAGCCGGGAAGTGATCCGGACACGCTTCATGGGGCCTCCCTGGGCAGCCGTCCCATTCTTAGACGTTCGCGAGTGCGGGGATGGTTGCACCCGGTGCGCGACTTCCTGCCCGACTCCGGTCGCGTGCAACACTGGATGGTCGGCCTGCGGTGGGTACTCCACCTGGCCGGGCAGCCCATCGGACGGAAGGACGCTGGCGTGAGCGGTGGACCCCTGATCGTGCAGTCGGACAAGACCCTGCTGCTGGAGATCGACCACCCCGACGCGCAGGCGTGCCGGATGGCCATCGCCCCCTTCGCCGAGTTGGAACGCTCCCCCGAGCACGTGCACACATACCGGCTCACGCCGCTGGGCCTGTGGAACGCCCGGGCGGCCGGCCACGACGCCGAGGGTGTCGTCGACTCGCTGATCAAGTTCAGCCGCTACCCGGTGCCGCACGCGCTGCTGGTCGACGTGGCCGAGACGATGGACCGGTACGGCCGGCTCCAGCTCGCCAACGACCCGGTGCACGGCCTCGTGCTGCGGGCGCTGGACCGGGTGGTGCTGGTCGAGGTCGCCAAGAGCAAGAAGCTCGCCGGCATGCTCGGCGCCAGGATCGACGAGGACACCATCGCGGTGCACCCGTCCGAGCGGGGCCGGCTCAAGCAGGCGCTGCTGAAGCTCGGCTGGCCCGCCGAGGACCTCGCCGGGTACGTGGACGGTGAGGCGCACCCGATCGACCTGGCCGAGGCCGGCAAGGAGGGCCGGAAGCCGTGGACGCTGCGGTCGTACCAGCGGGAGGCGGTCGAGGCGTTCTGGGCCGGCGGCTCGGGCGTGGTGGTGCTCCCCTGCGGCGCCGGTAAGACCCTCGTCGGCGCGGCCGCGATGGCCGAGGCGAAGGCGACGACGCTGATCCTGGTCACCAACACGGTCGCCGGGCGGCAGTGGAAGCGCGAGCTGATCGCCCGCACCTCGCTCACCGAGGAGGAGATCGGCGAGTACTCGGGCGAGCGCAAGGAGATCCGCCCGGTCACCATCGCCACGTACCAGGTGCTCACCTCACGGCGCGGCGGCGCCTTCACCCACCTGGACCTCTTCGGCGCCCGCGACTGGGGCCTGGTCATCTACGACGAGGTGCACCTGCTGCCCGCGCCGATCTTCCGGTTCACCGCGGACCTCCAGGCCCGCCGCCGGCTGGGCCTCACCGCGACCCTGGTCCGCGAGGACGGCCGCGAGGGCGACGTGTTCAGCCTCATCGGCCCCAAGCGGTACGACGCGCCGTGGAAGGACATCGAGTCGCAGGGCTGGATCGCCCCGGCCGAGTGCACCGAGGTCCGGGTGACGCTGACCGACGCGGAGCGGATGGCGTACGCGACGGCGGAGGCCGAGGAGCGCTACCGGATGGCGGCGACCGCCCGCACCAAGCTCCCCGTGGTCAAGGCGCTGGTCGACCGGCACCCCGACGACCAGGTGCTGGTGATCGGCGGCTACATCGACCAGCTGCACCAGCTCGGCGAGTACCTGGACGCGCCGATCATCCAGGGTTCGACCACCAACAAGGAGCGGGAACGCCTCTTCGACGAGTTCCGCTCCGGTTCGCTGCGGACCTTGGTGATCTCGAAGGTGGGCAACTTCTCCATCGACCTGCCCGAGGCGGCGGTGGCCATCCAGGTGAGCGGCACCTTCGGTTCGCGGCAGGAGGAGGCGCAGCGCCTCGGCCGGGTGCTCCGCCCGAAGGCCGACGGCCGGCAGGCGCACTTCTACACGGTGGTCTCCCGGGACACGATCGACACCGAGTACGCCGCGCACCGGCAGCGCTTCCTCGCCGAGCAGGGGTACGCGTACACCATCGTGGACGCCGACGACGTCCTCGGCCCGAAGCTCCCCACCGTCGACTGACCGCGTGATCCTTGCGCTCTCCTGGACGTGGCGGCACCTTGCCACGGCGGCATGCGAAGCGGAGTGGAACACCGCAGGCCGGGCGCGTTGTTTCAGGCTGCCCGAAGCTTCCGCAGAACGTACTGGTTGAGGCTCATCCCGTCCTCGGCGGCCTGGATGGCGAGTTCGCGGTGCAGGCTCTCCCCGACGCGCAGGTTGAACTTGCCGGAGTAGGTGCGCTCGGAGAAGGGCTGCGGCACCTGCTCGCCCTGCTCCTCCATGTCCGCGATCACTTCCCGCAGGAGATCCTGTAGCCCTTGCAGGGCCCCGATCTGTGATGGGGCCAGCCACGAGAGGGACGGGAACTCGGCACAGGTGGCGACGAATTCCTGATCCTGCGTCGACCAGGTGACGCGGTAGGTGTAGTGGGATACCTCGGGATGGGGATCGATCTGCATCACATGGCCTCCTTCTTGTCGATCGCCTTGAGCACCTGCCGTACCTGATACGCCTTGGCCTTGCCTCTGTCGTTCTGGATGTTGACCCTCAACGAGCTTGTCTACGGACGGCCCCCCCGTCATGGTACCGCCGGCGGTACCATGACGGCAACGCTTCGTCGTCGCCGCGGACAGCTGGACGCCCTGCAAGGCGGGCTCGGCCGGGAAGGAAGGGTTGACGGGCCGTCGAGTGCGGCCCGTCAACCCCGGCATGGTCTTCGTTACTTGCCGCCCCCGGCACGGAACGCCACCCAGGCGTCGCTCATCCGGTCCGCCTGACCCGGCGTGAACATGTTCATGCAGGAGTCCTGCGTGTAGTCCATGAAGTTGTGGATCGGGTCCAGGCCGGGTGCGGTGCAGGTGTCCGCGCCCACCGGGCAGTCGAACTGCGGCTCCGCCTCCCGGGGAGTGTCCGCGACGAAGTCACCGGAGGCGGAACAGCCGTGCGCGAAGGTGTGCTCCAGCATCAGCCAGTGCCCGACCTCGTGCGTCAACGTGTCGCCCAGGGCGTACTTGCCGGCCGTGCCGCCCGGCATCGACTCGTCGAGCATCACGACGCCGTCGATGTAGTCGCGGCCGTTGTTGTAGCCCTTCGGGAAGTACGCCCAGCCGAGGAGCCCGCCGCCGATGTTGGCCGCGTAGACGTTCAGGGTGCGGGCATCGCCGGTGTACAGCGCCCGCTTCATGTCCCGCTCGTTCTTGCCCGGCACGACCGTGTACCAGTCGCTGTTGACCGTCCAGGTGGTGTCGACGAGTGAGAACCGGAACGGGGTGTCGGAGGCCTCCGCGGCCGTACGACCCGCGAACGAGTCGTTGAGCACCGTCATCTGGGCCGCGATCAGGGTGTTCCACCTGGCCGTCTCCGCCGCGGTCAGCGGATGGTCGGAGATCATGTGGAAGACCGTGGGCACGGTGACGCTGCCGTCGGGCAGGCGCGGCGAATCCTTGATGACGCCGTAGGCGTTCGCCTCGTTCTTCGAGTACAGCTCCGGCTCCTGCGCGGTGGCGCCCTCGGCGACCCGGGCCGCGCTGTGCGCGTCGGCGCCCGGCTCACACTCCGCGACGGCCGGGGAGACGGTCGCGGGTGCCGCCGCCGTCGCGCCGTAGGCGCCACCGGACGCGAGGAACGTCGCGGCGGAGGCGGTGAGGACGGCCAGTCGGAAGATCGGTCTCCGGTTCATCGGTGCACCTTTCAGGGGATGGAAAGCGGTGCCGAATCGACGCCAGGGTTGCCACAACCAGGCGTCAAGGACCTCGTCTCCCCGGTATGAGAACACGTCGGCGACGCCGACAAAAGGGCCTCTGAACAGGGCGTATGCCGGTGTAACGGCAGGCGGCGGAGAAGCGCTAACAGACAGGGCTCGATACGGCCGGCGGCAGTCGTCGGCACCACAGACACCGCTTGATCGACTCGACTTCCTTGGAAGTCGGGGTGTCCGACTGGTCCGGACACCCCGAGTTACATGAAGTCGAGTCGATCAACCCGGCGGGCGTCCGGAAGGGGTCGGCGGGTCAGCTCCACAGTGCCGCGACGGCGTCGGCGTGAGCCCTGCCGACGGCCCGGCCCGCCTGGGCCGACGGGCCCCGGGTGGCGGGTGAGAGCGCGTTGGTGCCGAACGCGTCGACGGACGCCTGGTCGGCACTGATCACGTGCACTCTTGCCGGGGCGAGCGCCGCGATCTCGTCGTCGAGGTTGCCCCACGGCTGCGGAGTGCCCTCCAGCACCGGCTGGATGATCAGCACCCGGTCCGCTCCGGCGGCGAGGTCGGCGTTGGTCATGGAGCGCACCCCGCCGTCGACGTAGCTCCGGTCGCCGATCGCCACCGGCGGCCAGATCCCGGGCACCGCGCAACTCGCGGCCACGGCGTCGCGCAGGGACACCCCGGAGTCGCCGGTGAAGACGGCGACCTCGCCGCTCTCGGCATCGACGGCGGGCAGCCGTACGTCCCGGCCCGGCCACGCCTTGACCGGGAGCCGGGCGTCGATCGCGGCGAGTCGGACAGCCGGCTCCACGGTCCGCGCGGCGAGTGCGAGAGCACCCAGCCGGCGGCGCGCCTCCGTCGGGTCGGAGACGCCGTTCAGCACCGCGCCGTAGTCGGCGAAGAGCTTCTCCGTGTCGACGTCGACCTCGATCTCGGCGGTCTCCGCGCGCAGCTGGGCCGCGTACAGGTCGTCGAGCGGAACGCCGCTGGTGATCTGCGCGGCGACCGCGGAGCCGGCCGACGTGCCCACCACCAGGTCGGCGGCGAGGATCCGGTCGGCGAGCGCCGGATCGGCGTCGGCGATGCCACAGAGGACCCCGAGTTCCCACGCGATGCCGGCGACCCCGCCACCGGCCAGTACCAGTGAGCTACCCATGATCGGAGCCTTCCACAGCGCCCGGGGGTCAGGAAGGCCGTTCCACTGTGACGCGCGTCGTCGAATCCGGTGGCCCGGGACCAGCGGCCCGACGGCCCAGCCACCCGACAGCTCGGCCGCCCGACTGCCCACCAGCCCGACGGCCCAGCCGCCCGACGGCGCAGCAGTCCAGCGGCTCCGACAGTCCAGCCGCCCCGACGGCCGGGCGGCTCGGCGGCGGCACCGCCACCCCACGGGTGTCCGGGCCGGACCCGCCGGCACCCCCCGCCGGCGCGGGGCCCGAGCCGGAGCCGACGGAATCAGGCGGTCACAGGACCCGGGTGACCTGCTCGGCGGCGACGCGGGCGTCGAGCCGGGACCGGTCCAGGTTCGCGCAGACCAGCACGGACGCGCCGACGGAGAACGGGGCGAGCAGCCACTTCAGCGGCTGCTCGTGCTCGGCCGCATCGATCAGCAACCGGTCGCCGGCGCGCAGTCCCCACAGCTCGGCCATCTCCCGCGCGAGCCCGCCCCACTCGCCGTAGGTGGTGCCGTCCGGGGTGGCCGGGTCGGACGGGCGGATCCCGGTGTAGTCGGGCGTGGCGTCCGAGTGCCGCAGCACCTCGGTGGACCAGTCCAGCCAGCCCACCGGCACGTCGGCCAGCGGCTCCGGGGCGGTGCCGACGAGGTAGCGGTGCGTCCCGTCCGGCACGTCCTCCAGCCAGTCGTCGAGGCGCTCCGGGGTCACGAAGACCGCGTCGTAGGGCCGGTCGCCGCCCGGTTCGAGCACCGGCAGGCCGGCGAGGGCCCGCGGCCGGTACGACACGGCCATCCCGACCGACCAGGCGCCCAGCAGCACCGCGGCGGTACGCCAGTGCGGCGGCAGCAGCACCGCCACCCGGCTGCCGGGAGCGAGACCGCAGCCGTCCCGGAGCAGGCCCGCACTGCGCGCCGCCCACTCGCCGAGCTGCGACGCCGTCAGGTCGATCCGCGCGCCGGTCGCGTCGTCGAGGTAGCTGAGCAGCGGCCGATCGGCGTCACGCGGAGCCTCCGCCGCGGCTGTCGAGGGGGTGCTGGTGGTCATCGTGGGCGCTCCTCCCTGCCGGTGCGCCCCACCTTAGTCATCCACCCAGCGGCCGGCGGGTCACCCCGGGCTGGCCGGGTGGTCGTGACGGTGCCCACCGGCGGCCGGGCCCGAGCGGGAGCACCACCCGTCGACTTTGGTCGCTCGCTCCATCGGCCGATGGCCGTATCGACAGCCCAGGTGGTCGGCGCAGCGTACGGGTGACCCCGACACGCCGCAGAGGAGTGCCGATGCCCGCCGAGCGACACCCCGACCGTCTTCCGCTGCGCCGCCGGTTGGCGCCGGCCGTCGCCCTGCTGCTGCTCGCGCCCTGGGCCGCCGAGTGCTCCTGGGGCGGCTTCACCCTCACCGACACCCCGTTCCTGATCCTCGTGCTGGCCCCGATGTACGGCGGGGCGGCGCTGCTGATCCGGGAGACCGCCCGCCGTCTCGGGGCGGGCTGGCCGACGGTCGCGCTGCTCGCCGCCGCGTTCGGCGTGATCCAGGCCGGGCTGGTCGACCAGTCGCTGTTCAACCCGGGGTTCCTCGACGACACGGAGTTCGCCGACACCCGGGCCGCCGCCGAGGCCACCCTCGTGCCGGGGCTCGACGTCAGCGCCCGGCAGGCGTTCGACTACGTGGGCAACCACCTCGCGTTGAGCATCTGCGCGCCGATCGTGATCGTCGAGTCGTTCCTGCGCGCCGATCGGCGGTCGCGCCCGTGGCTGGGTCGGCCGGGGCTCACCGTGGTCGCGCTGCTCTACCTCGCCGGCAGTCTCCTGGTCTTCTCCGACGACGAGGGCCGCAAGGGCTTCCTGGCGAGCCCGGCACAGCTGGCGTTCGCTGTGGCCCTGGCCGTTGCGCTGATCGCCGCGGGGCTGCTGATCCGCCCGCGCCGCCCCGCCGTCCCGGCCGGCCACGCCACGCCCGTCGCCACCGCGCCGGTCGGCGCGCATGACCCCGGCGTGCCGGCAGCGCCCGCACGGCACGGCGACACCGGTCCCCGGGAGGCCGCCACGGGCCGCCGCGCGCCCCGACCGCTCTGGCCGGGCGTGGTGGTGCTCGTGGCGTACGCCGGGTCCGCCCTCGCCCCCGGTTGGCCCGGGATCGCCGTCGGGCTGGCGCTCGCCGGCACCGCCACCACGCTGCTTCTCATCTGGTCCCGGCGCGCCGGTTGGGGGCAGCGACACGTGCTCGCCGCCGGCACGGCGAGCATGCTCGTCGCCGCCGCGTACGCCTACGCCGTACCCACCTACGCCCCGGCGACGCCGGCCGAGGCCCTCGTCGGCGACGTCGCGATCAGCGTCATCGCCCTGACCCTGGTCGGCGGCGCGGCGTGGCGGCTGCGCGTTCCTTCGTCGACTGTTCACGTACCCGAAAGCTGATGCACCCCGAAGGGTGCCAGCCTCCGACCGGGCACGACCTTACGGAGGAAGTCCTTTGACCCTGAGAAGAGCCTTCACCGCGCTCACCGCAGCCGGTGTCGCCGCCGCCAGCCTGACCGGGGCCACCCCCGCGTC
The DNA here is from genome assembly GCF_004348525.1 of Micromonospora sp. 15K316. Classification (GTDB taxonomy): domain Bacteria; phylum Actinomycetota; class Actinomycetes; order Mycobacteriales; family Micromonosporaceae; genus Micromonospora. Next base: position 2,544 of record NZ_SMKG01000137.1, on the reverse strand, counting down.
GGCCGGCGACAACCACCACCCGGGCAAGCCTCTCGCCTTTGACCGGGTCGCCACCTACCCCGTCTTCCAGAACCGCCCCGCCGGTGAGGACCCCACGTCCCCGACCGTCGCGGAGATCTCCGCGGTCAGCGAGGACGGGCGCACCCTCGTCTACACCGACGCCCTGGGACGCCGGATCGGCTTCCTCGACATCTCCCGGGCCGACAAGCCCCGCGGTCTCGGCACCCTCTCGCTGTCGCAGCTCGGTGACGCCGAAGACGAGCCGACGTCGGTCGCCGTGGTCGGCAGGTACGTGCTCGTGGTGGTGAACACCAGCCGCAGCTTCATCGAGCCGTCCGGGCGGCTCGACGTGATCGAGCTGGCCACCCGCAAGCGTGTCCGCAGCTTCGACCTCGGCGGCCAGCCCGACTCCGTCGCCGTCAGCAAGAGCCACCGCTACGCCGCGATCGCCATCGAGAACGAGCGCGACGAGGAGGCCACCCCGCCCGGCGGCGAGGAGGGCGACCTGCCCCAGGCTCCCGGCGGTTTCGTGCAGATCGTCGACCTGGCCGGCACGAACCCGGCCGGCTGGCGGGTACGGCCGGTGCCGCTGACCGGCCCGAACGGCCAGGCGCTGCCCGCCCTGGTCAAGGCCGGCCTCACCGAGCCGACCGACCCGGAGCCGGAGTACGTCACGATCAACAGCCGTAACGAGCTGGCGGTGACCCTCCAGGAGAACAACGGGGTCGCCCTGATCGACCTGCCCACCGGCCGGGTCACCCGGGTGTTCAGCGCGGGCACCGCGACGATCAGCGGGGTCGACACCGACGACGACGGCACGATCGACCTGACCGGCACGATCACCGACGTGCCCCGGGAGCCGGACGCGGTCGCCTGGATCGACGATCGCTACCTCGCGACGGCGAACGAGGGTGACTGGAAGGGCGGCAGCCGAGGCTGGACCGTCTTCGACAGCCGTACCGGCAGGGTCGCCTGGGACGCGGGCAACACGTTCGAGCGGCTCGCCGTGACGTACGGCCTGCACAACGAGGACCGCGCCGGCAAGAAGGGCACCGAGCCGGAGGGCGTGGCGGTCGCCGAGTACGACGGCGTCCGGTACGGCTTCGTCGGCTCGGAGCGGAGCAACTTCGTCGCCGTCTACGACCTGAGCAACCCGACCAAGCCGGTCTTCACGCAGGTGCTGCCCTCCACCAACGGGCCGGAGGGGCTGCTGCCCATCCCGTCCCGGGGGCTGTTCGCCATCTCCAGCGAGGAGGACGACGCCTCGGTCAACGTCCGGGCCTCCGTCTCCCTCTACCGGCTGGGCAAGGGTACGCCCGGGTTCCCGAGCATCGTCTCCGCCGCCGACAGGCACGGCACGCCGATCGGCTGGGGTGCCCTCGGCGCGTTGAGCGCAGTGCCCGGCAAGCCGAACGAGCTGGTCAGCGTCACCGACGCGGCGTACTCGCAGACCCGCATCCTGACCGTCGACGCGAAGCGCTCGCCGGCGGTCATCACCGGCGTGCTGCCCGTCAAGGACGCCGCCGGCAAGCCGGTGGGCTACGACGCCGAGGGTGTCTACGCCCGCCCGCAGGGCGGGTACTGGCTCGCCGTCGAGGGTGCCGGCGGCCCGGAGAACGCACTGGTCCGCCTGGACGCCGCCGGGGTCACCCGGCAGGTCGTCAAGCTGCCGGCGGACGTCGCCGCCGGCCTGGGCAAGCAGGGCCTGGAGGGGGTCACCGCCACGACCGACCGGCGCGGCCGGGAGGTCGTCTGGGTGGCGGTGCAGCGTGAACTCTCCACCGACCCGGCCGGTACCGTCCGGCTCGGCCGGTACGACGTCGCGGCCGGCACCTGGAGCTGGTTCGGCTACCAGCTGAACAGCACCGACGTCGCGGGGGACTGGATCGGCCTGTCGGAGATCACGGTGGTCGGTGACCGGCTCGCGGTGATCGAGCGGGACAAGCTGAACGGCCCCGGCGCCACCCTGAAGCGGGTCTACACCGTGCCGATGCCGGACTCGGCGGCCGCGCCGGGCACGCTGCGCGTGCTGCCGAAGACGCTCGCCGTCGACGTGCTGCCCGCGCTGCGCGCGACGAACGGGTGGACGCAGGAGAAGCTCGAAGGTCTGACCGTGGCCGGCAACGGCGAGGTGTACGCGGTCACCGACAACGACGCGCTCAACGACGCGACGGGCGAGACCGTGTTCCTGCGGCTCGGGACCAGCCGGAAGGTGTTCGGGCGCGACTGACGGCGCCTGCGACCGGCCCCGAACGCGACTGCCCCGGCGGCTGATCGGCACCGGCCCGGTGTCCACCTCGCGTGGACGCCGGGCCGGCGCCGTCTCGGGCGGCGCAGTCGCCGATCCGGGCCGGTCGCCAGTGGCGGCGGGCGTGCCCCGTGGTCAGTGGCGGCGGCGCAGGTAGCGGGCCCGGCGGCCGGCGTCGGCGAAGCCCAGCCGCCGGTACAGCGAGCCGGCCGGGTTGTCGTCGTTGACACAGAGCCACGCCTCCCGAGCGCCCTCGGCGGCGAGCGACCGCAACACGCTCCCCACCAGGTACGCCC
>NZ_SMKG01000136.1 GCF_004348525.1 Micromonospora sp. 15K316 | reverse complement strand
GGCGGTGGCCGTGGGGGCGGGGGTGATGCTCTCCGCCGACTTGTGCGGGCGGCCCAGGCGGGCTTCCAGCCGGGCGACATCCACCCGGGTGCGCCGGCGGTCGGCCAGGTCCTCCCAGCCCGTGGCGAGCAGCCGCAGCCGCTCGGATTCGCTGAAACCACCCCAGACGCCGTACGGCTCGCGTACCGCGAGGGCGTGCGCGGCGCACTCGGCGCGTACCGGGCAGGCGCGGCAGACCGCCTTCGCCCCGGATTCCCGGCGTAGCCGGGACGAGCCCCGCTCGCCGTCCGGGTGGAAGAACTGGGCACTGTCGCGTCCCCGGCAGGCGCCGAGCCGCTGCCAGTCCCAGAGATCGACGATGGGTCCGGGCAGTCTACGTACGTTCGACATCAGCACCCCTCCTCCCGCGCGGTACCGCGAGAATTCTCATGGCCGGCCTCCGGGCGGCGGTCCGCACAGGCGCACCGATCCCGGCCTGGAACTCCCGTACCCGGACGCCTCAGAACTCACACGTGTGTGATCCAAAACCTTCGGCAGTTTGCCGCATATGCCCCATCTGTCGGAAAAGTTCGAAGGATTGCCGGGAACCCCCTCCCGGACCGACCCGCTCATGGTCTGCTCGTTGGCGGAGAGGAGACCCCACAGTGCGTACGGTTCTTGTCTGCGTCCGGACACCACTTGCGGCGCAACACCTGACCTCCGCGGCAGCCCGCCTCGGACTGTCCGCGGTCGTTCGTACCGCCGTCTCCGATCCCGAGGTGATGCTGCGGCTCGCCGAACGGCAGCCGGACGTGGTACTCGCCGACACGGCGCTCACCCGCCCCGACAGCGCCGGCTTCGTCCGCCGGGTGCTGGCCCGCGCACCGCAGGCAGCCGTGCTGCTCTTCGGCACCGAGGAGTCGGAGGCCGCCGCCGCGACCATCAGCGCCGGGGCCCGGGGACTGATCCAGGGCGCCGACCACGACCTCACCAGCGCGGTCGCCAAGGCCCTGCTGCTGCTCTCCGCGCCCGGCCGGGCCGCCCGCCACCGGGTCACCGACCCGGCGCGGGACACCGCGGCGGTCGGCGGGACGAGCCGTTCCGCGCCCGCCGGTCGACCCGGCGGCGACCCGGGTCCCGGCTGGTCGGCCGGGCCCGTGGAGGGGCCGAACGGCGCGCCCTCCGTGGTGCCGGTGCAACGCGGCGACGACGGCCCGGAAGGCGGCGGTGAGCCCGAGGGCACGCCGCCGGAAGGGCAGCGACCGGCGCCGAACGCCCGTGCCGCGCGCGCGTCCGTCGGGCTGACCGAGCGTGAGCTTCAGGTGTTGCTCGGCATGGCGGAGGGCAAGAGCAACGCCGAGATCGGGCGGGAGCTCTTCGTCTCGGAGGACACCGTCAAGACCCACGCGCGTCGGCTCTTCCGCAAGTTGGGCGCCCGGGACCGGGCCCACGCGGTGGCCGCCGGCTTCCGCGCCGGACTGGTGGCCTGAGCCCCGCCGGGCTGGCGGTGTGCGCCGAGCTGGACCGGTGGTCTGAACCGGGCCGGAGTTGGCGGTGCGCCGCGCCTGGCTGGTGACCCTGAGGCCCAGATCCACCGCGGCGACGCTCTGGAGCTGATGTCGCAGAGGAGTCGCCGGCGGACGCGGTAGCTGATCCGCCAAACGGTGGCCCGGCTTCCCGAAAGGCCGCCTGCCCCCGCGCCGCCCGCGATCGCCGCTGGGAAGATCGGTGAGCTTGTCCAACGGAACCGTCGGCGCGCACCGGCCGCTGATATCGCCGGTGATAGCGGGCCGCTGGCGTCGCCGGTGGCAACGGTGGGTGAGTCCGTCCAGGGGATCACCGGTGGCGGCAAGTGACCTGCCGGTGGGCGGCGGTCGCCGCTGGGGTCGTCGGTGGCAACGGTGGGTGAGTCCGTCCAGGGGATCGCCGGTGGCGGCAAGTGACCTGCCGGTGCGCGACGGTGGCCGCTGGGGTCGCCGGTGGGAACGGTGAGTGAGTCCACGCAGGGATCGCCGGTGGCGGCAGTCGCTGCTGAAACCGCTGGTGGCAGCGGTGGTCGTTGGTATCGATGGTGACGGCGGTGGCCGGCGATGTCGCAGATGATTCAGCTCTGGAGCGCGCCCGAGGGGGATGGGCTGCCGCGGAGGTGCGCAACCGGTTCACGCCCGCACGCGACGGGCACTCGTTCGCCCCGATCACGTCCCCGAAAACCCGCGCCGGCGCATGGCGGCCGGCCACGGGCGTGCTGTCCGGATCGGGCGACTCGGGTTCCTTGAAGTCGGGCCATCACGCGGCCGGGACACCCCGACATTAAGGAAACCGAGTCGATCACTGGCACTCGGGCTCCTGACGCCCGGTCTCCCCTCAGCGGCGGTCGGGCTCCTCGCGTCCGTTCTCCTCGCGCCCCGGCTCCTCGTCGTTGCCGCCGGTCAGCGTGTCGTGCACGCCGTCGGCGTAGCCCCGGGCGTACTCCCAGGTCACGTAGTGGTCCGGGTCGGGGTCGTAGGCCGGCTCGTGCACCCGGGGGCGGCCCGAGCTGAGTAGGTGGCGCAGGTTGCCCCGAAGCAGGTCCCAGTCGAAGTAGTGCGGCTCGCGGCAGTCCTCGCACTCGATCACCAGACCGCGGACCCCGACCGGCGCCAGCAGGGCCTGATAGATCTCCAGGTCGGCGAGGTCTTCCAGCACGTCCTGCCGCTCGACGTCGGTCAGCGCGTCCAGCGGTGCGTCGTCGCCCGGATCGTGCAGGCCGGCCGCGGGATCGGCCGGGTCGCCGTTGAACGGGTCGATGGGCTCGTCGTGCACCCCCTCACCGTAGACCCAACGCCGCAGTGACGCCCGCCCCCGCACGTGCGCCGGCTGCGCCCGGCGCGACGAGGGCCAGCTCAGCCGCATGGGTACGATGGAGCTGCGCGCCGCGTGCGGCGCTCCTCCGGTGCCCGCCGCGCCACCTCGCTGAAGCCCGATCGACCAGCTCAGGGGAGCAATCGTGGAAATTTCGCCCAGCACCGATCTTCCGGCCGGAGCCGACCACGGCGAGCTGGGCGGCCACCTGCCGGAGCTGCCCGCCGGCTCCGCCCGGGTGGTACCCCTCGGCCTCACCTTCGACGACGTGCTGCTCCAGCCCGGCGAGTCGGACGTGGTACCGAGCCGGGTGAACACCGTCACCCGGCTGACCCGCAACGTCACGCTCTTCGTGCCGCTGCTCTCCAGCGCGATGGACACGGTGACCGAGGCGCGCATGGCGATCGCCATGGCCCGGCAGGGCGGCATCGGCGTGCTGCACCGCAACCTCTCCGTGGAGGACCAGGCGCTCCAGGTGGACCTGGTCAAGCGCTCCGAGTCCGGGATGATCACCAACCCCGTCACGGCCAGCCCCGACGACACCCTGCGCGACGTCGACGCGCTCTGCGGCCGCTACCGGATCTCCGGTGTTCCGGTCGTCGACGGCGAGGGTCAGCTCGTCGGCATCGTGACCAACCGGGACATGCGGTTCGTCTCCGACCCCGGCACGCCCGTCCGCGAGATCATGACCCCGGCCCCGCTGATCACCGCGCCGGTCGGCGTGAGCAAGGACGAGGCGCTGGCGCTGCTGCGCCAGCACAAGGTGGAGAAGCTGCCGATCGTGGACGGCACGGGCCGGCTGCGCGGGCTCATCACCGTCAAGGACTTCACCAAGAGCGAGCAGTACCCGGACGCCACCAAGGACGAGGCGGGCCGGCTGCGCGTGGCCGCCGCCATCGGGGTCGGCGAGGACTCGTACAAGCGGGCCCGGGCCCTCGTCGACGCGGGCGTGGACGTGCTGATCGTGGACACCGCGCACGGCCACCAGCGCGCCGTGCTGGACATGGTCCGCCGGCTCAAGAAGGACGTCACGATCGACATCGTGGGCGGCAACGTCGCCACGTACGCCGGCGCCCGGGCCCTGGTCGAGGCCGGCGCGGACGGCGTCAAGGTCGGCGTCGGCCCCGGTGCGATCTGCACCACCCGGATCGTCGCGGGTGTGGGCGTCCCGCAGATCACCGCGATCATGGAGGCCGCCCGGGCCGCCCGTCCGGCGGGCGTGCCGGTGATCGGCGACGGCGGCATCCAGTACTCCGGCGACATCGCGAAGGCGCTTGTCGCCGGCGCCGACACGGTGATGCTCGGCAGCCTGCTGGCCGGTTGCGAGGAGAGCCCCGGTGAGCTGATCTTCGTCAACGGCAAGCAATTCAAGGCGTACCGGGGGATGGGCTCGCTCGGCGCGATGCAGTCCCGCGGGCAGGCCAAGTCGTACTCCAAGGACCGCTACTTCCAGCAGGATGTGACAAGCGACGAGAAGCTGGTCCCGGAGGGCGTCGAGGGCCAGGTGCCGTACCGCGGGCCGCTCTCCCGGGTCGCCCACCAGCTCGTCGGCGGGCTGCGGCTGGCGATGGGTTACGCCGGCGCGGAGACCATCCCCCAGCTCCACGCGCGCGGTCAGCTGATCCGGATCACCGCGGCCGGGCTCAAGGAGAGCCACCCGCACGACATCCAGATGACCACCGAGGCGCCCAACTACCACACCCGCTGACCCCCACCACCCCCGACAACAACTGGAGTGAGCCATGCGTGACGTGGTCGAGATCGGGTTGGGCAAGACCGCGCAACGCGGCTACCACCTGGACGAGATCGCCATCGTCCCGAGCCGCCGGACCAGGGACGTCGACGACGTCTCCACCGCCTGGCAGCTCGACGCCTACCAGTTCGGCATCCCGTGCGTCGGGCACCCCTCCGACGCCACGATGAGCCCGACCTCCGCCGTCCGTCTCGGCGAACTCGGCGGTCTCGGCGTGCTCAACGTCGAGGGGCTCTGGACCCGCTACGAGAACCCGACGAAGGTGCTCGAGGAGCTGGCCGGGCTCGACGAGGACGCGCGGGCGACCAAGCGCCTCCAGGAGGTGTACGCCGAGCCGATCCGTCCCGACCTGATCGCGGAGCGCGTACGGGAGCTGCGCGCCGGGGGCGGCACGGTGGCGGTGCGGGTGTCCCCGCAGCACACCCTGGCGCTCGCCCCGGTGATCCTGGACGCCGGTGTGGACATCCTGGTCATCCAGGGCACGATCGTCTCGGCCGAGCACGTCTCCACCACCGACGAGCCGCTGAACCTCAAGGAGTTCATCGCGGACCTCGACCTGCCGGTGATCGTCGGTGGCTGCACCGACTACAAGACGGCGCTGCACCTGATGCGTACCGGGGCGGCCGGCGTCATCGTCGGCATCGGCGGGGACGACTGGTCGACCACCGAGTCGGTGCTCGGCATCCGGGTGCCGATGGCCACCGCGATCGCCGACGCGGCGGCGGCCCGCCGCGACTACCTGGACGAGACCGGCGGCCGTTACGTGCACCTGATCGCCGACGGGGACATCCAGACCTCCGGCGACATCGCCAAGGCGCTCGGCTGCGGCGCCGACGCGGTGATGCTCGGCGAGCCGCTCTCCCGCAGCGAGGAGGCGCCCGCCGGTGGCGCCTGGTGGCACTCGGCCGCCAGCCACCCGTCGCTGCCGCGCGGGGCGTTCGAGGCGGCCAGCGCCCCGATCGGCTCGCTGGAGCAGGTCCTCTTCGGTCCGGCCGACGAGCCGGACGGTCAGCTCAACCTCTTCGGCGGGCTGCGCCGGGCGATGGCCAAGTGCGGCTACCGCGACCTGAAGGAGTTCCAGAAGGTCGGCCTGGTCCTCGACCGCTGACCTGCGCGAATGCGTCGTGTCGCACCGGCCGCGCCGTTAGGCTCGGCCGGTGCGACGTAACTGTCCCCGGATCGTGCTCGCCGCCGCGCTGGCGGTGGTGCTCGCGGCCGGCGGCTGCACCCGGTCCGATGAGGACGGCGAGTTCCGGCCGGGCAGCGCGGATCTCGGCGACCCGTACGTGCCCGGGCACGGCAACGGCGGGTACGACGTGGCGCACTACGCCCTCGACGTGCGGTACGACCCGGCGACCGACCGGCTCACCGGGCGGGCGGTGCTGACCGCGACCGCCACCCAGGGGCTGTCCCGGTTCAACCTGGACCTCACCGGCCTCGCCGTCGACCAGGTGACTGTCGACGGCGCCACCGCGAAGCACCGGCGGGACGGGGACGAGCTGGTGGTGGAGCCCGCCCGGCGGGTTCCGCGCGACGCCCGGTTCACGGTCGAGGTCGCGTACGCCGGGGTGCCCACCACGGTCACCGACAGCGCGCTCGGCTCCGGGGGTTTCCTGCACACCGGCGACGGCGCGGTCGCGCTCGGCCAGCCCGACTCGGCGGCGACCTGGTTCCCGGTCAACGACCATCCGTCCGACAAGGCCACCTACGACATCGCGGTGACCGTCCCGGAGGGGCTCGCCGCGCTGAGCAACGGGGTGCCCGGCCCGAGGCACAGCGACGGCGGCTGGACCACGTGGCGGTGGAACGAACGGTCGCCGATGGCGAGCTACCTGAGCATGCTGGTGATCGGCGACTACCGGGTGACCACCGGCACGCACGACGGGCGGCCGATCGTCACCGCCGTCCCGTCGGGCGAGCCGCCGAACGGCCCGGCCGCCGCCTCGCTGGCCCGCACGGCCGAGATCGCCGACTTCCTGGCCGGTCGCTTCGGTCCGTACCCCTTCGCGGCGTACGGCGGGGTGGCGATCGCCGACGAGCGGATCGGGTACGCGCTGGAGACCCAGTCCCGGCCGGTGTACGGACCGGGCTTCTTCGCGGGCGGCCACCCGGACCCGGTGGTGGTGGCGCACGAGCTGGCCCACCAGTGGTTCGGCAACAGTGTCTCGTTGAGCCGGTGGAGCGACATCTGGCTCAACGAGGGTTTCGCCACGTACGCCGAGTGGCTCTGGGCGGAGCACGACGGCGGGCGGAGCGTGCAACGGTCGTTCGAGGCCCAGTACGCCACCACCGACTGGTCGCGGCCCTCGGTGGACCCGGGCCGGGAGGGAATGTTCGGCGCCGCCGTCTACAAGCGCGGCGCGCTGGCCGTGCACGCGCTGCGCCGCACGGTCGGTGACGACGTGTTCTTCCGCGTCCTGCGACAGTGGACCGCCGAGCGACGGGACGGCAACGGTACGACCGCCGATCTGGTCACCCTCGCCGAGCGGGTCTCCGGTCGGCAGCTGCGCTCGCTGATGGACGCCTGGCTGGTCGGCGGCAACGCGCCCGCCCTGCCGTAGCCACCGGCCGCCTACCGGCTACCGGCGTCGGACCTCCGGCCACCCGACGCCCGACCTCCGGCCCGCGCCCGGCCGCCTGGCGACGACGGGATCGATCCTCGGTAGGCTGCCGCGGACGGACCGGGCGAGAGCGCGGACGGTACGGGTTCTGCGGCGGCGGCTCGCCGGCGGATGGGCGGGATGCCCGCCGGCATTCGGGAGGACGAGGCGATGAGGCAGCCACGGCGGTCTCTGCGGGTGCATGTCGGTCTGCTGCTGGTCGGGGCGTTGCTGGCCGGGTGTGGGTCGAAGCCGGAAGCGGCCGGGCCGGCGGTCACGCCGTCACAACCGGCGCAACGGCAGTTCAAGCCGGGCGCCGCGGGCGCGGGCGACCCCTACTTCCCCGGCTACGGCAACGGCGGCTACGACGTCAGCCGGTACACGGTCAAGGTCCGGTACGACCCGGCGAAGGACACGCTCACCGGCACCACCACCGTGCACGCCTCGGCGACCAGCGACCTCTCCGCGTTCAACCTCGACCTGGCCGGGCTGACCGTGCGCTCGGTGACCGTGGACGGTGAGCCGGCGAAGCACACCCGCAAGGGCGACGAGCTGTCGGTGACGCCGGCCAAGGGGCTGATCGCGGGCAACGGCTTCGTGGCGGAGATCCGGTACGACGGCGAGCCGGAGCCGCTGGAGAACGAGCTGCTCGGCGGCGGTGGCTTCATCCACACCGAGGACGGCGCGATCGCGCTCGGCCAGCCGGAGTCGGCGAGCAGCTGGTTCCCGGTCAACGACCACCCGTCCGACAAGGCCAGCTACGACTTCGAGATCACCGTGCCGGACGGGCTGACGGCGGTCAGCAACGGAGTGCCGGGCGGGAAGGCCAGCCGTGCCGGCTGGACCACCTGGAAGTGGGCCGAGCGGGCCCCGATGGCCAGCTACCTGAGCTTCGTGGTGATCGGCGAGCTGCGGGTGACCACCGGGAAGCACAAGGGACGGCCGATCTACAGCGCGGTCCAGACCGACGTGCCGAAGGGTGCCGCGGACGACTCGATCGCCGAGACCGTGAAGGTGGCCGACTACCTGGAGACGGTCTTCGGACCGTACCCCTTCGAGGCCTACGGCGGGGTGGTGATCTCCGACCCCCGGATCCGGTACGCGCTGGAGACGCAGTCCCGGCCGGTCTACTCCGTCGATTTCTTCCGGCAGGGGGTCAACACCGAGGTCGTCGCGCACGAGCTGGCCCACCAGTGGTACGGCGACAGCGTGTCGCTGACCCGTTGGCAGGACATCTGGCTCAACGAGGGGCTCGCCACGTACGCCGAGTGGCTCTGGACGGAGCACCGCGGCGGCCGGAAGGCCGCGGAGTCCTTCGCCTCCCGCTTCCACGGCTCGTCGGACCAGGTGTGGCGTACCCCTCCGGGGAAGCCGGGGGTGGAGAACCTGTTCAGCAACTCGGTGTACCAGCGGGGCGGAATGACCGTGCACGCGCTGCGGGTGGCCGTCGGCGACGACGCGTTCTTCGAGCTCCTGAAGACCTGGTCGGCGGAGCAGCGCGACGGCAACGGCGGCACCGACGAGTTCGTGGCGCTCGCCGAGCGCGTCTCCGGCAAGAAGCTCCGCAAGCTCTTCGACGCCTGGCTCTACGGCACCGAACGCCCCGCCGAGCCCAAACCCCTCTGACGGGGTCAGGTCTTGATGCGCAGGGCTGGGTTCTTGGCCAGGTAGGCGTCGGCGCGGCCGGCGCGTAGCTCGGTGAGGAAGCGGCGGCCGACCGAGGTGAGCTGTTCGCCCCGGTAGCCGCTGCCCGAACCGATCGACCGACCGGGCAGGCCGACCAGCACGAACCGCTCGGCCGGCAGGCCGCCCAGGGCGTACGCGACGTCGATCAGCTTGCGCCCGCCGACGTAGATCAGCGTGTCGCCGAGCGCGTCGGCCACCTGCTGGACCCGGTCCGGGTCCCGGGCGAGCCCCTGGTCGAGGATCTTGCCGACGAGGGCCCGGATCAGCTGCTGCTGGTGGCGCTGCCGGCTGTAGTCACCGCCGGGGATGTAACGCTGCCGGGCGTAGTCGAGCGCCTGCCACCCGGTCAGGTGGCGGTCGCCCTTCTCGTAGACCATCTGCGGGCCGATGTAGCCGCCGGGCCCGCTCTCCCGGTGCCGGCCGTCGGGCTGCCGGTGCCGGGAGACGACCCGCTGATCGATGTGGACGTCCACCCCGCCGAGGTTGTCCACCAGCCGGTCGAAACCGGCGAACGTGACCACCGCGCCGGCATCGATACGCAGTCCGGTGTAACCGCTCACCGTGCTGCGCAGCAGCTCGTACCCCTGGGCGGCGCTCGGCTGCTTCGCGCGGCCGGGAACCCGGCTGCCGTAGCTCATCGCGTGGGTCAGCTTGGTCCGGCCGCCGCGGTAACCGGCCTTCGGGAAGGCGGGGATGTCGACGACCAGGTCGCGGGGGAGCGAGAAGAGGTACGCCCGGTCCAGCCCGCGCGGCACGTGCAGGACCAGCACCGAGTCGGCGTGCGGCTCCCAGCCGGGGACGCTGACCCGGGTGTCCACGCCGACCAGCAGGAGGTTGAGCGGGCCGGTGATGTCGGCGCCCGGTGCGGGCGGCGGCGAGCTGGGGGTGGCGGCGGGCGTGGTGGTGGCCGGCGGGCTCGCCGGCGCGGCGCCACGTTCCGGGCCCGACCCGCCCAGGAGGCGGCTGACCGCCACACCGCCCGCCGTCACCAGGACGACCGCGGCGAGCAGCAGCCCGATCAGCAGGCGACCGCGACGGCGCGCGCCGGAACCGAGGCTCATCTGGGCCTCCTTCCACCCGTACTGGAACAACGCTCCGATGGGGGTCGCGGGTTGCGGCCGGTGCGCCGGTGTGGCGGGTGGAGAGCATGATCGCGCGAATCGCGGCCCTGGCGCGATGGCTACCGGCGGGTAATGATGCGGGGATGCGGTACGACGTGGTCGTCATCGGGTCCGGCTTCGGCGGCAGCGTCACCGCGCTGCGGCTGACCGAGAAGGGCTACTCCGTCGGCGTCCTGGAGGCCGGGCGTCGCTTCGCCGACGATCAGTTCCCCCGCACGTCGTGGCGGGTACGGCGCTTCCTCTGGGCGCCGCGGCTCGGCTGCTACGGAATTCAGCGGATCACGCTGCTGCGCGCCGCCGACCGGCGGGCCGGCGGTGGGGTGCTGGTGCTCTCCGGCGCCGGTGTGGGCGGCGGTTCCCTGGTCTACGCGAACACCCTCTACGAGCCGCTGCCCGCGTTCTACGCCGACCCGCAGTGGCGGGACATCACCGACTGGCGTGACGAGCTGACCCGCCACTACGACCAGGCGAAGCGGATGTTGGGCGTCCGCACGTACCCGGTGGAGACCGGCGCGGACCGGGCGATGCGGGCGGTGGCCGAGCGGATGGGCGTCGGGCACACCTTCCACGCCACCCCGGTCGGCGTGCACCTCGGCCGTCCCGGCGAGCAGGTCGCCGACCCGTACTTCGGCGGCGCCGGCCCGGCGCGCACCGGCTGCACCCACTGCGGCGCCTGCATGACCGGTTGCCGGGTCGGAGCGAAGAACACACTGGTCAAGAACTACCTGTGGCTGGCCGAACAGCGCGGCGCACGGGTGCACCCGCTGACCACGGTGACCGCCGTACGCCCCCACCCGGAGGGCGGGTACGAGGTGCACACCGTCCGGACCGGTGCCTGGCTGCGCCGGCGGCGGCAGGTGATCCGCGCCGACCAGGTCGTCTTCGCGGCCGGGGCGCTCGGCACCCAGCGCCTGCTGCACGAGATGAAGGCCGGCGGCGCGCTGCCCGCGCTCTCGCCGCGGCTCGGCGAGCTGACCCGGACCAACTCCGAGGCGATCCTGGGGGCGTCGGTGCCCGGCCGGCGGGCCCGGGCCGCGGGGCTCGATCTCACCGAAGGCGTCGCCATCACCAGCTCGTTCCACCCCGACCCGCAGACCCACATCGAGCCGGTCCGCTACGGGCGGGGCTCCAACGCGATGGGACTGCTCCAGTCGCTGCTGGTCGAGGGCGGGCCGCACCGCGTCCGGCGCTGGTTCGGCACGCTGCTGCGGCAGCCCGGCACCGCCGCCCGGTTGATCTCCGTACGACGATGGTCCGAGCGGACCGTGATCGCCCTGGTCATGCAGGCGGCCGACAACTCGCTCACCCTCCGGTTCCGGCGGGGTCGGCTGGTCGGCGGGCCGGGGCACGGCACCCCGAACCCGACCTGGATCCCCGCCGGGCACGCGGCGGCCCGGCTGCTCGCCGAGGAGATCGGCGGTACGCCGGGCGGCGCGCTGACCGAGCCGTTCGACATCCCGATGACGGCGCACATCCTCGGCGGGGCGGTGATCGGCGCCACCCCGGCCGACGGGGTGATCGACCCGTACCACCGGGTCTTCGGTCATCCGGGGCTGCACGTGGTGGACGGGGCGGCCGTCTCGGCGAATCTCGGGGTGAACCCGTCGCTGACCATCACCGCGCAGGCCGAGCGGGCCATGTCCCTCTGGCCCAACAAGGGCGAGGAGGACCCCCGGCCGCCGCTCGGCGAGCCGTACCGGCGGATCGAGCCGGTGCCGCCGGTGTGCCCGGCCGTCCCCGCGCATGCCCGCGCCGCCCTCCGCTGAGCGTCGTCGAGCCGGGCGCCCGCTCGTCCTGAGGGTGCGTTCGGAGCGAGCGGGTCTGCCCGACTGAACTGTCAGAGGGCGAACATCGTCTCGTATTGAGCGTTCTGGACGGTTGAGGGGAAGTGCCACCAGATCGCGCTCTGGTCGGGGACGGCCCAGCCGTTGTTGACGTAAGCGTGGTACGTGTTGCCCTTGTAGTAGCCGGGGATCACGTTGGACGAATGGCCACTGCAGTTCTTGTAGAACAGGTACATCTCCCCGCCCTGCGGGGATCCTGGTACCGGGGTGGTCCAGCAGTCCGAGTCCCCCGGGCCGTCCTCGAGAACCTGCTGCTCACAGATCATGGTCGAGTAGCTTGAGTTCGGTGCGGTCGAGGCGAAGTTCCAGGTGACCTGTTGGCCCGGCTGCACGTAGGCGCAGTAGCCGATGTACGCGTAACGGCTGTTGCCCTTGCTGTAACCGGCGGTGACCCAGAGGGCAGAGGTCCCGCAGTTTCTGTAGGTCTGATCCATCGGCCCGCCTTGAGGCGACGACGGGTTGAAGGTCGTCCAGCAATCTGCCGCCGAGGCGCTGACCCGGGCGGGTGGCGCCGTGAGTACGGGTCGGGCCGCTCGGTGTCCCTCGTCCGTGGCGTCGGCGCGCTGCTCGGTGGTCCCCGTCGGCTGGATCCGGGTGGCCGGCGCCGAGGCCCCTTCTGCGCGGTCGGCGGGGGCGGCGCTGGCGGAGGGCACGGCCAAGCTCAGCATTGTCGTTGTGGCGATCAGGGCGATCACGCTTTGGGCCGTTCGGGTACGCCTCAGCACTTCATCCTCCGGTGGGTGATTGTCGGCACCGCTCTTGCAAGGTCGACAGGACTTTGCGTGATGTATTGAATACGTTCGGTATCCGAGAATCACTTGGCTGACCGGTTGTTCAAGGCAACCAATCGAGGGATTCAGATATATTTGTATGTTTGATATAGGTTTGATGGCCGGCCGTCGGGGCGCGGGTGGCAGTGGGTAGGCTTTGGCCACATGAGCACGCCTCGCCCCGTCCTCGTGGTGGACTTCGGAGCCCAGTACGCCCAGCTCATCGCGCGCCGGGTACGCGAGGCGAAGGTCTATTCCGAGATCGTCCCGCACACCATGCCGGTCGCCGAGATGCTGGCGAAGAACCCGGCCGCGATCATCCTCTCCGGCGGCCCGTCCAGCGTCTACGCGCCGGGCGCTCCGCAGGTCGACGCCGGCATGTTCACCGCCGGGGTGCCGGTCTTCGGCATCTGCTACGGCTTCCAGGCGATGGCCCAGGCGCTGGGCGGCACGGTGGCGCACACCGGCAACCGCGAGTACGGCGGCACCCCGCTGGCGGCCCGCCCGGAGGCCGGCGTGCTGCTCAAGGGCCTCCCCGCCGACCTGCCGGTCTGGATGAGCCACGGCGACTGCGTCACCGAGGCGCCGGCCGGCTTCACGGTGACCGCCGAGTCCGCCGGTGCCCCGGTCGCCGCCTTCGAGGATCTCGCCGGGCGGCGCGCCGGGGTGCAGTTCCACCCGGAGGTCGGGCACACCGCGCACGGCCAGGAGATGCTGACCCGGTTCCTCTACGAGATCGCCGGCATCGAGCCCACCTGGACGCCGGAGAACATCATCGACGAGCAGGTGGCCCGGATCCGCGAGCAGGTGGGCGAGAAGGAGGTCATCTGCGCGCTCAGCGGCGGCGTCGACTCGGCGGTCGCGGCGGCGCTCGTGCACAAGGCCGTCGGCGACCAGCTGACCTGCGTCTTCGTCGACCACGGTCTGCTCCGGGCCGGTGAGGCCGAGCAGGTCGAGAAGGACTACGTGGCGGCCACGGGCATCAAGCTCAAGGTGGTCGACGCGCGGGACCGGTTCCTGGGCGCGCTCGCCGGGGTGACCGACCCCGAGCAGAAGCGCAAGATCATCGGCCGGGAGTTCATCCGGGTCTTCGAGGCCGCCGCCCGGGAGGTCGCCGCACACGGCGACGTCGAGTTCCTGGTGCAGGGGACCCTCTACCCGGACGTCGTCGAGTCCGGCGGCGGCACCGGCACCGCCAACATCAAGAGTCACCACAACGTCGGCGGCCTGCCGGAGGACCTGAAGTTCGCGCTGGTCGAGCCGCTGCGCGCGCTCTTCAAGGACGAGGTTCGCGCGCTCGGCCTGCAGCTGGGGCTGCCCGAGGCGATGGTCTGGCGTCACCCGTTCCCCGGTCCGGGTCTGGCCATCCGGATCATCGGCGCGGTCGACGAGGAGCGGCTCGCCCTGCTCCGCAAGGCGGACCTGATCGCCCGGCAGGAGCTGACCGCCGCCGGTCTGGACCGGGACGTGTGGCAGTTCCCGGTGGTGCTCCTGGCCGACGTACGCAGCGTCGGGGTGCAGGGTGACGGGCGCAGCTACGGGCATCCCGTGGTGCTGCGCCCGGTCTCCAGCGAGGACGCGATGACCGCCGACTGGTCCCGGCTGCCCTACGACGTGATCGCGAAGATCTCCACCCGGATCACCAACGAGGTGGCCGAGGTCAACCGCGTGGTGCTGGACGTGACCAGCAAGCCGCCGGGCACCATCGAGTGGGAGTGATCCCGGCTCAGCCGGCGGACGGCGGCACCGGTCCGCTCGGCGGGACCGGAACCGTGGCCTGCGGCGCGGTGCCTACCGGCCCGGCGGGCGCTGCCGGCGGGTAGGGCGGCGTCGGGGCGTACCCGGGCGGGGTCGCCGGTGCGGCGGTCGGCGGCGGGGGCTGCGGCGCGGCGCCGGCGTGGTGCGGCCACGCGGGGGCGCCGGGCGGCTCCTCGGGCATCAGGAACCACATGATCGGGTACGCGAGCAGCGCCAGCCCGCCGGTGAGCAGCGCGGTGACGGCGAAGAGCACCCGGATCGCGGTGGGGTCGACGCCGAGGTAGCGGCCGACCCCACTGGCGACACCCGCCACCATCCGGTCGGTGGTGGGGCGCCGGAGCTGCTTGTACGGGGCCTGGGGAGGGGTGTTGGCTGTCATGTCTCCACCCTCCGCGCCCGCCGCCCGGGCGACCTCGGTGAGCGCCCGGATCCCTACCCTGACCGCCCCCTGAGTCGCGAGCCCTCTGTCAGCAATCTGACTCTTTTCGATGCCGGTAACCCGCCCGAGGGAGAATTTTTTCCCGTGACCACCGCGCTGACGCCGCTCCGCAGGATCGCGGCATACGCAGTTTGTGCCGATTCGGCTGGCCGGGTCCTCCTGGTCCGCGCCTCCCCACGCTCCGGCACTCCCGGCAGGTGGTCGTTGCCCGGCGGGGCGGTCGACCACGGCGAGGATCCCAACCACACCGTCGTCCGGGAGACGGCGGCCGAGACGGGGTTGTCGGTGACCGTGACCGGGCTGCAGGACGTGCTGGCAGATATGCGGGCCCTGCCCGAGCGGGGCATCACGATCCACACCGACCGGCTCATCTACCAGGTCTCCGTGCGGGGCGGGACGCTCACCGACCGGGTCGACCGGCCGACGGACCTGGCCCGCTGGTTCACCCGCGAGGAGGCCGCCGAGCTGCCGCTGCGCTCGTTCACCGCGCGCGCCCTCGACCTGCCCGCCGTCGCGGGCGACGTGGTTCCGGAGGAGCCGCCCGAGTTCCCCTCCTTCTACGCCGTGCCCGGCCCGGACGGGCTGCACCGGGCGCAGCGCTTCGCCGCGTACGCGGTCTGCACCGACCCGGAGGGGCGTGTGCTGCTCACCCGGGTCGCGGACGGCTACCCCGGCGCCGGCTGCTGGCACCTGCCCGGCGGCGGCACCGACTACGGGGAGCAGCCCGGCGCGGCGCTCATCCGCGAGCTGGTGGAGGAGACCGGGCAGGACGGGCGGCTCGTCGAGCTGCTCGGCGTGGCGAGTCACCGGGACGCCGCCTCGCTCGGCCCGGAGGGCTACCCGATCGACTGGCACGGTGTACGCGCCTTCTACCGGGTGGTCGTCGACCGGCCCGCCCCGCCCACGGTGGCCGACGTCGGCGGTTCCACCAGCGAGGCCCGCTGGTTCGCCCCCGCCGAACTGGGCGCCCTTCCGGCCGAACGCCTCACCGAGGTCACCGCCGAAGCCGTCCAGGCCGCCCGCCTGACCTGACCCTCACCC
>NZ_SMKG01000135.1 GCF_004348525.1 Micromonospora sp. 15K316 | reverse complement strand
CGCCGGGACCGTGCTCAACGGTCGACCGCCCGCCATCATTCCCGGCGACCAGCTCCGGGGGGCATGGTGACCATGGCCCGCTGCGACCCGGTGGGTCGTGCGGCGGGACCCGATACAACGACCGGCGGGCCACCGTCATTCCCGGCGGCGGGGCATGGCGGCCCGGCCATGGGCGGGCTGTCCGGGTCGTACCGGATTATGCGGTACGCCCGACGCCACGCGAAGCCAACGGGCCGCGGGGCGGGTCATCTACCGGGGACGGCGGGCTGCTACCTCGGCCGTCGGGGATGTTCAACGCCCGCGACCCGGCCACGATTCCGGCCTGAGGATGCCACCGGTCACACCCCCAAAATCGACTCGGGGTCCTTGACGTCGGGGCATCACGCGGACGGGACACCCCGACATCAAGGAAACCGAGTCGATCACCGGTAGCCGTGGGTGATCGGCGTGAGATGTCCGTTTGCGGTCCTGGCTGGGGCGGGCGGTGGCGTTCCGGGGTCGAGGGTTGTCGGATCGGAACTCCGGTGCGGGCCGTGACGGGGGACACTAACGATACGGATCGGTTCCGTATCGTTAATCGACGTCGTAGGCTGACGGACGTTTCGAGTATGGCCCGTATCGTATTTGTGCGGGAACGAACCGGGGGGAATCACGGACATGGAGATCCGCGACAACACAGGCCACCCGAGGAGGTGGGCGATCCTGGGAGTGCTGGTGATCAGCCTCCTCGTGGTGGTCCTCGACAACACCATCCTCAACGTCGCGCTGCGTACGCTCGCCGACCCGGTGCACGGGTTGGGCGCCAGCCAGGGTGAGCTGGAGTGGGCGATCAACTCGTACACTCTGGTCTTCGCCGGCCTGCTCTTCACCTTCGGCGTCCTCGGGGACCGCGCCGGACGCAAGCGCTTCCTGCTGATCGGGCTGGTGCTCTTCGGTCTGTCGTCGCTGGCGTCGGCGTACGCGCAGAGCCCGGGACAGTTGGTGGCCGCCCGCGCCCTGATGGGGATCGGCGGCGCGGCGATCATGCCGGCGACGCTCTCGATCATCTCGAACGTCTTCGACCCGCGGGAGCGGGGCCGGGCCATCGGCGTCTGGGCCGGTGCCGTCGGTCTGGCCGTGGCGATCGGCCCGGTTCTCGGCGGAGCGCTGCTGGAGAACTTCTGGTGGGGCTCGGTCTTCCTGATCAACGTGCCGGTCATCGTGGCCGGGGTGGTCCTCGTCGCGCTCCTGGTGCCCGAGTCGCGGGACCCGAAGCCGGGGCGGATCGACGTCTTCGGTGTGCTGCTGTCGGTGGTCGGTCTGGTCGCGTTGACGTACGGCATCATCGACGGCGGCGAGCACGGCTTCGGCCGGCCGCTGGTGTGGGTGGCGATCCTGGGCGGCCTGGCGGTGCTCGGCTGGTTCATCGCGGTCGAGCGGCGCAGCAGCCACCCGTCGCTGGACGTCCGGCTGTTCAAGGTGCCGCAGTTCGCGGCGCCGGTCGCCATCATCGGCCTGATCTTCTTCGCCGCGATGGGCGTGATGTTCTTCGGCTCGTTCTACCTCCAGCTGGTACGCGACTACACCCCGCTGGAGACCGGCCTGCTCTTCCTGCCCTTCGCCGGCGCTCAGCTGATCTTCGCTCCGCGTAGCGCGGCGATGGTCCGCCGGTACGGCGGCAAGGCGGTCGCGGTGGTCGGTCTGACGCTGACGGTGATCTCGCTGGCGGCGTTCGCCTTCATCGACGCGAAGACCCCGATCTGGATCGTGCTGATCTTCTACTTCATCCAGGGCGTCGGGATGGCAAACATCATGCCGCCCGCCACCGAGTCGATCATGTCGTCGCTGCCCCGGGAGAAGGCCGGTGTGGGTTCGGCGATCAGCAACACGATCCGGCAGGTGGGTGGCGCGCTCGGCGTGGCGGTGCTGGGCTCGGTGCTGTCGGCCGTCTACCGCGGCGACGTCGAGCCGGCCCTGACCGGGCTGCCGGCCCAGGCCCGGGACGCCGCGACGGAGTCGATCTCCGGGGCGTACGCGGCGGCGGGGCAGCTCGGGCCGGTGGCGCCGAAGGTGCTGGCCGCGGCGAACGACTCCTTCATCACCGCGATGCACTGGGCGGCGGCACTCTCCGCGCTGATCGCCGCGCTCGGCATCGTCGTCGCCCTGCGCTGGCTGCCGGGTCGGTCGGCCTCGGCCCCGGTTCGGGAGGTCACCACCACCGAACCGGAGTTGGCCGGCACCGCATAGGGTCGGCGACAATGTCCGACATGACGTCGCAAGCCGATGCTCCGCGGTCGCCCGGGCGACCGCGGAGCACCCGCGCCGACGAGGCGATCATCGAGGCCACCCTCGACCTGCTCGCCGAAGGTGCCAAGATCGAAACGCTCTCGATCGAGGCGATCGCCAGCCGCGCGGGCGTGGGGAAGGCGACGATCTACCGCCGCTGGTCGGGCAAGGACGCGCTGCTGCGCGACGCCCTGGTCAATCTCAAGGGCACCCCGCCGACGCCGATCGGCCGCTCGGTCCGGGAGGACCTCGTGCTGCTGCTCGGAGTCGTCGGTCGCAACACCGATCCGCGGAGCGAGAAGATCATGTCCTGCCTGCTGCCCGAGGTGAACCGCAACCAGGACCGCTACGAGCTCTACCAGGGCATCGTCGAGCCGCGGCGGGCCCGGCTGCGTGAGGTGCTGGAGCGCGGCATCCGTACCGGCGAACTCCGCGCCGACCTCGACGTCGAGCTGGCGATGGCGCTGTTGACCGGGCCGATGCTGATCCAGCGGGTGCTGCGCTGGCATCCCGAGCTGGACGACGACGCGCTGCCGGAGCGGGTGGTCGACGGAGTGCTGGAGGGCATCCGGGCCCGCTGAACCGCGACGACGGCCACGCCGGTGGCTCGGGGATCGACGACGGCGCGGCAGTCGCGGGGGACCGACGTGGCCACGCCAGTCGCGGGGGAATCGACCACGGCAGGCCCGCGGCCGGCGGACGCAGGTGCGCCGGCCGCGGGCGCGGTGCGCATGGCTCAGCCGGCGGGGGAGCGCAGCCGGTGCAGGCGGAGCGCGAGCTGCACCTCCAACGCCCGGTCGGGCCGCTGCCAGTCCGCGCCGAGCAGCTGCCCGACCCGCTCCAACCGCTGGGTCACCGTGTTCACGTGCACGTGCAGCTGCTCGGCGGCGCGGGCCAGGCTGCCACCCACCCCGAAGTACGCCTCCAGCGTCCGGACCAGCGCCGTGCCGCGCCGCGCGTCGTAGTCGACCACCGGACCCACAGTCGTGGTGAGGAAGCCCTCCACGTCCCGGTCGCCACCGTCGCCGACCGCGCCCAACAGCAGGCCGACGAAGCCCAACTCCGCCGTGCTCGCACCCTGACCGGCCCGACCGAGCGCGCCGAGCGCCGTGAGGCAGCGGTCGGCCTCGCGGAACGCGGCGGCCAGCGCCGCCGGTCCGGTGGTCGGGCCGCTCGCCCCGGCCGTGATCGGCCGGCCGGTCACCCGGGAAAGGTCGCGGGCCACCGCCCGGGCCGCGCCGCCGGCGTCCTGGCCGGGCAGCATCAGCACCACCCGGCCGTCGCGCGCCGCGGCCAGGCCGCCGCGGGTCGAGGCGTACGTGGTGGCCCAGGAGAGCACCCGCTGCCGCGCCGAGCCGGTGGCGGCGATCGCGTCGTCGCCCACCGCCACGAGCACGTGCGGCGCGTCCAGGTCCACGTTGAGCCGGTGGGCGCGGCCGCGCAGGGCGTCGGTGTCCCGCAGTGGGCGGGCGATCAGATCGTCGAGCAGCTCGCCGCGGACCCGCCCCTCCGCCTCGGCGGCGGTACGCCGGAACAGCAGCAACAGCGCGGTCACCAGCGCCGCCCGCTCCAGGATCCGCTGGTCGGCGTCGACCAGCTCCTCGTCGGGGCGCAGCACCAGCGCACCCAGGTTCTCCGCCCCGGCGACCACGGCGGCGTACCAGAGCGACCCCCGGCGTACGCTGCGCCCCTCCGTGCGGGACGCGGCCACGGCCTCCACGATGTCCGCCCGCTCGGGCTCGTCGATCTCGCCGACCCGGGCCAGCAGCCGCCCCTCCGCGTCCAGCGCCAGCAGCGCCCCGCCGAGCACCTCCGTCACGGCCGCCGCGACATCCTCCACGCCGCCGCCGCGCAGCACCAGCGCGGTCATCCGGTCGTGCGCGGCCGCCGCCCGCTCCACGGAACTGCTGTGCGCCCGGATGGTGGTGTTCGCCGCCGACAGCTCGGCCAGCGCCGAGCGCGTCTCGGTGAGCAGCCGGGCGGTGTCGATCGCCACCGCCGCGTGCGCCGCCAGTGACACCAGCAGGGCGACCTCCTCCCGGGCGAACGGCCGGGCCGAGCGGTTGGCCGAGTAGAGCACACCGATCGAGGTCGAGCCGAGCCGCAGCGGCACGCCGAGGATGGCGACCAGCCCCTCCTCGCGTACGCCGGCGTCGATCTCACCGGTGTGGTGGAAGCGCTCGTCCTCGGCGTAGTTCGCGGTGACGTACGGCGCGCCGGACTGGGCCACCAGCCCGCCGAGGCCGGCGCCCATCGGCAGCCGCAGCCGCTGGAACCGGGCGGAGACCGAGCCGTCGGTGACCCGCATGTAGGTGTCGCCGCGCTCGTCGTCGTTGAGGGTCATGTACGCGACGTCGGCGCCGAGCAGGTTCCGCGCCCGGTGCACGATGGCGCGCAGCACGTCGTCCAGGTCGCGCAGGCCGGCCAGGTCGCTGGCCGTGTCGTACAGGCCGGAGAGCTCGGTCTCGCGACGACGGCGGCGCTCCAGCAGCGCGCGCACCCGCAGCGCGACAGTCTTCGCCTGCTCCAGCTCGGCGAGCTGGTCGGCGGGGAGACCGGCGGCGCGCGCCGCCACCAGCGGACCCTCGAACTCGACAGCGGCCGCCTCCCGGGCGAGCAGTTCGAGGAACTCCACCGGCGAGGACATGACGCCCATTGTGCTGCGCACCACTAGTTCGCCGTCCAGCCCCCGTCGAGGGCGATCGACGCGCCGGTGATGAAGGCCGCGGGCGCGGTGCAGAGGTACGCGACCAGTTCGGCCACCTCCTCCGGCTCGATCAGCCGCTTGATCGCCGCGCGGGCCAGCATGATCTTCTCGATCACCTCGGACTCGGGGATGCCGTGGGTCGCCGCCTGGTCGGCGATCTGGCTCTCCACCAGCGCGGTGCGTACGTACGCCGGGTTGATGCAGTTGGCGGTGACCCCGTGCGCGGCGCCCTCCAGCGCGACCACTTTCGACAGCCCCTCCAGGGCGTGCTTGGCGGAGACGTACGCGGCCTTGTACGGCGAGGCCCGCAGGCCGTGCACGGAGGAGATGTTGATGACCCGTCCCCAACCACGGGCGTACATGTGCGGCAGGGCCCGCCGGATGATCAGGAACGGCGCCTCCACCATGACCCGGTGCAGGTACGCGAAGCGCTCCGCGGGGAAGTCCGGCACCGGGGCGACGTGCTGCAGTCCGGCGTTGTTCAGCACGATGTCCACGTCCGTGTCGAGCCGGTCGACCGCCTCGGCGTCCGCCAGGTCGATGCCCTCGGCCCGGCCGCCCGCCTCCGCGGCCACCGCCTTCGCGGCCTCCACGTTGCGGTCCACCACCAGCACGGCCGCTCCGGCCGCCGCCAACCGGAGGGCGCAGGCCCGGCCGATGCCGCTGCCGCCCCCGGTGACCAGGGCGGTCCGACCGGTCAGGTCGACGTTCACGACGTGGGGGACCGCCACGGGTTCTGCCGTCATGGCGCACAAAGTTACGAGCTGTGTGGTCGGGCGCACATGGGGCAGCGACACATACTCGGTCCCCAAGGTGTGTGGGGAGCAGGCGCACCCGGCCGCGGCGCGCGCAAAGGCGCACCTCGTGATCGACTCGAGGTCCTTGATGTCGGGCTGTCCGCGCGGCCAGGACGCCGCGACATGCGGGGAGCCCGAGTCGATCAACGACTCGGCCTGCCGGCGGCGTCCTCCGGCGCGTGACGGGGGCGACGCCAGATGCCGGCGTGTCCGGTGGGACGGCGGTGACCGGGCCTCGGTAGGGTGTCGAACACACGTACTGCTGGCGGCTGGGGGAGGAGGCGGCGTGCGGGTGCTCGGCGTCGACCCGGGGCTGACCCGGTGCGGGGTGGGCGTGGTCGAGGGTGTGCCGGGCCGGCCCTGCACCCTCGTCGCCTACTACGTGGTCTACACGGACCCGGCCGACGACCTGCCGGTGCGCCTGCTGCACCTGGACCGCTCACTGACCGACCTGGTGGCCGAGCACCGGCCGGAGAGCGTGGCGGTGGAGCGGGTGTTCAGCCAGCACAACGTCCGCACCGTGATGGGCACCGCCCAGGCCAGCGGGATCGCCGTACTCGCCGGGGCGCGCGCCGGGCTGCCCGTGCAGACGTACACGCCGAGCGAGGTGAAGGCGGCCGTGACCGGGTCCGGCCAGGCCGACAAGGCGCAGATCACCGCCATGGTCACCCGGCTGCTGCGGCTGCCCGAGCCGCCCCGGCCGGCCGACGCCGCCGACGCGCTGGCGCTGGCCATCTGCCACATCTGGCGTGGTGGCACGCGCTCGAAGCTGGCCGCCGCGGCCGACCGGGTCAGACGAGGAGGAGTCAGATGATCGCCAGCGTGCGCGGCGTGGTGACCGCGACCGGGCCCGACCAGGCCGTCATCGAGGTCGGCGGCGTGGGGCTGGCGGTGCACTGCGCGCCGGCCACCCTGGCCGAGCTGCGGGTCGGTGAGCAGACCCGGCTGGCCACCAGCCTGGTCGTCCGGGAGGACTCACTCACTCTCTACGGATTCGCCGACGACGACGCCAAGCAGCTCTTCGAACTGCTGCAGACCGCCAGCGGGGTCGGGCCCCGGCTGGCCCAGGCGGTACTCGCCGTGCACACCCCCGACGCCGTCCGCAAGGCGATCGCCAACGCCGACACGGCGGCCCTGACCCGGGTGCCCGGCATCGGCAAGAAGGGCGCCGAGCGGCTCGTGCTGGAGCTGCGCGACCGGATCGGCCCGGTGCCGGTGGGCGTGGACGGTGCGGCCGGGGTCACCGGCGGCGCCTGGCCCGAGCAGGTGCGCCAGGCGCTCGTCGGGCTCGGCTGGACGGCCGCGCAGGCCGACCAGGCCGTCGCGGCGGTCACCGAGACGATCGACGGTCCGACCCCGCCCGTGCCGGTCCTGCTCAAGCAGGCCATCCGGCTGCTGGGCCGCACCCGATGACGGGCGACGGCCTGGTCTCGGCCTACGTCAACGAGGCGGAGCTCGACGCCGAGGCCAGCGTCCGGCCGAAGCGGCTGGCGGAGTTCATCGCCCAGCATCGGGTCCGCGACCAGCTCGATCTGCTGCTCAAGGGCGCGATGCGGCGCGGCAGCCCGCCGGACCACATCCTCTTGTCAGGACCGCCTGGCTTAGGTAAGACCACGTTGGCCAACATCGTCGCCGCCGAGCTCGGCTCGGGCATCCGGGTCACCAGCGGCCCCGCGATCGAGCGCTCCGGCGACCTGGCGGCGATCCTCACCAGCCTCGCCGAGGGCGACGTGCTCTTCATCGACGAGATCCACCGGATCGCGAAGCCGGCCGAGGAGCTGCTCTACAGCGCCATGGAGGACTTCCGGGTCGACGTGGTGGTCGGCAAGGGGCCGGGAGCCACCGCCATCCCGCTCGACGTCGAGCCGTTCACGCTGGTCGGCGCGACCACCCGGTCCGGCCTGCTGACCGGCCCGATGCGGGACCGGTTCGGCTTCGTCGCGCATCTCGACTTCTACTCCCCGGCCGACCTGGAGGCGTTGCTGCACCGTTCGGCGCGGATCCTCGGCGTGCCGATCACCGACGACGGCGCCGCCGAGATCGCCGGACGATCCCGGGGGACGCCCCGGATCGCCAACCGGCTGCTGCGCCGGGTGCGGGACTTCGCCGAGGTACGCGCCGACGGCGTGGTCAACCTGGAGACCGCCCGGGCGGCCCTGACGGTGTACGACGTGGACGCGCTCGGCCTGGACCGGCTCGACCGGGCGGTGCTCTCCGCGTTGGTCGACTCGTTCCGGGGCGGCCCGGTCGGCCTCTCCACGTTGGCCGTGGCGGTGGGGGAGCAGCCGGACACGGTCGAGGAGGTCTGCGAGCCGTTCCTGGTCAGGGCCGGTCTGCTGGCCCGTACGCCCCGGGGCCGGGTGGCCACCGAAGCCGCCTGGCACCATCTGGGCCGCACACCACCGAATGGTACATTTGGTGCCGATACCCCTCCCGTGCCCGATCTGTTCTCGACCGCGCCCGATCAGCCGTGATCCGAACGTGATCTGTGCCGCATTCGGCGTTCCCAGGTGCAGGGATTAGACTCGCCGCGGTCTGTACAGGATGTGAGAATCCGCTTCCGCTCCGGCGTTCGTGCCCGGTGTGGGGGCCAATGGGAAGGTCAACATCGTGCATTACGCACAATCGGCAGGCGGATCCGGCAGTCTGATGCCGATCCTGATGATCGTTCTGCTCTTCGGCGTCATGTACTTCATGATGATCCGTCCGCAGCAGCGGCGCCGTAAGGAAGCCGAGTCGATGCAGTCCGCGCTCTCCGCGGGCGACGAGGTGGTCACCATCGGCGGGCTCTACGGCACGGTCACCGGGGTCGACGACGAGACGGTCCTGCTCGAGGTCGCCCCCGGCGTGCAGACCCGGTACGCCCGGCCGGCCATCGCCCGGGTGGTCACCCGGGCCGAGCTCCCGGCCACGCCGGCCACCGAGGACGCGGACACGGTCAAGGAGTGAGCCGCCCCTCGTCCAGGGCGGCTGGGCCGCCCGGGCGGGGCCAGCGAATCACGACGTGATAACTGGATAGTCGGGTCGACGCCGGGCGTCGGCACGGCTCCGGACCGGTCGGCGCTTCTCGCCGTCCACCGGAGCGGTGTCGTGTGTCCTGTAGGCGGCCCGGGTGGACCCGTCGGCCGGCGACCCCGGCCGACCCCGTCGCCGCCGTGTGGCGGCGCGACCGTTACAGGGAGACAGGACAGCCGTGGCACCACCTCAGGGACAGATGCGCCCCGGCCGGCAGTTGGCCGTGCTGGCGGGCATCTTCGTGGTCCTCTATCTTCTGGTGTTCTTCGCGGGAGGCGCCAAGGGCAGCTTCATGGACCGGCTCGAGCCTCGGCTCGGTCTGGACCTGATCGGCGGCACCCGGCTGACACTCGAGGCCAAGAACACCGTCGACGGCCGGGCGCCGACGGCGGAGAACCTCGAGGAGGCCCGCCAGATCATCGAGAACCGGGTCAACGCGTTCGGCGTGGCCGAGGCCGAGGTGGTCACCGAGGGCAACCGGAACATCGTGATCTCCCTGCCCGGAGAGAACCGCGACCTGACCAACGTGGGCACCCCGGCCGAGCTGCGCTTCCGCAAGGTGCTCAAGGCGGCCGACGGCAGCGGCGCGGTGGCGGCCCCGGCGCCCACGCCGACTCCGTCCGGCAGCGCCAGCCCGAACCCGTCGGGCAGCGCCTCGCCGTCGGGTGGCGCGTCCCCCTCGACGAGCGCCTCGCCGAAGGTGACCGCCTCGTCCAACGGTGGACAGGGCGGCATGGCGCCCACGCCGAGCACCAGCGCCACCCCCACCCCGTCGGCGTCGGCCTCCCCGAGCGCCTCGCCCTCGGCGAGCGCCAGCGAGGAGCCCGTCCCGGCGAGCGTGGAGGAGCAGCGCAAGGCGGTCGAGCAGAAGGTCGGCGCCGCCGCCTGGGCGGCCGCCAACGGCCTGCAGGGCCCGGCGGACCTCTCCACCGACCCGTCGCTGGCCGACAAGCTGAAGCCGTTCGGCGCGCTGAGCCCGCAGGAGGTCGCCGTCCTGCCGGCTCAGATGCAGTTCAACGTGCCGACGATCAGCTGCGAGCAGCTCGACAAGCGCCCGCCGGCCTCGATCTCCGACCCGAAGCAGCAGGTCGTGGCCTGCGAGGGTGGCGCCGCGAAGTACCTGCTCGACCAGGCCAAGGTCCTCGGCACCGACGTCGAGGACGCCAGCGCCGTCATGGACCAGACCAACGCCTGGGTGGTGAGCCTCAACTTCACCGGCGGCGGCCAGGACAAGTGGACCGGCCTGACCCGCGAGGCGTTCAACAACGACGGGAACGCCTGTGACGCGTCCGCCCTCGGCCAGGACGGCAAGTGCCGGGTCGCCGTGGTGCTGGACAACGAGATCGTCTCCTCGCCCGAGATCCAGGGCGTCCTCACCGGCGACTCGCAGATCACCGGCAGCTTCACCCAGCAGGACGCCAGCACGCTGGCCGGCCAGCTCCGCTACGGCGCGCTGCCGGCGACCTTCGAGCAGCAGGAGCAGCAGAACGTCTCCGCGACCCTGGGCGCCAGCCACCTGCGGGCCGGTCTGCTCGCGGCCGGCATCGGCATGCTGCTGGTCATCATCTACGCGTTCTTCTACTACCGCCTGCTCGGCTCGGTCATCTTCCTGAGCCTGCTCCTCTCCGCGCTGCTGGTCTTCGGCGCGCTGATCGTGCTCGGCCGGACGATCGGCTTCACCCTGACGCTCGCCGGAATCGCCGGCTTCATCGTCTCGCTAGGTGTGGCCGCCGACTCGTTCGTCATCTACTTCGAACGGTTGAAGGACGAGATCCGGGAGGGTCGCAGCCCGCGGAGCGCGGTGCCGCGCGCCTGGGCCCGCGCCCGCCGGACGATCATCTCGGCCAACGCCATCTCCATCCTCGCGGCGGTCGTGCTCTACATCGTGTCGGTCGGCACGGTGAAGGGCTTCGCCTTCGCGCTCGGTCTGGCCACGGTGCTCGACCTGGTCGTCGTGTTCCTCTTCCGGCACCCGATCATGACGATGTTCGCCCGGACGCAGGCGTTCCTGTCGCCGCGGGTCAGCGGCCTCGGCCGCGTCCTGCGGACCGCCGAGACCGAGGGCAACACCACCCGCCCGTCCCGTGTGAAGGAGGCCTGACATGGCCCGCAGCGGTCTGGCCACCCGCCTCTACCGGGGCGAGGCCGGTCTCAACATCATCGGCAAGCGCAAGCTCTGGTTCTCCATCGCCGGGCTGCTGGTGCTCGTCGCGGTGTTCAGCTTCGTCTTTCGGGGTTTCACTCTCGGCATCGAGTTCGAGGGCGGTAACTCCTTCCAGGTGCCGGCGAGTGTCGGCACGCTGAACCAGACCGAGGACCGGGTCGACCAGATTCTCGGGGCGCAGGCCGGCGGCGCCGAGGTGGCGTCGGCCCAGACGGTTGGCGGTGGGGGTGGCGAGTTCTACGAGTTCCGCACCGCGGCGCTGAGCTCGGAGCAGGCCAACTCGGTCAAGGCCGCGATGGCGCAGGAGTTCAACGTCAATCCGGACCAGATCAGCTCCAACCAGGTCAGCGCGGCCTGGGGTGGCCAGTACACCGAGCGCGCGGTTCTCGGTCTGGTCATCTTCATCGCGCTGGTGATGCTCTACCTGATCATCCGGTTCGAGTGGCGGATGGCGGTCGGCGCGGTCTCCTCCCTGCTGCTCAACCTCGTGCTCACGGCGGGCGTCTACTCGCTGGTCGGGTTCGAGGTCACGCCGTCGACGATCATCGGGTTCCTCACCATCCTGGGCTTCGCGCTCTACGACGTCGTCGTGGTCTTCGACAAGGTCCAGGAGAACACGCGCGGGATCACGGCGAACAACAACCAGACCTACGGCGAGGCGGCGAACCTCGCGATCAACCAGACCCTGATGCGGTCGATCAACACCAGCCTCGTCGCGCTGCTGCCGGTCGGCGGTCTGCTCTTCATCGGTGTCCCGCTCGGCGCGGTCACCCTGCAGGACCTCGGTCTGGTGCTCTTCGTCGGTATGCTCGTCGCGGTCTGCTCCTCGGTCTTCTTCGCCACTCCGGTGCTGAGCACGCTGAAGGACTTCGAGCCGCGGATCCAGGCGCACAACAAGCGCGTCCTGGCCCGGCGGGGCGCGATCGCCCGCGGCGAGCTGACCCCGAAGGGCGCGCCGCGCCCGGCGGGCCGGGGCGAGCCCACCGAGGCGGAGGCGGCCGCGCTGGCCGGCGCCGCACCGAAGGTGGGTGCGCGTCCGGCGGGCAAGCGGCCGACCGGCGCCCGGAGCGGGCGTCCGAGCGGCGGCGGCGGAAACCGGCCGGGCGGCGCGAAGCGGCGCTGACCGGCCCACCGGGGGCGACCCGGTAGGAAGCGACCTGACGGCGTCCTGCATGCTGTGCGAGCAGCAAGCAGGACGCCGTCGTCGTCGGAAGGGATACGGGACCTGTCGTGACGGAGACCCACCACATCGAGGCGCGTGGGGACAGTGGCGCGGAGGCCGCCCGCCTGGTGGCCAGCCGGGTGCTGGACGTGCCGGACTTCCCCAAGCCCGGGATCGTGTTCAAGGACCTGATGCCGCTCTTCGCGGACGGGCCGGTGTTCCGTCAGGTGATCGACGGGATCGTGGCCCACCACGGGCGGGACTCCTTCGACGCCGTGGTCGGCATCGAGGCGCGGGGCTTCGTGGTGGCGGCGGCGATCGCGTACGCGACCGGGGTCGGTGTGGTGCCGGTACGCAAGGCCGGCAAGCTGCCCCGTGCCGCCTACTCGGCCTCGTACGCGCTGGAGTACGGCGAGGCGACCCTCGAGGTGCACCAGGACGCGTTCACGGCCGGGCACCGGGTGCTCGTGGTCGACGACGTGCTCGCCACGGGCGGCACCGCGGCGGCGACCCTCGACCTGGTCGAGCGGGCCGGCGGCACGGTCGCCGGCTTCACCGTCCTGCTGGAGTTGTCCTTCCTGGGCGGCCGGCAGCGGCTCGCCCCGCGTCCGGTCCATGCCCTGCTGACCGTTTGAGGCGGCAGCCCCCGGACGGGCGCGGCGCGGCCCGCGCGACGGGAGCGGCACGACACCGTCTGTGCGAGTAGCATTGCCCTTTGCTGACGCCGACGGTGATCCGTCCGGCGCTACGCGACCAGGCCGACCGTACGGTCGGCGTGATCCCGGCGAGCGGTGAGGAGGCCGGTGTCCCACGATGTCGTCCCTCCGATGGAGGGCACGGTGCACCCGACAGGCGACGCGGACGGCTCGGTTGCCGGCCGCAACGGTGACGCGACGGCCCGGGTGACGAGTTCCGGCACCGGCGCGGCCGGCCCCGACGCGGGGCCGGGCGCGGCCCGTCCCGACGTCCTGGGGGCGGTGCGGGCCGACGGGGAGCCGGTGCCGAGTGCCGGGTTCGCGCTGGCCAGCGCGCCGACCGGGCGTCGGGTGCGGGCACGGTTGGCCCGGTTCAACGCACCCTGGCAGACCTCCCAGGTCAGCGAGGTGCTCGAACCGCTCATCGCGATGCATCGGGAGAACCACCCGAAGGCCGACGCCCGCCTGCTCCAGCGCGCCTTCGACACCGCGGCCCGCTGGCACTCCGGGCAGTACCGCAAGTCCGGCGACCCCTACATCACCCACCCGCTGGCGGTCTCCACGATCCTGGCCAACCTGGGGATGGACACGACCACGCTGGTCGCCGCGCTGCTGCACGACACGATCGAGGACACCGAGTACACGCTCGACCAGATGCGCGCCGACTTCGGCGGCGAGGTCGCGCTGCTGGTGGACGGCGTCACCAAGCTCGACAAGGTCAAGCTGGGTGACGCGGCGAAGGCCGAGACGATCCGCAAGATGGTCGTCGCGATGGCCAAGGACCCGCGCGTCCTGGTGATCAAGCTGGCCGACCGGCTGCACAACATGCGCACGCTGACCTTCCTGCCCCGCCCGAAGCAGGAGCAGAAGGCGAAGGAGACGCTGGAGATCCTCGCCCCGCTGGCCCACCGGCTGGGTATGAACACGATCAAGTGGGAGCTTGAGGATCTGGCCTTCGGCACGCTCTTCCCGAAGCGGTTCGAGGAGATCAACCGGCTGATCGGGGAGCACCAGCCGCAGCGGGAGGCGCTGCTGCGCCAGGTCACCCGGAAGGTCTCGACCGACCTGAAGGCCGCCAAGATCAAGGCGGAGACGACCGGCCGGCCGAAGCACCTCTACTCGATCTACCAGAAGATGATCGTGCGGGGTCGCGACTTCAACGACATCTACGACCTGGTGGGCGTGCGGATCCTGGTCGACACGGTGCGCGACTGCTACGCGGCCCTGGGCGTCATCCACGCGAACTGGCAGCCGGTGCCGGGCCGGTTCAAGGACTACATCGCGATGCCCAAGTTCAACATGTACCAGTCGCTGCACACGACGGTCATCGGGCCCACCGGCAAGCCGGTGGAGATGCAGATCCGCACCTACGCGATGCACCGCACCGCCGAGTTCGGCATCGCCGCGCACTGGAAGTACAAGGAGCACAAGGGCGTCCCGGTGGTCGGCCCGCCGGCGCACATCGACGAGATGACCTGGCTGCGCCAGCTGCTGGACTGGCAGCGGGAGGCGGCCGACCCGAGCGAGTTCCTCGACGCGCTGCGCTTCGACCTGTCCAGCCAGGAGGTGTACGTCTTCACCCCGAAGGGTGACGTCATCCCGCTGCCGACCGGGTCGACGCCCGTGGACTTCGCGTACGCGGTGCACACCGAGGTCGGGCACAAGTGCATCGGGGCGCGGGTCAACGGCAAGCTGGTGCCGCTGGAGTCGACGCTCTCCAACGGCGACGTGATCGAGATCTTCACGTCGAAGTCCGACACGGCCGGCCCGACGCAGGACTGGCTCGGCTTCGTCAAGAGCCCGCGCGCCCGTACGAAGATCCGCCAGTACTTCAACAAGGAGCGCCGCGAGGAGGCGATCGAGGCCGGCAAGGACGCGATCGTCAAGGCGATGCGCAAGCAGGGCATGCCGTTGCAGCGGATGCTCACCTCGGACGCGCTGATGGCGATCGCCCGGGACCTGCACCTGGCCGACGTCGCCTCGCTCTACGCCGCTGTCGGTGACAGCCAGGTCAGCGCCCAGTCCGTCGTGCAGAAGCTGATGGCCTCGTACGGTGGCGAGGAGGGCGCGGCGGAGGACATCGCCGAGACCGCCGTGGCGACCCGTCCGCCGCGTAGCCGCGCGAGCAGCCACGACCCGGGTGTGGTGGTCCGCGGCGTCAGCGACGTCTGGATCAAGCTGGCCCGGTGCTGCACCCCGGTGCCGCCGGACGCGGTCTTCGGCTTCGTCACCCGCTCCGGCGGGGTGAGCGTGCACCGCGACGACTGCGCGAACGCCGAGGACCTGAAGGCCCAGAGCGAGCGGGTGGTCGAGGTCAGCTGGAAGCTCACCTCGGCCTCGACGTTCCTGGTGGCCATCCAGGTCGAGGCGCTGGACCGGCACAAGCTGCTCGCCGACGTCACCCGGGTCCTCTCCGACGAGCGGGTCAACATCCTCTCCGCCACCGTCACCACCACCCGCGATCGGGTGGCGGTGAGCCGGTTCAGCTTCGAGATGGCGGACCCGAAGCACCTCGGCCACCTGCTGGCCACGGTCCGCAAGGTCGACGGGGTCTTCGACGCCTACCGGGTCACCTCCGGCGCCTGACCAGCCCCGCGCTGGACCGTGGTCGGCCTGCCTCGTGCTGAGTCGGTGGGCGCGCGTCGGCCTCGTGCCGGGTCGGTGGGCGCGGCCGGGTCTGTGCTGGGTCGGTGGGCGCGGCCGGGTCTGTGCTGGGTCGGTGGGCGCGGCCGGGTCTGTGCTGGGTCGGTGGGCGCGGGCCTGCCTTGTGCTGGGTCGGGCCCTGTGCCAGGTCGGTGAACGCGGCCAGGCCTCGTGCTCGGTCGGTGGGCGCGGCCAGTCTCGTGCCGGGCCGGTGGGGGCGCGTGCGGCTGGCGGGTCTTCGGTGGCCCCGCGATGGGTCGGCGAGGGCATCCGACCGTGCTACGGGCTGGTGGGAGCGTCTTGCTCGCCGTGGGGCCGGGAGTCACCGTGATCAACTCGACTTCAATGAAATCGGGGTGTCCGTGCGCTCTGGACACCCCGATTTCATGGAACCCGAGTCGATCAAGGCGGCAGCCCGCCAGACCGCCAGCCCCCGGCCTCTAACCCT
>NZ_SMKG01000134.1 GCF_004348525.1 Micromonospora sp. 15K316 | reverse complement strand
GAGGCCACGGGCGGGCCGGGCAGCGGCGGCTGGACGGACGGCGCGTCGGGGGTGACCGGGCCACCCGGGCCGGCTGGGGACGGCGGGGGTAGCGGCTGGCCCGACTCCGTCGGGGTGAGCGGCTGGCCGGCTCCGGGTTGCCCCTGCGGCACGGCCGGCGATCCGCTCGGGTCGTCGCTGGGTGGCTGGCTCATCTCTTCCCCCGGGGGTGCGGCGCCCGCCGCCACCCGGCGTCGAGCGTGAAGTCGAGGGCGGCCGCGGGGTGCGCCGTCCGACCGGAAGGGTAGCGGTCGATCTACCCGCCGGTGTCGCCTGTGGTGGCGGCCGGTGGTGGGAGCGCGGCCGGAGCTTGTCACGTACACGGCATCTGTCGCATATGTGACTGGTGCCGCGGAGGGCGTGCGCGTCCTGTTGGCGGGACTCCGGCACCGGACCTACGGTCGTGCCGGCGCGGGGGAACCCGGCCGGGCGTCCCGTCCGGACCGGCGAGCACCGATCTGACCAGGTACGACGCCCGGAGGAAGTGCATGCACGACGCGGACAACACCCCTCGAGCCCAGTTCCCCGCGAACGATCGCTCAGGTCGGGCCGGTGCCGGCCCGGCCGGCGAGGGCGAGGGACCGGTCGGGAGCCTGCCGATCAACGAGCGGTCGTACCGTCCGATCGCCGAACCGGTCGAGGTGGTGCGGACGCTGACGCGCTCCCCGGAACGCGGCCGGGAGGACGAGGAGCCCGGCTACGTCATCCACCTGCCGATCCGGGTACCCGACCTCGCCTCGGCCACCGCCCTCGCCGGCCGGATCGCCGTCTCCCTCGGCTTCCTGCCCGAACTGGACGCGGGGGAGACCACCGTCTCCAAGGCCGACGACCAGAACAACAGGTACCGGGTCTTCTGCGACCTTCTCCTGCCCGACCGCTCCCGCTGCCCGCAGCGGTACGAGCACAGCGGCCCCTGCGGGGAACTGCCCGCCGCGCCGGAGCAGCGTCCCTCGTCCCGGCCCTCCGCCGGTCCGTAGGCTGTGCCTCGAACGATCCGCGTTTCGAGGGAGCCCTGCACCGATGCAAAAGTGGGAGTACGCCACGGTCCCCCTGCTGGTCCACGCGACCAAGCAGATCCTCGACAACTGGGGTGAGGACGGCTGGGAACTGGTAGCCGTGGTGCCCGGTCCGAGCCCGGACCAGCTGGTCGCCTACCTGAAGCGGCCGAAGGCATGAGCGAGCGCAGCGAGCGAATCAGCCGGCTCGGCGCGTCGGTGCCTCAGGACGGCACCGAGCGGAGCGAGGTGGCGGCATGAGCAACGGTCCGCACGCGAAGCTCGCCGAACTCGGCTACGAGCTGCCCGAGGTGGTGCCGCCGGTGGCCAGTTACGTGCCGGCGGTGCAGTCCGGCGCGCACGTCTACGTCTCCGGCCAGCTGCCGGTGGCGGAGGGGAAGCTGCTCGCCACCGGCAAGGTGGGCGCGGGCGTCTCCGCCGAGCAGGCGAAGGATCTCGCCCAGCGCTGCGCGCTCAACGCGCTGGCCGCGATCGACTCGCTGGTCGGGCTGGAGAACGTCGTGAAGATCGTCAAGCTGACGGGCTTCGTGGCCTCCGCGCCCGGTTTCACCGGCCAGCCCGCCGTGATCAACGGTGCGTCCGACCTGTTCGGCGCCGTCTTCGGGGAGGCCGGTCGGCACGCCCGCAGCGCCGTCGGGGTGGCCGAGCTGCCCCTCGACGCCCCGGTCGAGGTCGAGGTCATCGTCGAGGTCAGCTGACCCGAGCGATCCCGCTCCGCCCCGCGACCGGCGGGCTCCTTCGGCGACGAAAGTCGTGAACGGGCACAAACCCCGCGCGGTCTGCCGCAAGATCGTGGGGCGGAGCGGGCGGGGTCGTACGATCGCAGCCATGACCGGGCACGTGACCGCGCCGGCAGCGGCGCTCGCCGACCAGCTGCCGACCTGGGTGACGCTGCTCCGTGCCCCGAACCCGGGGCCGATGACGCTCGACGGCACCAACACCTGGCTGCTGCGCGCCCCCGGCGAGGAGCACGCGGTCGTCGTCGACCCGGGCCCGGCGGACGAGGCGCACCTGGCCGCGATCGCCGCACAGGGGCCGGTCGCCCTGGTGCTGATCACCCACGGCCACCCGGACCACACCGAGGGCGCGCCGAGGCTCAGCGAACGGCTCGGCGGCGTGCCGGTACGCGCCGCCGACCCCGCGCACACAGTCAACGGCCGGCCACTCGGCGCCGACGCCGCGCCCGAGGTTCCCGGGTTGGGCGTGCGGGTCGTCCCGGCTCCCGGGCACACCAGCGACTCGCTCTGCTTCCTGGTCGAGCGCGGCGACGAGCGGGTGGTGCTCACCGGCGACACCATCCTGGGCCGGGGCACGACAGTGGTGGCCCACCCCGACGGGCACCTCGGTGACTACCTGGCGAGCCTGGAGCTGCTCTCGACGTACCGCGGCGTCCCGGCGCTGCCCGGCCACGGCCCGGCGCTGGCCGACTGCGGCGCGGCGGCCGACTTCTACCTGGCCCACCGCCGGGCCCGGCTCGACCAGGTCCGGGCGGCGGTCGCCGCCGGAGCCAGCACCCCCGCCGAGGTGGTCGCCGCCGTCTACGCCGACGTGGACCGGTCCCTCTGGTGGGCGGCCGAGTGGTCGGTACGCGCGCAGCTGGAGTACCTCGCTCCCGAGACCCGGGAATGCGTGACCGGGGACACGGAGTTGGAGCTTCCGTGACCTGCCCGGTGTGCGGAACCGTCGCCGTCCCCGGCGCGCGGTTCTGCCACAACTGCGGTGCCGCGCTGCCGGCGGCCGCGACGTTGCCGGCCGCCGAACGCCGGGTGGTGACCGTGCTCTTCGGTGACCTCTCCGACTTCACCTCCTGGTCCGAGGATCTCGACCCGGAACGGGTCGGTGCCGTCACCGACCGGGTCCTCGCCGCCCTCGCCGGCGCGGTGAAGACCTTCGGTGGGCACGTCGACAAGCTGACCGGCGACGGGATCATGGCCGTCTTCGGCGCACCCGTGGCGCACGAGGACGACGCCGAGCGCGCCGTCCGCGCCGCGCTCTCCATGCAGCGTGCGGTCCGCCGGGTGCTCGACGACGAGCGCGGCGGTGGCGCGCCGCTCGGCCTGCGGGTCGGCCTGAACACCGGCGACGTCATCGCCGGCATCCAGGCCGCCATCGAGTACACGGTCATCGGCGACACGGTGAACACCGCCGCTCGGCTGGCCGACGCGGCCGCCGTCGGCGCGGTCTACGCCGGCGCCCGCACCTCCGCGGCAACCCGGCACGTCGCCTCCTGGCGGGCGCTGCGCCCGCTGCGGCTCAAGGGCAAGCGCGAGCCGGTCGAGGCGTACGAGCTGCTCGGCCTCCTCGACGCGCCCGGCACCCGGTCGGGTCTGGGCGACGAGGCGCCGTTCGTCGGGCGGGAGACCGAGATCGGACGGGTCGCCGGCCGGCTCGCCGAGGTGATCGACCGTGGCGAGCCGCGCGTGCTGCTCATGACGGCCGAGGCGGGGATCGGCAAGTCCCGGTTCGCGGCCGAGGTGGAGCGCCTGGCGGCCGGGTACGACGTGGGCGCCGGCCGGTACGCGGCGCACACCGGCGCCCGGGTGCTCTCGGTGCGCTGCGCGGCGTTCGGCGAGCGGCGGCGCCTCGCCCCGCTGGCCGACCTGGTCCGGGCGGCGGTCGGCCTGCCCAACGATCCGTCCACCGCGTTGACCCGCCCGGCGGTCGAGGAGCGGCTGCGCCGGCTCGCTCAACGGCTGGGTCGCGGTGGCGAGCCGGCCCCGATCGTGACCGATCAGCTCCTCGCCCTGCTCGGCTACGCGGAGCTGCCCGCGGACGCGACCGACCAGGGCGGCTGGACCGCCACCCAGCTGCCCGCCGACGCCGAGGCGGTGCCGAACGCGGTCGCCGAGCTGCTCAGCGCGCTCGCCGGTGAGGCGCCGCTGGTGGTCATCGTCGACGACCTGCACGACGCCACGGCCGAGACGATCCGCGCGCTCGGGCTGGCCCTGTCCCGGCTCGGCGGCCCGGTGCTGGTGCTGCTGCTCGGCCGCCCCGAGCTGGTCCGCACGGCGGGCGCGTTGACCCGGGTCGCCGACGCCGAGGTGCACGCGCTGCCGCCGCTGCGCGGTGCCGACGCGGCCCGGCTGTTGACCAGCTATCTGGGCGGTGGGAAGCTGCCGCAGGCCGACACGGACCGGCTGCTCGCCACCGCGCAGGGCAACCCGTTCTACCTGGCCGAGCTGGTCACCCTGTTGATGGAGCGAGGCGCGCTCACCGCGGTGGCCAGCCGCGCGGGCACCCCGAGCGTGGCCTGGCGGCTGGTGCCGGGCTCGATGGGCAGCCGGCTGCTCTCCCGGGACCTCGCCGCCGTGCTGGCGGCCCGCCTCGACGCCTTGCCACCGGAGGCCCGGTCGGTGCTGCGGGACGCCGCGGTGGTCGGTGACACGGTCCCCGCCGGGGCCCTGGAGGCGCTGCGCGAGCAGCGCGCCGGACTGGACGGACGGCCCGCCGCCGTGGTCGCGGTCGAGCTCGAACGAGCGGTCGACGAGCTGCTGCAACGGCGCATGCTGCACCGCACCCGTACCGGGTACACGTTCGCCACTCCCCTCATGCGGGAGGCCGCGTACGCCGGGATCAGCAAGGCGGAGCTGGCCGAGCGGCACGCCGCACTGGCTCGCTGGGCGGCGCCGTGCGCGGTCGGGGACGACAAGGCCCCCTCGCCTTCCGGCACCTTCACCGACATCGACCGGGACGAGTTCGTCGCCACCCACGTCGAGCGGGCCGCGGCGCTCGCCGACGCGGTGAAGCTGCGCCCGGACGCGCCGGCCCGCGCGGTGGTTCCGCTCGGGGTCGCCGCGCTCGGCCAGGCCGCCCGCCGGTCCCTCGCCGCGGGGGAGCCGGCGCTCGCCGTCGAGTACGCCGAACGCGCCGCCGATCTGGCCCACGAGGGCGTACCGGCCCCGGACCTGGTGGTGCACGCCCGCGCCCTGCTCCAGATCGGCCGGGCCGCCGACGCGCTCGCCTCGGCCGAGAAGATCGCCGCCAACACGGCGGACGAGGCGACCCGGGCCAGCGCGCTCCTGCTGGCCGGGCAGGCGCACCAGACGCTCGGCGACCAGCACCGGGCGGCCGAGGCGTGGCAGGAGGCCCTGCAGGTAGCCACCGCGGGCGGGTTACCCACGCTGCGTGCCTCCGCGATGCGCCGGCTGGGCATGGCCGATTTCGTGGCCGGGCGGCTCAGCCAGGCGAGCAGCCGGTTGGCGGCCGCGTACCAGGTGAGCCTCGCCGCGAAGGACCGGCGCGGGCAGGCGTGGTCGTTGCAGAACCTCGCGTGGGTCACCACCACCCGGGGTGACTTCGCGGGCACCGACGCGGTCCTGAACCGCGCCGCGCGGCTCTTCGCCGAGTTGAAGGACCCGTACGGTCGGGCCTGGCTGCGCGGCACCACGGCGTTCGCCCGGCTGCTGGCCGGTCGGCTGCGGGAGGCGGACCGCCTGGCGCGGGTCTTCCTACCGTTCGGCGAGCGGGTGGGGGAGGCATGGGCGGTCGGGACGCTGCGCGCGGTCGAGGCGTTCGCCAGCGCGGAGCTGGGCGACCTGGCCGAGGCGGACCGGGAGGCGCGCCGGGCCTACCGGGACTTCGCCGCCGCCTCCGACGAGTGGGGGTGCGGGTTCGCCCTGGTGGTCCGGGGTGTGGTGGCGCGCGGGCTGGGTGAGCCGGCGCACGCCGCCGACCTGCTCACCGACGCGCTGGGGTACGCCGATCGCACGGCTCACCCGCTGTTGACCGGGATGGCCGGCACCGTGCGCGGTTTCGTGGCGCTGGAGATGGGCGACGTGGCGGCGGCGGAGCGGGACGCCCGGTCGGTGCTGACCACTGTCGAACCGAACAACCCGCAGGCGCCGGCCCAGGTCGCTCCCCGGGTGCTGCTGGCCACGGCCCGGCTCGCGATCGGCGACTCGGCGACCGCGGTGGGGCTGCTCGCTCCGGTGGCGACCGCGGCCGCGAGTACCCCCTCGTTGCTGATCTCCCGCCGGCAGACCCTCGCCCGGTACGCCTCGGCGCTGCTCGCCCACGGGCAGCCGGAGCAGGCGCTCGACTGGGCCTGCCGGGCGGCGGCGGCACCGGCCGAGGACGTTCGTGGCCAGGTGATCGGGGCGATGGTGCTGGCCGAGACGCTCGCCGCGACCGGCCGCACCGCCGAGGCGCTGGCCAGCGCAGAGGAGGCGGTCCGCCTGGCGTACGCCACGGAGCAGCGCAGTGAGCGTCGCGGCGCCGAATCCCTGCGGGCCCGCCTGACCGCCGACTGACCTCACCCACCGGTGAGCCGGGCGGTGCGGCCGGGGGTTGTGCCGATTCCGGTGATGTACCGGGAGCCGCGCAGCGGATAGCGTGTCAGGTCCACGCGGCGGTCCACAGTGGCGGCCGTACCGGCTTGGGGAGGGCCGTCATGAGGCTGCCGCGTTCGGTTGCCGGCTGGACGATCGCGGTCTTCGGCGTGCTGGCGCTGGTGATGGGCGCGGTGGGGCTGCTCTGGCCGGAGGCCATGCTGCGCTCGCTCGGCTTCGAGGTGCCCGCCACCCGCGCCCCGGGCGACCACACCGGCACGTTCCTGATGGCCTCCTCGATGGCCTCCTTCAACATGGGCGTCTACTACCTGCTCGCCACCGCCACCGAATGGCGAGTCTTCTACCGTTTCACGGTCTTCTTCCGGCTCGTCACCTTCACCGTCTTCAGCATCGCGGTGCTGGCCGAGATCGCTCCGGGCCGGTTCTTCGGGGTGGCGGCCTGGGAGGGCGTCGGCGCGCTGGCGACCGCCGCCGGCCTCTGGTGGGATGCCCGCCGGGGCCGCGGTGCCGGGCCCGCCCGAGGTGGTGCCGGGGCGGCCGATCCGAGTGGGCGGGACGGTGCCGGGGCGGCCGGCGAGGCGCCCGCGGCCGACGCGGTCCGCTGACCCGTCAGTACCGTTGGGTATTTTCGAGCTGTGACCGACACCCCGTCCGGCAGTCTGCCGGTACCCATCGTGCCTGGTCTGACTGATTTGCGGGTATTTGCCCGAGGTGGCTACGCCACCGTCTACCGGGCCACCCAGATCTCCGTGGGCCGTGAGGTCGCGGTCAAGGTGGAGAACCGCACGCTGGACAGCGAGCGGGACCAGGCCCGGTTCCTGCGCGAGGCGCGCGCCGCCGGCCGGATGTCGTCCCACCCGCACGTGGTGGATCTCTTCGACGTCGGCGTCACCGTCGACCAGCACCCCTACCTGATCATGGAGCTCTGCGACGGCTCGTACGCCGAACGGATGCGCAACTCCCCGCTCGGCGCGGCCGAGGCGCGCGACCTCGGCATCAAGATCGCCGATGCGCTCGCCCACTCGCACGGGGCCGGTGTGCTGCACCGTGACGTCAAGCCGGCGAACATCCTCTACTCCCACTTCAACCCGGCCGTGCTCGCCGACTTCGGGCTGGCCGTACTGGCCGAGGTGCGCGACCCGACCGTCACGCTCGAGGTGCTGACGCCCGCGTACGCGCCGCCCGAGATGTTCAACCACAGCCCGCCGTCGCCGGCCGTCGACGTGTACGCGCTCTGCGCCACCCTCTACGCGGTCATGCAGGGCCGCCCGCCCCGCTGGCAGGCCGAGCGCAACCCGAGCCTGGTCACCGTGCTGGAGATGTTCAACCAACCGATCCCCGGGCTGCCCGGTGTCCCGGAAGAACTGGTCGACGTGCTGCGCGCCGGGATGGCTAACGACCCGGCCGACCGCCCGTCCGCCGCCGAACTGCTCGGGCTGCTCGCCGCGCTCCCCATCGAGCCGGCGGCGACGCCGGTCAGCGGTGCGCCGGTCCCGGGGATCCCGAGCCGGGGCGGCTTCACCGCCTCCGGCCCGTACGCCGCCGGCCCGACGGGTCAGCCACTGCCCCGTACCCCGGCCGAGGATGCCCACCCCACCCTTCCCAGCCCCGCCGCGCCGGCCGGTCGACGCTGGCGTCGGCGCTGGTTCCTCGGCGGTGCCGTGGTGCTCGCCGTGGCCGGCTCGGCCGCCGCCGGAGCGTGGGTCGCCGACGGCACACGGAAGCCGGACCCGTCCCCGTCGGTCAGCCAGGCCGGCGCGCCGGTGACCGAGGGCAGGCTGCCCGGCTGCACCGACGCGGCCACCGTGGAGTCGCTGCCCGAGGGGGCGCGGTGCGCGGCCGGGCTGGAGTGCTTCGGGCCGGTGCGGGTGCGGGGCACCCGGGCCGAGGCGACCCAGGTGACCTGCGACGGCCCGCACACGTGGGAGGCGTACGCCGAGGGGGTGCTGCCGGTGCACCTGGTCGGCGCCGGCTATCCGGAGATCAGCGCCGACCCGGTGGTCGAGCAGGTCTGCGCGCCGACCACCTTCCGGCTCACCAGCCGGATCGACTCGACGGCCGGCTGGCACCTCGAAGTGCTGCCGCCGGTGGACGGCAGCGTCGACCGGACGTTCCGCTGCCTGGCCGGACGAGGCGTCGACGCGCTGGACCGTCCGACGCTCACCGGGCACTGAGCGCCGGCACTCGTCGGGCACCCGGCTCCGGCACCCGCACCAGCCCCGGCGCTCAGCCGCCGTTGAGCCCGCGCCGCCGGTCGCGTACGGCCCGTAGCGCGTCCCGGCTGTCCAGTGCGTCGAGGGTGTCCGCGTCCACGCCGAACGGCTCGGGCGGGATCGGCGGGGCCGCCGGCGGCGTCTCCTCCGCGGCTCCGTCGTCGTGCTGCCGTGCCGCGGCCACCGACACCCCGGACAGGATCGCGAGCAGCACGCAGAGCAGCGCCAGCACCACGCCGAGGAGGTCCTGCCGCCGCCACACGACCAGCGTCACCAGCAGGGCGAGCGCGGCGACCGCCGCGACGACGGCCAGCGTCCGCGCGTCGAGCCTGGTCAACCGGTTCACCCGTCCAGCATGTCGACGGCGCGGCGGCTGTCAACCCGCCCGTGGGTTGATGGCGTGGCGTCAGAGTCGAGGAGAACGTTACAGCGAGACGGTGATTGTCGACCTTGTAGGCGTTTTGCGCGCCACATTCATTGCCTACGATCTCTAGAGTGGCGTGAGTCGGGCGGTGCCCCGACCTTCCCTGTCGTCCACCGGAAGGCGTCCACATGCAACGACGAACCCGGTCCCTGGCCGTAGCAGGAATCATCGGCACCCTCCTCGCCGGCTCCGCGGTCGCGCCGGCCGTCGCCGCGCCGGCGGCCGGCGGCCACGGCCGACCGGCCACCACCGACCGGACCAGCCCCGTCGAGGCCCGCCGGGTCGACCGGGTGCCCACGCCCCAGCTCGACTGGTACTCCTGCTACGACTACGCCGAGTGCGCCACCGTCCGCCTCCCGTTGGACTACGACCACCCCCGGGGCGCGACCACCGAGGTCGCCCTGCTCCGGGTCAAGGCCCGCGACCAGCAGAACCGCGTCGGCAGCCTCTTCGTCAACCCGGGCGGGCCGGGCGGCTCCGGCACCAGCATGGCGCTCGGGGCCCCCTCCTTCCTCAGCGACGAGGTGCTGGACCGGTTCGACGTCGTCGGGGTCGATCCGCGCGGCGTGGCCAGCAGCGAGCAGGTGCGCTGCTTCGCCAGCGTGGCAGACCAGACCCGGGCGTACGCGGGGCTCAACGTGGCCTTCCCGGTCACGAAGGCCGAGGAGAAGGCGTACGTCGCCTCGTCGAAGGCGGTCGGCCGGGGCTGCTCGACGACGGGTCGCCCGCTCTCCGGCGCGATGTCGACGGCCGAGGTCGCCCGGGACATGGACGTGCTGCGCCGGGCCGTCGGTGACCGCAAGCTGACCTACCTCGGTTTCAGCTACGGCAGCGTGCTCGGGCAGTACTACGCGAACATGTTCCCCGACCGGGTGCGTGCCCTCGTGATCGACGGTGTGCTCGACCCGTACGCCTGGTTGGGCAAGGGTAAGGCCCGTGACCTCCT
Organism: Micromonospora sp. 15K316; assembly: GCF_004348525.1. Taxonomy (GTDB): domain Bacteria; phylum Actinomycetota; class Actinomycetes; order Mycobacteriales; family Micromonosporaceae; genus Micromonospora. Next base: position 5,993 of record NZ_SMKG01000134.1, on the reverse strand, counting down.
CCAGGAGGACCGGATGCGCAGCGCGCAGGGGGCGTTCCAGGCGCTGAGCGAGATCCTGGAGCGGTGCGACGCGGCCGGCCCGGCAGCCTGCCCGATCGCCGGCGGGGCGGCCGGGAAGTACGAGCTGGTGGCACAGCGGCTGCGCGCGAAGCCGCTGGTGATCGAGGATCCGGACCTCGGCCCGTTCACGATCGGCTACGCCGACTTCGTCTCCGCCACGATGCGCGCGCTCTACGACCCGTCCGGGTACCTGCAGGTGGTCGGCCTCACCGCCGAGCTGCTGGTCCTCACCGACCCGGCTGCGGCCGCCCCGGCCCGGGACCGGGCCCGCACCGCCGTGACCCGGCTCGCCACCGAGGCGCGCCAGCAGGTCCGCCGGTACGACTTCCCGTACGACAACAACCTGGAGACCTTCCTGGGCGTGGACTGCACCGACGCCAACCATCCGAAGGACGCGGCCTCCTGGCCGGCCCGGGCCGCGCAGGCCGACCGGCGGGACCCGTACTTCGGTCGGGTCTGGGCCTGGATCACCTCGTCCTGTGCCCGCGACACCTGGACGGTGCGGGACGAGGACGCCTACACCGGCCCGTTCGACAGGCGTACCAGCGCCCCGGTGCTGGTGGTCGGCAACTACTGGGACCCGGCGACCAACTACCGGGGCGCGGTCAGCTCGGCGGCGCTGCTGCCGAACAGCCGGCTGTTGAGCAGCGACAGCTGGGGGCACACCGCGTACGGCACGTCGGCCTGCGCCACCGGCGCGATCGACGAGTACCTGCTCCACGGCACGCTGCCGGCGCGGGGCACGCTCTGCGTCGGCGACGCGCAGCCCTTCGCCGAGGCGGCCGGCGGGCAGACGCCCGACCGGGTGGCGGCGTCCAAGAGCACCCTGGCGGAGCAGGGCGCGCCGCGCCGCGGTGAGCCGAAGCGGCTTCCGCCGGTCGTGGCCCCGCTGCCCGCGGTGGGCACGCTGACCGTCCGCTGAGCCCGCCGGGGTGCGGCGGGCGATCGGGCGCCCGCCGCACCCCGGCCCGGCGACCACCGAAAATGGACGGTGGTCGCTACGCTCGGTGTCCCGCAGGCTGTCCGTGTCAGCGAGGTCGCCGATGAACGAATCGTCCACCGGGCTCAGGTTCCGCCCGGTCGCCACCACCCTTGCCGTGGCGTTGACGCTCATCCTCGCCGCCGCCGCCGGCTGCGACAGCCGGCAGGAGCCGGAGCTGCCGTCGGTGCAGGAGAAGCTCCGCGAGTCGCACATCTACGGCCAGCCGAAGCTCCGGATCGGGGTGGCCAGCAACGAGCCGCTGATGGGCGAGCTGCGCGACGGCGTACACGTCGGTTTCGACGTGGAGATAGCGCGCTACATCGCCGCCTCCCTCGGCTATGAGGGCGATCAACGGTTGGAGTTCGTCCCGGTCTCCACCGAGGACCGCATCCCCGCGCTCCAGGGCGGCACGGTCGACCTGGTGGTGTCGAGCTTCTCGATGACCGAGGACCGCAAGAAGCTGGTCAGCTTCGCCGGGCCGTACTTCGTCACCACCCAGGAGGTGATGGTGCCGATCCGGCTCAAGGACAAGATCCGCACCATCGAGGATCTCCGCGACCCGGCGTACAAGATCTGCACCAGCGGCGGCTCGACCACCGAGGCGGAGTTGGAGAAGCACCAGGTCCGCACCTTCGTGGTGAAGGACGTCGGCGACTGCGTCGCCGGCATCCGGGCCGGCCGCTACGACGCGGTCAGCTCCGACGAGACCATGTTGGCCGGCTTCCTGTCCCGGCACCCGACCGAGTTCGAGATCGTCGACATGCCCTTCGGCACCAGCGAGCTGATCGGCGTCGGGGTGCCGATCAGCGACCCGGCCCTGCGCGACCTGGTCGCCTTCTTCCTCGACAAGAGCTACCGGTTGGAGCGGGCCGGCCGCGCCAGCCCCTGGCAGACCGCCTACAACCGGACGCTCGGCCCGTGGCTGCGCGCGGAGAAGCCGCAACCCCAGCCGCTGGAGGTGCCGGAGCTCGTGGACTTCGACGACAAGGCGCCCCGGTGACGGTCTCCTCGGCGGCCGCCGCACCCGCCGGTGAACCGGTGGCCGACGAGGGTGTCCGGGTCGAGGAGCCGACCGCCTGGTACGACCGCAGCTGGCCCGGTAGCCACCGGCTGGACAAGGTCGAGCGGCGGGCGCAGGCGAGCCAGTCGTTCTGGACGGCGCTGGTCGGCGTACCGGCCGTCTTCTCCGTCCTCCGGCTCGGCATCGAGGCCGGCGGCGAACTTCAGACCACGTTGCTGCTGGTCGCGAACGTCGGGCCGGTCAACCTGCTCGCCGGTTTCCTCACCACCGCCGCCCGGCTGCTCGCCACCGCACTGGTCGCCGTCTTCGCCCTGGGCGCGGTGTTCGGCGCCAGCGTGGACCGACTACCGCCCGGCACCCGGCGACGTCCGCTCTTCGCCCGCTGGGCCGAGATCACCCCGGCGTGGCTGGTGCTGGCGAGCTTCCTGCTCGCCCTGGTCACCTGGCCGCTGCTCTACCTGCCGCTGCTCGTCCCGGCGTTCGTCGCCGCCTTCCAGCTCCGCCCGGAGCAGTTGCACGAGCGGGTCGCGCCACGGGTGCTGCTGATCGTGGCCCTGCTCGGCGGGTACGCCTGGCTGCTGCTGCCCACCCTGCTGGACGCCGCCCGGCAGGGCAAGCCGCTGGTGGTGGCGCTGCTCGCCCTGCCTCCGCTGCTCGCCCTCGGCATCTCCGGGCCGCTGCCGCGCGTCGTGATCGGGCCGCTCGCCTCGCTCACCGAGGTCGCCGTGCTGGTGGTGCTGGTCTGGGCCTCGCTGCCGGTGATCAGCACCCCGGTGCTCCCGCTGACCGTCACCACCGTCGGGCCGGTGAACGGGCCGACCGAGGACGTCCGGGGTCACGTGGTGACCACCGACGACGTGAACATGATCCTCCTGCAGGAGCAGGGCGGCGTACGGTACGTGCCGGTCGACCAGGTACGGGCGCAGGTGCTCTGCCCCAGCGAGGAGGAGCTGCCCCGGTACCAGCTCCGGATCCACGACTTCCACGTGGAGGACTCGCTGATGGAGGGGCTGGGTCGCCGGGTACGCCCGGTGCACCGCATCGACGCGGCCTGCCGGGCGGTCGGCTGAACCTCCAACACCCTCTTAGTACGACTTCTCCTGGTTGAGGACGTGCTGGGCGACGTAGTTCAGGATCATCTCCCGGCTCACCGGGGCGATCCGTCCGGCCCGGACGGCGCCGAGCAGCGTCGCCACGCCGTACTCGGTGGTCATGCCGGCCCCGCCGTGGACCTGTACCGCGGTGTCCACGGCGAGCGCGGCGGCCTCGCCGGTCGCGTACTTGGCCATGTTGGCCGACACACCGGCCTCCAGGTCCCGCCCGGCGTCGTAGAGGGTGGCCGCCTTGTAGATCATGAGCCGGGCCAGCTCCACCTGCACGGCGGCGTGCGCCAGCGGGTGGGAGACGCCCTGGTGGGAGCCGATGCTCCGGCCGCCCCAGACCTTCCGGGTCGCGGTGTACGTCGACGCCCGTTCGATCGCGTACCGGCCGGTGCCGGCGCCCATCGCGGCCACCGTGATCCGCTCCGGGTTCAGCCCGCTGAAGAGCGCCGGCAGGCCGGCGTCCACCGACTCGCCGACCAGCGCGTCCGCGGGTAGCCGCACGTCGTCGAGGTAGAGCAGGAACTGGTTCTCCGGCGAGACGATCTCCATGTCTAGCTTGGACCGGGTGAGTCCCGGCGCGTCGGCCGGCACGACGAAGAGGGCTGGCTTCAGCCGGCCGGTGGTGGCGTCCTCGGTGCGCGCCACGACCAGCACGTACTTCGCCTCGTCGACCCCGGAGATGAAGCACTTGCGCCCCGAGAGGAGCCAGTCGTCGCCGTCGCGCCGGGCCACCGTGCCGAGCCGGTGGAAGTTCGACCCGGCCTCCGGCTCGGTGATCGCGAAGACCACCTTCAGCGAGCCGTCGGCGAAGCCGGGCAGGAAGCGCTTCCGCTGCGCCTCGGTGCCGTGGCGGTTGATCACGGTGGCCGCGATGGCGGGGGAGACCACCAGCAGCAGGAGGGGGCAACCCGCGGCGGCCAGCTCCTCGCAGACGATGGCCAGCTCGGTGATGCCGCCGCCCCCGCCGCCGTACTCGGCCGGGATGTTCACCCCGAGGTAGCCGAGCCGTCCCGCCTCCGCCCACAGCTCGGTGGTGTGCTCGCCGGCCCTGGCCTTCGCCACGAAGTAGTCGTGCCCGTAGCGCCGGCCCAGCGCGCGTACGGCGTCGCGGAGCTGCTCCTGCTCGTCGGTCGGGTCGAAGTTCATCGCGTGTCCTCCAAGGGGTTGACCACGGCCAGCACGGCTCCGGTCTCGACCTGCCCGCCGGCGGGCACCGGCAGCTCCACGACCGTGCCGTCGACCGGGGCGAGCACCGGGTGTTCGAGCTTCATCGCCTCCAGGGTCAGCAGGAGGTCCCCGGCGGTGACCCGCCGGCCGGCCTCCACGTGCACCCGGGTCACCGTGCCCGGCAGCGGCGCCAGCAGCGAGCCGGCGGGCAGCTCGGCGGTCGGCTCCGGGAAGCGGGGCAGCTCGGTGAGGGTGACCGAGCCCTCCGGGCCGTCCACGTGCACCGCCGAGCCCACCCGGTGCACCCGGTACGCGCCGCGCACACCGGCCTCGTCCAGCACGACCCGATCGGGTGCGGCCGACACCAGCACGACTGCCGCAATCCCGCCGCCGTCCGTCGTGCTGCCCGCACCGGTCGCGCTGCCCGCGCTGCCCGCGCTGCCCGCGCCCGTTCCGCTGCCCGCGAGCGTCGCGCCGCCGGAGTCGCTGGAGTCGATCCTCGGGCCGTCGTGCGCCGCGCCGTCGCCGTTCGGAGCGGTGGCCGGTCGTACCGCCCACTCGGCGAGGGCACCCGCCCGGTCCAGGCGGTAGCGCACCTCGACCTCGCCCGCCGGGCCGAGCAGCCGGGTCACCTGCGGGTATGCGGGCACGTTCCGCCACCCGGACGGGAGCCCGGCGAGCACCGGGGCGTCCGCCCGGCGGGCTGCCGCGCACGCCAGCGCCGCGGCCAACGTGTAGAGCGGCACCCGATCGGACGGCACCAGCGGCACGAACACCTCCGGATGCCGGTCGAGGAAGCCGGTGTCGATCTCGACGGCGGCGAACTCCGGACTGCGTAGGACCCGGACGAGCAGGTCGCGGTTCGTGGTCACCCCGTGCAGCTCGGCGCGGGCCAGCGCGCCCGCCAGTGACCGCGCCGCCTCGCCGCGGGTCGGTGCCCAGGCGATCAGCTTGGCCAGCATCGAGTCGTAGTGGACGCCGACCGCCGAGCCGTCGACCACGCCGGAGTCCAGCCGAAGCCCGGCGCGGTCGAGGCCGCCGAACTCGGCGGAGACCCCGGGAACCGCGAACCGGTGCAGTACGCCGGTCGCCGGCCGGAAGCCCTCGGCCGGGTCCTCCGCGCAGAGCCGCACCTCGACGGCGTACCCGCTGGTCCTCGCAAACACGGCCGCCTCCGGCAGCGGCTCGCCGTCGGCGACCAGCAGCTGCAACCGGACCAGGTCCAGCCCGGTGCACAGCTCGGTCACCGGGTGCTCTACCTGGAGCCGGGTGTTCATCTCCAGGAAGTGGATCGCCCCGTCGGGCGTCAGCAGGAACTCCACAGTGCCCGCGCCCACGTAGTCGACGGCACGTCCGGCCGCCACCGCCGCCTCGTGCAGCCGCTCCCGCACCTCTGACGGGACGACACCGGGCGCCTCCTCGACGATCTTCTGGTGCCGGCGCTGGATCGAGCACTCCCGGGCGCCGAGCGCGGCGACCGTACCGAAGATGTCGCCGAAGATCTGCACCTCGACGTGGCGGCCGTGCTCGACGTACCGCTCGATGAAGACCGTGCCGTCGCCGAACGCCGCGGCCGCCTCGCGCCGCGCGGAGGCGACCGCCTCGGCGAGCCCGGCCGCCTCGCGGACCTGTCTCTTATACACCTCTCCGAGCCGACGAG
>NZ_SMKG01000133.1 GCF_004348525.1 Micromonospora sp. 15K316 | reverse complement strand
GGTTAGGGGCGGGGGCCCAGGGCGGCGTCGACTGCCTTGGCCAGGGCGGCGACGACCAGGCCCACCGACGGGCGGACCACCGAGTCGTCCAGGCTGACCTCGCCGGAGAAGCCGGCCCCGGTCGCGATCTCGGAGAGCCGCCGGCGGGCCGTCTCGGCCGCCTCACCGCTCACCCCGAGCAGGGACTCCATGCGCAGCACCGCGACGAGCGTGGCCAGCGCGGCGGTCCGCTCGTCCGGGGCCACCCCGCTGGTGAGCGCGCCGGCCAACCGGCGCCGGGTGTCTGCCTCGACGGTGGCGTCCAGCACCGGGTAGCGGTGCACGTGGATGAAGCCGAGCTCGGTCTCGTCCACGTCCCGGACCACGCCCTGGCTGCACAGGTCGCCCAGGATCCGGTCGCGAAGGCCGTGGCGGAGCCGCTGCACCCAGGAGGACGGGCTGTGCGGTGTGTCCTCGGCTATCCGGGCCAGTACCCCGTCGGAGACCGCCTCGCCGGTGGGCGTCGGGTCGACCGCGGTCAGGTTCCCGTCGGCGTACGCGATCCGGCCCGCGAGAGCCAGCTCGATCAGCACCGCCGCGGCCATCCCCAGGTCGAGGCTGATCCGCGGCATCGTCGCCTTGCCCGTCTCGTCGTCGTACGCGAGGAGCAGCAGCTCTTCGGCGAGCGCAACAGCAGTCATGGCCGCAGACGCTATCCCCTCCACGCACCCCCCGCACCGGGCGCGCCGTCGCACCCGGTGACAGAGCCGGATCGGCGTCCGTGACAGAGCGGGACTCGGCGCCCGTGACGGAGCCGGGGGGTCAGAAGCGGGGCATGCCGCCGAACTGGCGGTCACCGGCGTCACCGAGACCCGGGACGATGAACTTGCTGTCGTTGAGGCCCTCGTCGATCGAGGCGGTGACCAAACGCATGGGCAGACCGGAGCGCTCCAGCCGCTCGATGCCGGCCGGCGCGGCGAGCACGCAGAGCACGGTGATGTCGGTGCAGCCCCGGTCGGCGAGCAGTCGGCAGCAGTGCTCCAGCGACCCGCCGGTCGCGAGCATCGGGTCCAGCACCAGCACCGGCAGGCCGGTCAGGTCCCGGGGCAGCGACTCCATGTACGCGCGCGGCTCGAACGTGTGCTCGTCGCGGGCCAGCCCGACGAAGCCCATCGAGGACTCGGGCAGCAGGCCCAGCGCGGCGTCGGCCATTCCCAGACCGGCACGGAGCACCGGCACCAGCAGCGGCGGGTTCGCCAACCGGGTGCCGTCGGTGCCGGTGACCGGGGTCTGGATGTCGTACCGCTCGACCGGGAAGGAGCGCGCCGCCTCGTACACCAGCATGGTGGTGAGTTCGTGCAGCGCCGCCCGGAAGGAGGCGGAGTCGGTGCGCTCGTCCCGCATGGCGGTCAGCCGGGACTGCGCCAGCGGGTGGTCAATGACGTGTACGTCCACGATCGCTCAACCTACCGCCCCATCCGGCGGCGGCGTGCGGGTGCGGGCGGACGGGGCGACGCCGCTCACCCCGGGACGGGCACCCACGACGTGACCAAGATCACTGAGTCGGTGGATGCGTAGACTTCCTGCCATGACGGCGACAGCGACGTCGGCCCGGTCGGACCTCTCCGAGCTGGGACGATCCGAGACCGCTCTGCGGACCTTCCTGCACGGCCTGCCCGGCGTGGACCAGGTCGGCGCGGAGCAGCGGGCGGCGCAGCTCGGTACCCGCTCCATCAAGACCACCGCCAAGGCCCAGGCGATCGACCTGGCGATCCGGATGGTCGACCTCACCACCCTCGAGGGCGCGGACACCCCGGGCAAGGTGCGGGCGCTGGCTGCGAAGGCGCTGCGCCCCGACCCGGCCGACCCGTCCTGCCCGCACGTCGGCGCGGTCTGCGTCTACCCGGCGATGGTCCCGTACGTGGCCGAGGTGCTGCGGGGAAGTGCCGTGCACCTGGCCAGCGTGGCGACCGCCTTCCCGTCCGGGCAGGCGCCGCTGGAGGTCAAGCTCGCCGACACCCGGGCGGCCGTGGCGGCCGGCGCCGACGAGATCGACATGGTGATCAACCGGGGCGCGTTCCTGGCCGGCCGCTACCAGGAGGTGTACGACGAGATCGTCGCCACCAAGGAGGCCTGCGGGGACGCCCACCTCAAGGTGATCCTGGAGACCGGCGAACTCGCCACGTACGACAACGTGCGGCGCGCCTCCTGGCTGGCCATGCTGGCCGGCGGCGACTTCATCAAGACCTCCACCGGCAAGGTTCCGGTGGCCGCCACCCCGCCGGTGACCCTGGTGATGCTGGAGGCGGTCCGCGACTTCCGTGCCGCCACCGGACGCCAGGTCGGCGTGAAGCCGGCCGGCGGCATCCGGACCACCAAGGACGCGATCAAGTACCTGGTGATGGTGAACGAGACCGTCGGCCCGGACTGGCTGGATCCGGACTGGTTCCGCTTCGGCGCGTCCAGCCTCCTGAACGACCTGCTGATGCAGCGCACCAAGCTGACGACCGGTGTCTACGCCGGCCCCGACTACTTCACCCTGGACTGAGCGTGATGTTCGAATACGCCCCCGCCCCCGAGTCCCGCTCGGTGGTGGAGATCAAGCCCAGCTACGGGCTCTTCGTCGACGGGAAGTTCGTCGAGCCGGCCGACGGCGGCAGCTTCAAGTCGGTCAACCCGGCCACGGAGGAGGTGCTCGCCGAGATCGCCGAGGCCGGCTCCGGGGACGTCGACCGCGCGGTCCGGGCGGCCCGGACGGCGTACGAGAAGGTGTGGAGCCCGATGCCGGGCCGGGACCGGGCCAAGTACCTGTACCGGATCGCCCGGATCATCCAGGAGCGCTCCCGCGAGCTGGCGGTGCTGGAGTCCCTGGACAACGGCAAGCCGATCAAGGAGTCCCGCGACGTCGACCTGCCGCTGGTCGCCGCGCACTTCTTCTACTACGCGGGCTGGGCGGACAAGCTCCAGCACGCCGGCTTCGGGGCCGACCCGAAGCCGCTGGGCGTGGCGGCACAGGTCATCCCCTGGAACTTCCCGCTGCTGATGCTGGCCTGGAAGATCGCCCCGGCGCTGGCGGCGGGCAACACGGTGGTGCTGAAGCCGGCCGAGACGACGCCGCTCACCGCGCTGCTCTTCGCCGAGATCTGTCAGCAGGCCGACCTGCCGCCGGGCGTGGTCAACATCGTCACCGGCGCCGGGGAGACCGGCCGGGCGCTGGTCGAGCACCCGGGCGTGGACAAGGTCGCTTTCACCGGCTCGACCGAGGTCGGCCGGGCGATCGCCCGCTCGGTCGCCGGCACCCGCAAGAAGCTCACCCTGGAGCTGGGTGGCAAGGCCGCCAACATCGTCTTCGACGACGCGCCGGTCGACCAGGCCGTCGAGGGCATCGTCAACGGCATCTTCTTCAACCAGGGGCACGTCTGCTGCGCCGGCTCCCGCCTGCTGGTGCAGGAGTCCGTCGCCGACCGGGTGCTGGAGTCGCTGAAGCGGCGGATGGCCCAGCTGCGCCTCGGCGACCCGCTGGACAAGAACACCGACATCGGCGCGATCAACTCCGCGGCGCAGCTGGCCCGGATCAGGGAGCTCTCCGACGCGGGCTCGGCCGAGGGCGCGGAGCGCTGGTCGCCCCCGTGCGAGCTGCCGGAGCGCGGCTTCTGGTTCGCCCCGACCATCTTCACCGGGGTCACCCAGGCGCACCGGATCGCCCGCGAGGAGATCTTCGGGCCGGTGCTCTCGGTACTCACCTTCCGCACCCCGGCCGAGGCGGTGGAGAAGGCGAACAACACCCCGTACGGGCTGTCGGCCGGGATCTGGACCGACAAGGGCTCCCGGATCCTCTGGATGGCCGACCGGCTGCGCGCCGGCGTCGTCTGGGCCAACACGTTCAACAAGTTCGACCCCACCTCGCCCTTCGGCGGCTACAAGGAGTCGGGCTACGGTCGCGAGGGCGGCCGGCACGGGCTGGAGGCGTACCTCAATGTCTGAGCGGGTCGCGGTGCGCAAGACGTACAAGCTCTACATCGGCGGGAAGTTCCCCCGCAGCGAGTCGGGACGGTCGTATCTCGTGCAGGACGCGAATGTGTCGTTGGCCTCCCGCAAGGACGCGCGGGACGCCGTGGTCGCCGCCCGCGCCGCCGTGAAGGGGTGGGCCGGGGCGACCGCGTACAACCGGGGTCAGATCCTCTACCGGGTCGCCGAGATGCTGGAGGGCCGCCGCGAGCAGTTCGTGGCGCTGGGCGCGACGGCCGACGAGGTGGACGCGGCGATCGACCGCTGGGTCTGGTACGCCGGCTGGTCGGACAAGCTCGCCCAGGTGTACGGCGGCGCCAACCCGGTCGCCGGCCCGTACTTCAACCTCTCCGCGCCGGAGCCGACGGGCGTGGTGGCGGTGGTCGCCCCGGAGCGGCCCGCGCTGCTCGGGCTGGTCAGCGTGATCGCCCCCGCGATCGTCTCCGGCAACACCGTGGTGGTGGCGGCCTCGCCGGCGGAGCCGCTGGCGGCGATCACGCTGGCCGAGGTGCTGGCGACCTCCGACCTTCCGGGCGGGGTGGTCAACGTCCTCACCGGCCGGATCGGCGAGACCGCGCCGACGCTCGCCGCGCACATGGACGTCAACGCCGTCGACCTGACCGGCGTGGCTGACGCCGAGCTGGCCGCGGAGCTGGAGGTCAAGGCCGCGGAGAACCTGAAGCGGGTGCTCCGGCCGGCGCCGGCCGACCACGACTGGTTCGCGGATCCCGGGGTGACCCGGATGACCGCGCTGCTGGAGACGAAGACGGTCTGGCACCCGAAGGGGGTGTGAGTCGCGGTCCGGCCGCTGGGTTTCCGGGGAGCCCCGTCGTGGGCGCGGTCCGCGGGGACGGGTCAGCTCAGGTGTACTGCCGCGGGAGGGGTCTACTACCGGGGGTAGGATTGGGGTGTGACTCGGCTCGGTGATCTCGAACGTGCGGTGATGGACGTGCTGTGGGACTCGGTCCCGGGCAGGTCCGACGGCGTGACCGTGCGCGAGGTCGCCGACGCGCTGGCCGGGCGGGAACTGGCCTACACCACAGTGATGACGGTGCTGGACCGGCTGGCCGGCAAGGGCATGGTGCAGCGAGAGCGGGAGGGCCGGGCCTGGCGCTACCGGGCCGCGGCGAGCCGCGAGGCGCACATCGCCCAGCTCATGCTCGACGCCCTCGACCTCGGCGGCAGCCGGGACGCGGCGCTGGTGCGGTTCGCCCGCTCGGTGACCGGCACGGAGGCCGAGGTGCTCCGCGCCGCCCTGGCCGCCGAGGCCTCGGGCGGCACCGCCGGGCCGGGAGCGCTGACCGGGCGGATCGAGGCGCCGACCAGCAGACGCGCCGACCGCGCGACCTCCGCCGACGAGGCAGTGGACGGGTAGGGCGGCGGCCGTGGCGTACGCGCTGCACTTCACCCTGACGATCCTGGCCTGCTGGGGGACCGCCCAGGTGCTGGCCCGCTCCACCTGGCCCTGGCACAGCCCCCGGGTGGCCATCGTCTGCTGGCAGGCGGTGGGATTGGCGCTCGGCCTCTCCGCGATGGGTCTGCCGATCGCGCTCGGGGTGAGCGCGTACGACCTTCCTCCCGGCAGCGGGCTGGTCGCCCTCTTCGACGATTTGCTGCACAACCGGCTCCCCGCCGGGGTCACCGTGCTGGACCTGGCCGGAGTGGGCATCGGGTTCGGCATCGGCGCGGTGCTGCTCACCACGACCGTCCGCAGCACCCACGGCGCCCTGCGCGCCCAGCGCCGGCACCGGGACCTGCTCGCCCTGGTGGCCCGGGACGACCCGGCCGTGCCCGGCGCGCTGGTGCTCGACCACCCGAGTGCGGCGGCGTACTGCCTGCCGGGGGTGAAGCCGCGGGTGGTGGTGAGCGCGGGCACGCTGAGCCTGCTGGACCCGGCCGAGCTGGACGCGGTGCTCACGCACGAGCGGGCGCATGCCCAGGAGCGGCACGATCTGGTGCTGCTGCCGTTCACTGCGCTGGGCCGGGCGCTGCCCTGGCTCCGGTGGGTGCGCCAGGCGCACGAGCGGGTCGCCCTGCTGGTCGAGATGCGGGCCGACGACAAGGCTCGCGAGCTGCACGCGGAGGCCCCGCTGGCCGGCGCGCTGCGCCGGTTCGCCACCGCCGGCCACCGGATCACTCCGGCGGGCGCGCTCGGCCTGGGCGACCGGGACCTCGACGTCCGGGTGCAGCGGCTGCTGGTCGCGGACGAGCCACGCCGGCTGATCGTGGTCACCGCCCTGGCCGTCGCGTCGACGCTGGTCACGCTCCCCATCTCGCTCTTCCTGAGCTGATCCCGGCACCACCACAGCTACTACTACGCCTTGTCGTATAGTTGACTACGACAAGGCGTAGTAGTTATAGGTAGTAAATCTACGTGTAGGCTCACTACCAAAAGTGAGCCAACTCGTTGGAGTGCCGGATGGACAGCCTGCTCCTCGCCCGACTGCAGTTCGCCACCACGACGTCGATCCACTTCCTCTTCGTGATCGTCACGCTCGGCCTCGTCACAGTGCTGGTCGGCCTTCAGACGGCGTGGGTGATCACCGGCAATCCGAAGTACGAGCGACTCACCCGGTTCTGGGGCCAGCTCTACGTGATCAACTACGTCCTCGGCATCGCCACCGGCATCGTGATGGAGTTCCAGTTCGGCCTGAACTGGAGCGGGCTGTCCCGCTACGTCGGCAACGTCTTCGGCGCTCCCCTGGCGATCGAGACCCTCGTCGCCTTCTTCCTCGAGTCCACGTTCCTCGGCATGTGGATCTTCGGGTGGCACCGGCTGCGGCGCGGCGTGCACCTCGCGCTCCTCTGGGGTGTGGCGCTGACCGCGTACGCCTCGGCGTTCTGGATCCTGGTCGCCAACTCCTGGCTGCAGAACCCGGTCGGCTACGAGGTCCGCGACGGCGTGGCGCACCTCACCGACTTCCCGGCGCTGCTCACCAATCCGACCCTCGGCATGGCCTTCGGGCACGTGGTCTCGGCGGCGCTGCTGACCGCCGGCGTGCTGATGGCCGCGGTCAGCGCCGGGCACCTGATCCGCCGCACCACCGACTACGCCCTGCACCGCACCGCCCTGCGGATCGGGCTCGTCACCGCGGCGCTCTCGATCACGATGGTGCAGGGCTTCGGGTTCGCCCAGTTCGCCCCGGTGGGGAGCGTGCAGCCCACGAAGTTCGGCGGCGGCGACGAGGCCCAGGCCACGATCGCCGAGTGGACCACCCGGTTCGGCCCCGGTGACTACACGCCGCCGGTGCTGGCCAGCGCCGGGCTCGGCTTCATGATCATGATCGGGTTCACCCTCGGCCTGCTCTGGCTGCTGGTGCCGCTGCTCTGGCGGGACTGGATCATCCGGCTGCGCTTCCCGCTCTGGCTGCTGCTGCTCGCCCTCCCCCTGCCGTTCGTCGCGGCGATCCTCGGCTGGATCGCCCGCGAGGTCGGCCGCCAGCCCTGGATCGCGTACGGGCTGCTCCCCGTCGACCAGGCGGTCTCGCCCGTCGGCGCCCCGGTCATGCTCACCTCGCTGATCGGCTTCAGCCTGCTGCTCGGCACGCTCGCCGTCACCAACTGGGTGCTCATGGCCCGCCACGCCGCCCGGGGAGCGCTGGACCCGGCCCTCGGCCGCCCGCCGGGGCAGCCGCTGCACCTCCGTACCGAGCCCACCTTCGCGTGAGGAGCTGACGTGGAACTCACCTGGTACGTCCTGCTCGGCCTCTTCTTCGGCACCTACCTCGTGCTCGGTGGCTACGACTACGGCGTCGGCCTCTCGCTCGCCCGTAACGCCGACCCCGGCCGGCGTCGCGCGGCGCTCAACGCCGTCGGTCCGTTCTTCCTCGGCAACGAGGTCTGGCTGGTCGCGGCCGTCGGCATCCTCTTCGGCGCCTTCCCCGTACTCGAGGGCGAGCTGCTCTCCGGCCTCTACCCGGCGGTGCTGGGAGCGCTCGCCGGGGTGATCCTGGTGACCGCCGGCGTGCAACTGCGCAGCCGCCCCACCCACGAGCGGGTCCGCGCCCGGTGGGACCGGGTGGTGGTCGTCGGCAGCGCGCTCGCCGCCCTCGGCTGGGGCGCCCTGCTCGCCGGGCTGCTCCAGGGCGTACCGCGCGACACCGACGGGCACGTCGTCGGGCTGAGCCACCTCTTCACCCCGTTCGCCGCCGCCGCCGGGCTGGCCATGGTCGCGCTCGTGGCGGCACACGGTGCGACCTTCCTCACGCTCCGGCTGCCGACCGCCGACGCCGCCCCGGCCGGCCGGCTGGCCCGCCGACTGCTCCCGGTGGCGATCACCGCCGTCGGCGCGGCCACCGTCGTCGGGCTCCTCTCCGAGCGCGTACGGGCGACCGCCCAGCAGCCGCTGGCCGGCGTACTGCTTGCCGCGCTGCTGGTCACGGCGTTGCTGGTGGCCCGCGCCGCGCTCTCCCGGGGGCGCCCGGGAGTGGCCTTCGCCGCCACCGCGGCGGCCCTCGCGCTGCCGGTGGCGCTCGTCGGCGCGACCCTCTGGCCCTACGTGCTGGTCTCCACCACCGACCCGGGCGCGTCGCTGACCGTGGCCGACGCCGCCGCCAGCGCCCCCACCCTGCGCCTGCTCGGCTGGCTCGCGATGCCTCTCGTCCCGGCCCTACTAGGCTTCCAACTGATGTGTTGGTGGGTGTTCCGGGGACGGACGGACGGCAGAGCACCGGTGTACTGGTGAACCGCCGCCCCTTCGACCCACGTCTGCTGCGTCGGGTCCCCGCGGCCCGCCGCGACCTCGCCCTGCTCGCCCTGCTGGGCGTGGTCGCCGCGGGCCTGGTCGTCGCCCAGGCGACCACGCTGGCCGCCCTGCTCGCCACCGCGTTCGACGGGCGGCTGGACCGCCCCGCGCTGGCCGGCTTCGCCGCCACCGTCGCGGCCCGCGCGCTCCTGGTGTGGGCGCAGGGCACCGTCGCCGCCCGGGTCGCCGCGACCGTCAAGGCCGCACTCCGCGCCGACCTGCTCGCCGCCGTCGGCCGCAACGGCCCCGGCTGGGTCGCCGGGCAGCGGGCCGGACAGCTCGCCACGCTGGCCGGGCGCGGGCTCGACGCGCTGGACGCCTACTTCACCGGCTACCTGCCGCAGCTGGTGCTCAGCGTCACCGTTCCGCTGGCCGTACTCGCCCGGATCGGGCTCGCCGACTGGAGCTCGGCGCTGATCATCGCGTTGACGCTGCCGCTGATCCCGATCTTCGGAGCGCTGCTCGGCTGGCAGGCGCAGGCCGCCACCGAACGCCAGTGGCGGCGGCTCTCGCTGCTCGGCGGGCACTTCCTGGACATGGTGGCCGGCCTGCCCACGCTGCGCGCCTTCGGCCGCGCCCGGGCACAGGTCGACGTCGTCCGCCGGATGGCCGACGGCCATCGGGTCGCCACCATGCGTACGCTGCGCATCGCCTTCCTCTCCGCGCTGGTGCTGGAGCTGGTGGCCACCCTCTCGGTGGCGCTGGTGGCGGTGCCGGTCGGCATCCGCCTGCTCGGTGGCGGGCTCGCCCTGCAGACCGCGCTGCTGATGCTGCTGCTCACCCCGGAGGCGTACCTGCCGCTGCGGGCCGCCGGCAGCCGCTTCCACGCCAGCCAGGAGGGGCTCACCGCGCTGAACGACGCGTTCGAGGTGGAGGCGGGCGGTCCCGCGCCGCGACCGGCGGCCGGTCGGCTCGTCCCCGACGGGCGCGGCGAGATCCGCTTCGAGTCGGTGACCGTGGCGTACGAGCGCACCACCGCGCTGCGCGACGTGACGCTGACCGTACGGCCGGGCGAGCGGATCGCCGTCGTCGGGCCGAGCGGCGCCGGCAAGAGCACCCTGCTGGGGCTCCTGCTCGGCTTCGTGACCCCGACCAGCGGCCGGATCACCGTCGACGGCGTCGACCTCGCCGAGGCCGACCTGGACGCCTGGCGCCGCCAGCTCGCCTGGGTCCCGCAGCAGGCCCACCTCTTCGCCGCCTCCCTGGCCGACAACATCCGCCTCGGCGCGCCGGACACCCCGGACGCGGCGGTCGCCGGAGCGGTCCACGACGCGGCGCTGGACGAGGTCGTCGCCGGCCTCCCGGAGGGGCTCGGCACCGTGCTCGGCGAGCGCGGGCACGGCCTCTCCAGCGGGCAGCGGCAGCGGGTGGCGCTGGCCCGGGCGTTCCTCCGCGACGCCCCGGTGGTGCTGCTCGACGAACCGACCGCGCGGCTGGACAGCGCCTCCGAGGCGGTGGTGCTCGCCGCCACCCACCGGCTGGTGGCCGGGCGGACCGCACTGCTGGTGGCGCACCGTCCCGCGCTGCTCACCGACGCCGACCGGATCCTGCGGATCGAGGACGGCCGGGTCACCGAGGTGAGCCCCGTACCGACCGGGGAGGCACCCCGATGAGCAGCGCGCCGCTCCCCGACCCCGCACCGGGTGCGGCCGACCGGCCCGGACGGGCTCCGGACGACACTCCTGCGGCCGCCACCCGCGCCGGTCTGCTCGGCCCGGCCGCCGCCGGTGTGGCCGTACCGCCGGAGTTCGACGTCGCCGGCCCGGCCGCCGTCGACCCGCCGCTCGGGCCGTCCGACCCGGCCGACCGCCCCGGCACCGCCGCCCGGGCAGGGGCCGCCGAACGGGTGGTGCTACGCCTGGCCCGGCCGTACCTCGGTCGGCTGGTCGGCGCCGGGCTGCTCGCCGCGGCCACCGAGTTCGCCGGGCTGGCCCTGATGGCGACCGCGACCTGGCTGCTGATGAGCGCGGCCGGCCGGCCGCCGCTGGACCGGCTCACCGTGGCCATCGTCGCGGTACGCGCGCTCGCGATCGGCCGGGGCGTGTTCCGCTACACCGAACGGCTCGCCGGGCACGACGCCGTACTGCGGATGATCACCGACGTGCGGGCCCGGGTCTTCGCCACGCTCGCCGCCCGACGCACCGCCCCGGCGCGCACCGGCGACGCGCTGAGCCGGCTCGTCTCCGACGTGGAAACGGTCCAGGATCTGCTACTGCGGGTGCTCGTGCCGGCCTCGGCGGCGGCGCTGGTCAGCCTGCTCGCGGTGGGTGGCGCCGCGCTGATCTCGCCCAGCGCCGCGGCGGTGCTGGCGGTCGGGCTGCTCGTCGCCGGGCTGGCCCTGCCCACCCTGGCCACCGTGCTGACCCGGCGCAGCGCCGCCGAGCTGGCGCCCCTGCGGGGTGCGCTGGCCGCCGACGCCGTCGACCTGACCCACGGCGCGGCCGACCTGGCCGCGTTCGGTGCCACCGAATCCGCGCTGCGCGCCGCGACCGGCCGCGCCGGTCGGCTGGCCCGGCTGGAACGTCGCCTCGCCGCCGCCGGTTTCGCGGTGGACGCCGTCGGCACCCTGGTCGCCGGGCTCACCGCCGGGGCGGTGGTGCTCGTCGCGCTCGCCGCGGGGGTGCCCGGCGTGCTCGTCGGCGTACTGGCCGTGGGCACCCTCAGCGCCGTCGAGATCGCGTTGGCGCTGGTCGGCGCGGCCCGGCAGCGCACCCAGCTCGGCGCCGGACTGACCCGGGTGGCCGTCCTGCTCGACGACACCGCGGCGCCCCGTCCCGCCGCGTCGCCGCCCGGCAGTGCGCCGAGCGCGGCCGAGCCGGAGCACGGCGACGGCGGGCACGACATCCGCCTCGACGAGGTGACGGTCCGGTACCGGGCGGGGGCCGCGCCCGCGCTCGATCGGGTGAGCCTCGATATGCGGGGCGGACGGCGGATCGCGGTGGTCGGCCCGAGCGGCGCCGGCAAGAGCACGCTGGCCGCCGTCCTGACCGGCGCCGTACGCCCCACCGACGGGCAGGTGACCATCGGCGGACGCGACCTGACGACCTACCCCGAGGACGAGTTGCCGGGGATGATCGGCGGTCTGCTCGCCGAGGCGTACGTCTTCCACGCCACGGTCCGGGAGAACCTGCTGCTCGGCCGGCCGGGCGCGGGTGAGGACGAGCTGATCGCCGCGACCGCCGCGGCCGGCCTGCTCGACTGGGTACGCGACCAGCCCGCCGGCTGGGACACCGTGGTCGGCGAGGAGGGTGGACAGCTCTCCGGTGGGCAGCGGCAACGGCTGGCGCTGGCCCGGGCGCTGCTCGCCGCGCCGCCGGTGCTGCTGCTCGACGAGCCCACCGAGGGGCTCGACCCGACGGCCGCCGACGCGGTGCTCGCCTCGGCGCTGGCCGCCACCCCCGCCGGGCACTCGGTGCTGCTCATCAGCCACCGGCTCACCGGGCTGGCCGGGCTGGACGAGGTCGTGGTCCTCGACGCCGGCCGGGTGGTGCAGCGCGGCCGGCACGCCGAACTGGTCTCCGCCCCCGGCTGGTACCGGGACCAGTGGCTGCTCCAGGAGGCCGCCGAGCGCGGTTACCTGGCGCTCTCCCCCTGACCCTTCTCCGGGACGGACCAGGGTTCTCCCGGACAGCACCACAGTGCCCGGCGTGGCAGGGTGGGTCCATGCCGCGCCGCGACGACGTCATGGTGGAGGACCACCTGCGGAAGCTGGCCGGGCACCTGCGTGGGCCGGCCGGGTTGAAGGCCGACCTGCTGACCGAGGCTCGGCACGGGTTGCTCGACGCGGGCGAGGCGTACCGCGCGGACGGCCTGCCGGCGGCGGAGGCCGAGCGGCGGGCGGTGACCGAGTTCGGCAGTCCGGCCCAGCTCCTGCCGGCCTGGCAGGCCGAACTCGCGATGAGCGCGTTGCGCACGCTGTCGCTGCGGGTGCTCGCGGTGGCCTCGGTCCTGGTCGCCGGGGGCGATCTCACCTGGCGCGGGTCGAGTTGGAGCGCCGGGCCCCGCCCACCGGGCGGCTACCTGCGCCTCTCCGAGTCGGTGAGCGTGCTCTGGTTGGTCACCCTCGCCCTGGCGGCCGCCGGGCTGCTGCTGGTCAGGGTCGCCGCCCGGTCGGCCGGTTCCGGCCCCGCGGCGCTCGTCCGGCTGGTCGGCTCCGGGCTCGCCGGGTCATTGATGCTCGGCGTACCGGCGGGGGCCGCGCTCTTCGCCTGGTCGATCGTCCTCTGGGACGCCGCGCTGACCTGGCCACCGATGATCATCGGGGCGTCGCTGGCGGGCGCCGGCTACCTCTGGCTGGGCCGGGCCCTCCGCGGTTGGGTGCTCGCCGTCCGCTGAGCCCCGCCGGCACGGCCGGTCCTCGGCGGGCCTCGGCGGGACGGCCGGCCTCCGCTCCGGGCCGTGCCGGGCGGCCGACCGGGCGGGCCGGGCACGTCAGGCCGGCGCGGCAGGTGTTCCGGGGTCGAGGAACCGTCCGACTGTCGCACTGAATTCGTGCCAGCCCGCGCGCTCCCCGGCCAGCGCCCGGTGCCCCGCGTCGGTGAGCTGGTACGTGCGCCGCTCCCGACCGTTGACGGTGCTCCAGGCACTGGCCACGTGCCCGGCACGCTCCAGCCGGCGCAGGGCGGGATAGATCGTCCCGGTCGGCAGGTCGAGGTTGCCGTCGCTGCGCGCGCGCAGCGCCTCGATGATGGCGTAGCCGTGCAGGGCTCCCCCTTCCAGCACCGCCAGCAGCAGGGCGTCGAGGTGTCCGTGCAGCGCCTGGGCCTTCATGCGTAGCAACGCTACTTGTCCAACGGCCGGACCGCCACCGGGGACGGCGGCGCACGGACCGGTAGCGGTGGCGAACGAACCGGGGTGCGGCGGTGGACGGACCGGGGTGCGGCCACCGGTCTGCCGGAGCGGCCCACTAGGGTATGTGCCCAGAGTCACTCACCGGCAGCAGCGCCGGAAGTGGGCAGCCCGAAGCACACGGAGGTCAGCGTGGCCCGCCAGACGCCTCAACGGCCCGACGCCGACGAGCCCGAGCTCGACGACACCACCGAGCCGATCGAGCCGGAGGAGGCCGACGCCGACCGCTCCTCGGCGAACGTCGACCGGTCGCTCTGGGAATCGGTCGACATCGACCCGGTGGAGATCGCCCTCCCCGCCGGCAGCGGTTTCACTCTGCGCGCGTACCGGCCGGCCCGGGAGCTGACCCCGACCGACGTCACCGAGCGGGACCAGGACGACCCGTTCCTCGCCCGCCGCCAGGTGATCGAGGAGGAGGAGGACGACGACACCGTCGTGATCCTCGACGAGGAGCTGGCCGACGAGTTCGCCGCGAGCGACGAGGAGGACGAGCGCCGCCGACGTGAGGCCGACGGCGAGGAGGCCGACACCGCCGAGGAGGAGGCCGCCGAGGAGGCGGGCGACGAGGAGGTCCCGGTCTTCCTCTCCCACAAGGGGAAGCTGCTGTTGTTCAAGACCCCGGAGTCGCTGGTCAGTTTCATCCGATCCGGTGCGCCCAACGATCTGTCCCAACTGGACAGTTGGCAAGAACTGTCCGAACGGGTCGAGCCGGCCGACATCGCCCCGCTGGACGAGGACACCTACGAGCTCGACCTGGTGGTGGAGAACCTCCGCGGTGGGCACGACACGTGGGACCCGACGCTGCTGATCGAGGCCGGCGAGGCCGCTCGTGACCTGTCGTACGCCCTGCGCCTACCGGCCGTGCTCGACATGCTCTCCGCCGGCTCCAGCCTCGATGACCTGGACGAGGCGCTGCGGGCCTCGGTCAACGGCGGCGTCGGCGGTTTCCTGGGCCGACGCCGACTCAAGAAAATCGGGGCACAAACCGCAAGTCTCGGTTGGCGCACCATTGTCGGCAAGATCTCTGCGGTCGTGGACTGGCGCGACTGACCCTTACCGGGGAGCATCAGTCTCTGGCAGAGGAACACCTGTCCCGGGAGGAGGACGACGCCGTGGCGCTCGTGCGCGTGTACTGCGGTCTGGCCTCGGCGGATCCGGCCGACCGACCGGCCTCGGCCGGCTCGGCGCTGACGTCCGCTGTGGTGGATGACGCGGGCCGTCTGCTGCATGTCTGCGAGATCAGCGACGACCCGGCGGGCTACGCCCAGCTGGTCGCGCTGCTCGTGGAGCGGTCGGGCGGTCCGAGCGGTGCCGCGATCGCCGCCGACAGCGACGACCACACAGTCACCTCACTGCTCAGCGCGGCCGGCCGCCCCCTCGCGATCGCCGACGACGACTCGGTCGACGACTTCGCCGAGCGATTCGCCGACGACGACTCGCTGGAGGAGATGCAGTCGCCTCCGGCGGAGCGCCGCGCGGTCGGCCTGGCCCGGGCGCTGCAGGCCGGCGCGCTCTCCGCCGTGACCCTCCCCGCCCCTCGGGACCTCGCCGGCTACAAGCAGGTCCTCGCCGCGCACGCCGCGCTCGCCAGCGGACGACACTCCGCCGCCGTGGCGCTGCGCGAGGTGCTCCGGGAGCTCTACCCGGCCGCGCTGCGCGCGTACCCCGATCCCGCCGAGTCGGTGCCGCTGGCCGTGCTCGACGCCCTGCCCGAGCCGAGCATGCTCGCCGGCACCGTCGCGCAGGGCCGGGAGATGTCGGTCGCCGCGGACGCCATCACCGCACACCTGGCGGCGGACGGCGTCGCCGACGAAGGTGAGATCGACGAGGCGGTGACCGCGTTGCGGGTCGCCATCTCCGAGACGCCCCGGCGGGCCACGGTGAACCGGGCGCTCACCGCCGCGGTGGCGGAGACCGTCCGGCAGGCGGTGGCCTCGGTCCGGGCCTGTGACGCGGGGTGCGACGCGCTCGTCGACGCGCTCAACGCCCGGGTCACCACGCCCGCGCCGGCCGCCGGCCGGCGCGGCGCGGCCCGCCGCACCGAGCTGCCCGGCTTGACGGGCAACACCAGTGGCCTCCGCGCGATCCGTCCCGCCACGACCGAGCCCGTGCCCTCCGGCGGCCGGCGAAGCCGTCCCGAGCCGGTCTCCGCAGGCAGCCCGCCGGCACCTCCCCGACCGCTCGGGCCGCCACCGGTCGCGCCGGAACCGGTCGCGCCGCCGCCGATCGCCCCCACGCCGATGACGCCGGCCGCGGTGGCCGGGCCGCCGGTGTCCGCGCCACCCGCCCGCACCGAGCCCGCGGCGAGCCAGATCGACGCGCCCACCAACCGACCCGTCTCCGCAC
>NZ_SMKG01000132.1 GCF_004348525.1 Micromonospora sp. 15K316 | reverse complement strand
GAGGGCCACGGCTCACCGCTACTCCGGCTCATTCGGGTCCGGTTCACGCCGAGCCTCTCCCGCAGCTCTCGCCACCATGGGCGCCGGCCGGATGATCGACTCGACTTCATTGAAGTCGGTCGGTCCGGGTGAGCTGGACACCCCGACTTCCTTGAAGCCGAGTTGACCATGGCTTGGTCGACCGTCAACTGCGGCCGGCTGCCTGCCGCGCCGGTGGTACCCGAACGAGCCGGATCGATCGCTCGTTGTGGGCGGTGGCCGTGCTTCGTAGGCTTTCTCACCTGACGGCCGGCCCGGCCCGGCGATCGACGGGCCGCGCCGCCGGGCGACGCCGTGACCGCCACTGGGAAAGGACGCCGGTGTTCTACTGGCTGATGAAGTACGTCCTGCTCGGCCCGCTGCTGCGGGTGCTCTTCCGTCCACAGGTGGAGGGGCTGCACCACGTACCGGCCACCGGCCCGGTGATCCTGGCCAGCAACCACCTCTCCTTCTCCGACTCGATCTTCACCCCGTTGATGGTCCGGCGGAAGGTCACCTTCGTCGCCAAGGCCGAGTACTTCACCGGCAAGGGGATCAAGGGCTGGCTGACCAGGATGTTCTTCGTCAGCACCGGCACCATCCCCGTCGACCGCTCCGGCGGGCGGGCGGCCCGAGCCGCCCTCGACACCCAGCTGGAGGTGCTGCGGGGCGGAGGCATCGCCGGCATCTACCCGGAGGGCACCCGCTCGCCGGACGGGCGGCTCTACCGCGGCAAGACCGGGGTGGCCCGGCTGGCCCTGGAGAGCGGCGCGCCGGTGGTGCCCGTGGTGATGCTGAACGCCGACGAGATCCAGCCACCCGGCAAGCTGATCCCGAAGATCGCCCGGGTACGGATCCGGTTCGGGGCGCCGCTCGACTTCTCCCGCTACCGCGGCATGACCGGCGACCGGTTCGTCGAGCGCGCGGTCACCGACGAGATCATGTACGAGCTGATGGAACTCTCCGGCCGCGAGTACGTCGACGTCTACGCGCAGAAGGTGAAGAGCCAACCCGCCGCGCCGGTGGCCGCCTGACCCCGGCTACCGGACCCCCGCCACCCGGAGCAGCCCGGCGGCGTCGTTGCGGATCGCGAACTCGTGCAGCCGGGCCCGGGCCTCGGCCGCGCCCGCCGGGTCGACCGCCGAGCGCGGGCCGATCGACAGCGCGGTCGTGATGATCTCGTCGGTCACATCGGTCATCCGCGCGTAGCTCGCCGCCGCGCCCCGCAACAACTCGGCGGCGGTACGGTCGTCGCCCGCGCACCCGGCCAGGACGGCGTCGGCGACCTGACCGGCCGCCCGCGCCCAGGGGGTCATCCGGGGCGCCCGGGCCAGCAGGTCCCGCACCAGCCGGGCCGCGTCGGCGCCGAGCACCCCGGCGACGTGCCCCACCGCCGGCACCCACTCGGCGAACGGGATCATCTGGGTCCGCCGCCAGTCCTCGTCCAACTCGGTGAGCAGCGCCATCGCCTCGTCCCGGCGCCCCTGCACCGCGCGGCAGAGCGCCGCGTGTGCCAGCGTGGAGCGCAGCACCCGGTGGAAGCCGCTGCGGCGCGCCGCGGCCACCGCCTGCTCGACCAGGTCCTCGGCCTCGCCTACCGGTCCGGCACCCCGCAGCGGCCGGGTCGCGCGCAACCCGCGCATCCAGCCCGACACCGCGACGATGTGCAGGTCCCACTCCGCCGTCGGCCGGCGCGTCGACTCCGCCGCCATGGCCAGTGCCGACGTCCACTCGCCCGCGTAGTAGGCCCGGGCCCACTGGTCCTCGAAGCTGGTGGCGATGCTGTGCTCACCGCCGAGATCCAGCGTCCGCTGCTCGTCCACCAGCCGGGCCGAGCCGGCGAGGTCCCCCTCCTCCTGCAACGCCCAGGCGAGGTTCTGCACCGCGCGGCGCCGGCTGGCCAGCCGCTCCAGCCGGCAGTGCTCGGTCACCTCGGCGAGCTCGGCGTAGGCCTCGCCGGAGCCGGCCATGTAGCGCGCGACGGCGAGGGTGATCCGGGCGTTGGCCTGCGACTCGCGCAGCTGCAGCCGCTCGGCGAGCGCGGCCGCGGCCTGGGCGGCGGCGCACGCCGGCTCGGTCTCCGCGTTGAGCATGTGCACCCGGGCGAGCTCCAGCAGGGCGCCCGCCTTCTCCTGGCTGTCCGGCAGTTCGGCGTAGAGGCCGATCGCCCGGTCCAGGAAACGCTGGGTGGCCGGACGGTCGGCCCGGCTCCAGGCGGCGGTGGCCAGCAGCGTCCAGGCGCGGGCGGCGCCCGTGCGGTCACCGTCCTCGGTGAGCCGCCCGGCGAGCCGGGCCAGGATGTCCGCGCCGCCGGCCACCAGGAACGCGTCACCGTCGCGGTAGAACGCCAGCTCGGTGTCGAACAGCTCCAGCGCCGGGTCCGGCGGCAGGTCCAGCGCGAGCGCCCGCCCGACCAGCGTGGCGGCGGTCTCCAGCGCGTGCAGCTCGTACGCGCGCCGGGCCGCCCGGTGCAGGGCGTTGCGCGCCGGCAGGGCGTACGGGCTGGTGTCCACGCCGACCGTCCGGGCGATCTCGTGCGCCGCCCAGCGGTGGTTGGCGAGCACCTCGGCGAGGTCGTGCTGCCAGCCGTCGGCGAGCTGCTCCAGCCAGTCGGCGGTGTGGTGGTGGCGCAGCACCCGCTCGGCCCGGGGCAGCCGCTGGTAGCAGACGTCGCGCACCAGCACGTGCCGGAACCGGTACTCCGACTGGCCGGGCATCGTCGAGCTGGCCTGCTCGTACACCAGGTCACGGCGTTGCAGCCGGTCCAGCGCCCGCTCCACCCATCCCACCGGCCGGCCGAGCGCGGTGGCCACCGGCGCGGCCCAGAACTGCACGCCGACCACCGCCGCGGCCTGCAGGACCGCCCGGTCGGCCGGGTCCAGCAGGTCGAGCCGGTTGGCGATGACGGCCTGCACCGTCCGGGGCATCTCCGCGCCGCCGACCGGCCCGACCGAGCCGACCCCGTCGAGGAGGCCGCCGTCGAGCAGCATCCGGGCGTACTCCTGGGCGTAGAGCGGGTTGCCGTCGGCGAACTCGATCAGCGGGGTGCGCTGCGTCGCCGGCAGGGTCGCCTTCCCGAGCAGGAGCGAGTAGAGGGTGTCGATGTCGGAGTCGTGCATCGGCGGCACCGAGATCGACATGGCGCCGCTGATCGTGCCGGTCCACGCCGGGTGCCGCTCCCGCAGCTCCGGGCGGGCGGTCGCGACCACCAGCAGCGGCACACCGCGGGCCGTCGCACCCAACTGCTCGACGAAGGCGAGCAGCGTCTGGTCCGCCCAGTGCATGTCCTCGAAGACCAGCACGGTCGGCCCGGCGGTGGCCAGCGCGAGCAGGAACCGTCGCCACGCCGCCTCGGTCTCGCCGAGGGTGAGCCGTTCGCCCGGCAGACCGAGCAGCGGGCCGAGCGCCTCGGCCAGCCGTACGGCGTGCGGGTCGGCGAGCTGACCGAGCCGGGCGCGCAGCCGGTCGCGCAGCGCGACCGGGTCCTCGGCCCCCGGCATCGCCACCCAGCTCTTCACGATGTCCGTGAGGGCCGCCCAGGTGACGTTCTCGCCGAACGGTGGGCACTGCCCGACGAGCCAGGTGATCGGTGGCCCCGGCAGACTGCCGGCGTGCCGGGCGAGTTCGCGCAGCAGGCGGCTCTTGCCCACCCCGGCCGGACCGAAGACCGTCACCAGCTGCGACGTCCGCTCATTCACCATCCGGTGCAGCGCGTTGACCAGCAGGCCGCGTTCGTGCTCCCGGTCCACCATCGGGGTCAGCTCGGCGGTTCGCGGGTCGCGGTGCGGCCGGGCCCGGACGGCCAGCCAGATGCGACTCACCGCCGAGCGGCCGCGCAGCGTGACCGGCGGCCGGTCGGCGTACTCCAGCTCGTGGTGGGTCGCCGACCAGGTGGCCTCGTCGACCACGACGCCGCCGGACGGGGCCAGTGACTGCAGCCGGGAGGCGGTGTTGACGACGTCGCCGGTCACGAACGCCTGACCGCCGTCCCGGGTGGCCGACAGGTCGACCAGGGCCTCGCCGGTGGCGATGCCGACCCGGAAGCCGAGCGCCGGCTGCGGGCCGGCCGGCTGGCGGGCCAGGTTGCGTTGCAACTCCAGGCCGGCGCGGACGCAGCGCAGCGCGTCGTTGTCGGTGGCGACCGGGGCGCCGAAGAGCGCCATCACCGCGTCGCCGATGTACTTCTCGACCACCCCGCCGTACTGGTGCACGATCCGCCGCACCGTGGCGAAGTACGCCTGTTGCAGGCCGCGGGCCTGCTCCGGGTCGGCCCGCTCGGCGTACGCGGTGAAGTCCACGATGTCCACGAAGAGGACGCTGACCTGCCGCCGGTCCTCCTGGACGGTCACCACGTGGTCGCGCAGCGGGTGCCCGCAGCTGGTGCAGAAGTTGGCCTCGGTGCTGTTGGCGTGACCGCACTGCGCGCAGCTCACGGCGAGCGGCTGGCCGCACCCGCCGCAGAAGCGGTCGTCCGGTCCAGCCGCGCGTGCGCAGTGTCCACACTTCAGGTCGATGTCCAGCTCCGTACGCAGAGAGCCCAGTATCGCCGCGCGCGAGCCCAGTCGGGTACCCGACGTGCGGGCGGGCCTCGCGCCCGATCGGTCGGGGCTAGTCTTCCGTACCAGGAAATTTCACGTCAGGAGAGTGCCGTGCAGGTGCGATTGTCCGCCCCGTGGACCGATCCGGCTGGCAGGGTGTGGGCTGCGGGGGACACGATCGACGTCGACGCGGTCATTCTCGCCGAGCTGGAGGAGCAGGGCATGGTGGAAGAGCCCGAGGGTCAGGCGAGCGGGTCGGGGGAGACGACGACCACGCCCCCGGCACCCAAGCCGACCGACCCGACCAAGATCGGCCCGGGGCCCGGTGCCCCGCCGGCCGACGACGGCGGCAACTGAGCAACCGGATGGGGCCGGCGGGCGCAAGCTCGCCGGCCCCATCCGCCTTTCACGGCGGCGTCGGCGTGCGGCGAGCCGGCCGTCGCGGGCCGGGCCCGGCCGCGCAGCGCCGTCAGCGCGGCCTGGGCTCGACCTGGTGCCCGAGGTGGGCATGGGGGCGGACTTCCTGCCGAGGCGGCGCTCGACCTGGTCCATGCAGACCCGCTCCTGACCCATCGGGTCACGGCCGCGGTTACCCGGACCATCCGATGGGGACGGTTCCGGGCGAGCGACCGTGGCCGGTGTCGCCGGCGTCAGCGGTCGTTCATGCCCGCGCGCCGGCGCAGCGCCGCCACGTCGGTCACCACGATGCGGCGCCCCTCGGTACGCAGCCAGCCCCGGTTGGCGAACGAGCCGATCGCCTGGTTGACGCTCTGCCGGGAGCCGCCGGCCATCTCGGCCAGCTGGCTCTGGTTGAGCTCGATCGTGATCATGGGCGCCTGGCTCTCGCCGGCCAGCCGGACCAGGGTCTTGGCCACCCGGCCGGGCAGGTCGAGGAAGACGTGGTCGGCGTTCTGCTCGGTGAGGCGGCGGATCAGCGCGCCGAGGGACCGCATCACGGCGTCGAGGATGCGCGGGTTGGAGTGCACCAGCTCCATGAAGGCGCCCCGGGAGAGCGCGAGGGCGGTACAGTCCTCGATCGCCTCGGCGGAGGCGGAGCGGGTCGAGGCGTCCAGGAGGGAGACCTCGCCCAGCACGTCCGGTGGACGGATCACCGACAGCACGGCACGTTCGCCGGTCGGGGCGGTGCGGAAGACCGCGACCGCGCCCCGGCGCAGCACGATCAGGGACTCGCCCGGGTCGTTCTCGACGAAGAGCAGCTGGCCCTTGCGGTACGTGCGCGGCACGGCGGCCGCGATGACGCGCTGCCGCACCTCCGGCTCGAGCCCGGCGAACATCTCCACGCCCGTGAGCGCGTCACCCGGCTCCGGAAGGCGAACCCCCTCCACGGCCCAACCCCTCCCCGGTCAAGGACCACAACACGCACCGGTGAACCTGACGGGCCTCGACGGCAGGTGAGATGACACCGGTTCGGCGCCGGTAGCGGTACACATCAGATCATGACGGTCGTGTCGCTTGCTGTACACCCCTCAAATCACTTCCGTGACACTCCCGAGCTGCGGCAACCGGCATGGTGGGTGGCGGATCCCGATCGTGGGGTGGCGGATCCGGCTGGTGGGGCCTGGGGAGGCGGTGCCCGGCCGCGGCCGGTCGTGCGGGTGCGCCTTCGCCCGGTCGCGGCCGGCCGCGCCGAGGGATGCCCACCCCGGTGGGCCGCGGTTCCCCGCCCCCGCCCGGCGCGCCGAACCGGTGGTGGGCGAGGATGTCGGTGATGGTCTACCGCTACTTCTACGACTGCGAGTTCATCGAGGACGGCCTGATCGTCGACCTCGTCTCGATCGGCGTCGTCGACGAGTTCGGCCGCGAGTTCTACGCGGTCTCCACGGAGTTCGACGACTCCCGGGCGATCCCGTGGGTCCGCCGCAACGTGCTGGACAAGCTGCCGTCCCCGGCCGACCGCGCCTGGCGCTCCCGGGAGCGCATCCGTGACGAGCTGTACGACTTCCTGACCGAGCCGGTCCGGGGCCGCCCCGGCGAGCAGATCGAGCTGTGGGCCTGGTACGCCGCGTACGACCACGTGGTGCTGGCGCAGCTGTGGGGCGCGATGCCCGCGCTGCCCCGGGAGATCCCGCGGTTCACCAAGGAACTGCGGCAGCTCTGGGACGACCGGGGGCGCCCGCCGCTGCCGCAGGCCGAGGCGGCCCGGCACGACGCGCTGGTCGACGCCCGGCACAACCTGGCCCGCTGGCGGGCGATGACCGCCGGCTGAGCGCCTCGTCGCGCGGGTGATCCGCCGGGCCGGCGGTGGCGCCTCGGTCGGCCGGCGGTCGGTCCGCCTAGGGACGAGC
Organism: Micromonospora sp. 15K316; assembly: GCF_004348525.1. Lineage (GTDB taxonomy): Bacteria > Actinomycetota > Actinomycetes > Mycobacteriales > Micromonosporaceae > Micromonospora. The sequence goes on along the minus strand of NZ_SMKG01000132.1, from coordinate 9,131 downwards.
CCCGGCCGGGCAGCCACCCAGGGTGACGGCGCCGGGGGCTCTCCGGCCGTGCCGGGCGCCGGCGCGGGTGGGCGGAAACCGGGAGCTCCGGCACGGAACCCCCCGTTCCCGGGCGCACCACGCGGGCCGCGCTGTCGCCGCTCCGAAGGGCGGACTACAGTGCGCAGTGACGGCCCGCCCCGGGCCGGCAACGGCGCCGATGTCTGATCGACACCTAACCTGGGGCTTACGAGGGCTTCATCTGATGCTCCAGGAGGATGAGCAGATCATGCGTATCGGCGTGCTCACCGGCGGTGGCGACTGCCCTGGTCTCAACGCGGTCATCCGCGCGGTGGTCCGCAAGGGCGTGGCCACGTACGGTCACGAGTTCGTGGGCTTCCAGGACGGTTGGAAGGGCCCGCTGGAGGGTCTGTCCAAGCCGCTGGGCATCGCGGAGGTCCGCGGCATCCTGCCGCGCGGCGGCACCATCCTCGGCTCGTCCCGGACCAACCCGTTCAAGATCGAGAACGGGGTGGAGCGGATCAAGGACAACCTCGCCGCGCAGGGCGTGGACGCGCTGATCGCGATCGGCGGCGAGGACACCCTCGGCGTCGCCACCAAGCTCTACGAGCTGGGCGTGCACGTCATCGGCGTGCCGAAGACGATCGACAACGACCTGGGCGCCACCGACTACACCTTCGGCTTCGACACCGCCGTCAACATCGCCATGGAGGCGATCGACCGGCTGCACACCACCGCGGAGAGCCACCACCGCACCCTCGTCGTCGAGGTCATGGGCCGCCACGCCGGCTGGATCGCGCTGCACGCGGGCCTCGCCGGTGGCGCCAACGTGATCCTCCTGCCGGAGCGGAACTTCGACGTCGAGCAGGTCGCCGGCTACGTCGAGAAGCGCTTCCAGCACCAGTACGCCCCGATCGTTGTCGTCGCCGAGGGCGCCCAGCCGCTGGAGGGCCAGATGGTCCTGCAGAACCAGGAGCTCGACGCGTTCGGTCACGTCCGCCTCGGCGGCATCGGCCAGTGGCTCGCCGAGCAGCTGGAGGCGAAGACCGGCAAGGAGGCCCGCACGGTCGTGCTGGGCCACATCCAGCGCGGCGGCACCCCGACCGCGTTCGACCGGGTCCTCGCCACCCGCCTCGGCCTTCAGGCGATCGACGCCGCGCACGAGGGCGACTGGGGCAAGATGGTCGCGATGCAGAGCACGGACATCGTCCGGGTGCCGCTGGCCGAGGCGACCCGTGAGCTGAAGACCGTGCCGCTGGAGCGGTACGCCGAGGCCGAGGTCTTCTTCGGCAGCTGATCGACCGCCACGCGCCGCGGTGGCCGTACGGTCACCGCGGCTCGTGGCGTGGCGCGAGAGGGGTAGGGCGGCAATGGCATCCGGGGTGCACACGATCGCGGTGGTCGGCACCGGCAAGATCGGCGAGCTGGTCCTCTCCGGCCTGCTGCGCTCGGGCTGGCCGGCGGACCGGCTGCTGGCCACCGCCCGCCGCCCCGCCCGCGCCGAGGAGTTGGCCGGCCGGTACGGCGTACGGATCGTGGAGAACCTCGTCGCGGTGGAGGAGGCCGACGTGCTGGCGGTCGCGGTCAAGCCGCAGGACGCCGCCGCCCTGCTCGACGAGATCGGGCCGAAGGTCCCCGCCGACAAGCTGGTGATCTCGCTCTGCGCCGGCCTGCCCACCAGCTTCTTCAACCGGCGGCTGCCCGAGGGCACCCCGGTCGTCCGGGTCATGACCAACACCCCGGCGCTGGTCGACGAGGCGATGACCGCCATCTCCGCGGGACCGCACGCCACCGGGGCGCACCTGGGCCTGGCCGAGGAGATGTTCAAGCCGCTCGGCGCGACCGTCCGCGTCCCCGAGTCCCAGCAGGACGCGGTCACCGCGCTCTCCGGCTCCGGGCCGGCCTACTTCTATCTCCTCGTCGAGGCGATGATCGACGCCGGCATCCTGCTCGGGCTGCCCCGGCAGGTGGCGCACGAACTGATCGTGCAGACCGCGATCGGCTCGGCGGTGATGCTGCGCGACTCCGGCGAGCACCCGGTGAAGCTGCGCGAGGCGGTCACCTCGCCCGCCGGCACCACCATCTCCGCCGTCCGCGAGCTGGAGAAGCACGGCGTACGGGCGGCGCTGCTCGCCGCCCTCGAAGCGGCCCGGGACCGGGCCCGGGAGCTCGCCGGCCAGGCCGACTGAGCCCCGGGCGCCGGCTCAGTAGAGCAGGTAGGGGCGGCGGGCCCGCTCGAACGCGGCCAGCTCGCCGGCCCAGGCGCCGACCACGTCGTCCACGTCCGCCCCCGCGTCGATCATCGTGCGCAGCCGGGGCGAGCCGGTGAGCTTGTCGATCCAGTACGGCCGGGCGGTGTCCCAAGAGTCCTGCCGCCAGGCGAACGCCGGGTAGCGGTGCGCCTCCACCAGCATCGCGACAGCCGTCCGGACCGGGTCGTAGACGGCGCGGTCGACCACCTTCACCTCGACCCCGGCGCAGAGCTTGTTGAGCAGCGCCGGCTTCTGCCCGGCCGACGTCGGCGTGAAGTACGCCTCGCGGAACTCGACGCCGGGCAGGTCGCGGGCGTTGAGCCGGTCGCTCCAGTGGTAGTCGAAGTCCTCGGCCAGGCCGCCGATCAGCTCGAACGGCCGGCAGGTGCCGCGCCCCTCGGTGATCGAGGCGACCCCCTCGAAGAGGCAGGTGCCGGGGTAGACCAGCGCGGTGTCCGGGGTGGGCATGTTCGGGCTCGGCATCACCCAGGGCAGGTCGGTGTCGGCCGCCAGCAGGTTGCGCTTCCAGTTGCGGCACCTGACGACGTGCAGCTCGACCGGACCGCCGACCTCGGCGGGGAGGAACGTCGCGTTGAAGAAGCGGGCCAGCTCGCCCACGGTCATCCCGTGCTGTTGGACGATCTCCTTGAGCCCCACGCCGGAGGTGTAGGCCGGCGTCATCATCGGGCCGCGGGCACGCCCGCCGACCGGGTTGGGGCGGTCCAGCACCACGTACCGCTTGCCGGTGCGGGCGGCGGCCGCCATCGAGGTGTACATGGTCCAGATGTAGGTGTAGAACCGGGCGCCGACGTCCTGGATGTCGAAGACCACGGTGTCCACCTCGGCCTCGGCGAACATGCTCTCCCACTTCGCCTGGGAGGCGCCGTAGGCGTCGTAGACGGTGATCCCGGTGCGGGCGTCGATGCCGGTGCCCTCGCTGCCGCCGGCCTGTGCGGAGCCGCGGAAGCCGTGTTCGGGGCCGAACGCCGCGGCGAGCCGGACCTCGCCGGAGGCGTGCATCAGGTCGACCAGGTGCCGGTAGGCGGAGTCCACCCCGGTCGGGTTCGAGATCACCCCGACCCGCTGGTCGGCCAGTTCGGCGAAGTCGGACCGGACCAGTACGTCGAGTCCGGTCTGCACCCGGCGGATCCCGGGTGTCGCGAGGCCGGGTGCGCCGGGCGCCACCGCCGCCGCCACTCCCGCGGTCACCGCACCGGCACGGGTCAGGAATCGTCTGCGCTCCACGGCCCACCTCCCATCGATTGGTCGAAACTTAGCTACATGTGGATGCCTCGTCAAGGAAGGTTAGCTACATCCAGGTGCACGAACGGGCGAGGTGACCGGGGCGCGAGTGGACGGCCATACTTGCCGGATGTTCACCCTCGCCCAGGCGCGGTGCCTGGTCGCCACCCTGCGTCCGCGCGTCGACGAGCTGATCCGGCTCCGCGCCGACCTGGCGGAGCTCCACGCCGACCTGGCTGAACGCGGCACGAGCCCGTTCGGCGGCCGCGCCGAGGGCAAAGCCCTGGAGGCCCGGCTGCACGCCGTCCTCGACGAGCTGCACCAGCACGACGTGCAGGTCAAGGGCATCGCTCCGCTGCTGCTCGACTTCCCCGGCGAGCGCGACGGCCGGCCCGTGCTCTGGTGCTGGCTGGAGGGGGATCCGGACATCCGCTGGTACCACCGCGCCGAGTGCGGGTTTCCGGGTCGCCGGCCGGTGTGAGCGGGCGGCGACCGCGAGCCTCGATCGGCGGCCGCGGGTGTCAGCGGGGCGGATCGGCGACCGCGAAGACCACCACGTTGTCGACGTAGTGGCGGCGACGCCGGTCGAAGTCACCGCCGCAGGTGATCAGGCGCAGCTCCGCGCCGGGCGTCGGGCCGTACACGGCGGCGGTGGGGAAGCGGTCCTTGCGGGTGCGCAGCGCGCCGGTGACCCGGAACGGCAGCCACTGCCCGCCGCGCCGCACCTCGACGGTGTCACCCGGGCGCAGCTCGCCGAGGCGGGCGAAGACGGCCGGCCCGTGGCGCGAGTCCAGGTGTCCGGCGAGCACCGCCGGGCCGGGGTCGCCCGGCGCCGGCCCACCGCCGTACCAGCCGGCCAGGTCGAAGTCGGTCGGCGGCACCAGGGCGCCGGCCCGGTCCAGGCCGAGCACCGTGAGCGGGGAGTCGAGCCCGATGCGCGGCACGCGTACCCGGGTGGGCTCGCCCCGGGGCGGGCGAGCCGCCGGACAACCGCCCACGCAACCGGGCCCGGCGCTCGGCCGGCTCACGGTGGCCGGTGCTCGTGCGGCGGCCGGTGCGTCGGGGCCGCCGGGCGGTGGCTCGGTGGACGCGAGACCGACCCCGGTCCCGGCGACCAGGCAGAGCGCCACGCCGAACGCGACCAGCGCGGTCACCGGCGGCCGGGGTCGCCGGTGCCGGCGGATCGCCGGGCCGATCACCAGGTGGTACGCCGGCGGCGGCGCAGCAGGAGCAGGCCGGCGGTGAGCGCGAGGCCGGCCAGCCCGGCGGTGGCCAAGGACCCCCAGCGGCCCGTTCCGGCCGTGCCACCGGCCCCGGTCTCCACCCCACCGGAGGGGACCACCGTGCCGCCCTGCGCGTCGCGCCGCAGCTCGGTGGTGAGCCCGCCGTCCTTCGCGTCCAGCACGAGCAGCGAGTAGACCGCGCCGCCGGCCAGCCGGACCTCGGCCTGGGTGGTCGGGCCGCCGCTGCCGGAGAGCCGCAGCCGCCACTGGCCGGGCTCGACCAGCTGGTAGTCGGTCGTCGTGGCGAACTGGACGCCGTTGGCGATGGCCGGCCCCTCGGCGACGGCCACGTCGAGCACCGGAGCGCGCACCGAGGCCTGCACGACGCGGACCTTCGCCCGGCCACCCTCCGGCGCGCTGAGATCGTCGTGCAGCACGCGCAGCCCCAGGTCGGCGTAGCGCCCCACCCCGGCGACCGTGTACGCCGCGCCGCTGGTCACCGCGACCTCGGTGGTGAGCACCGGCGGATCGTCCGCCGGCGCGCCGGCCTCGCGCATCGCCACCGCGTACCGCCCGGCGGGGAGCGGCAGGTAGTCGGAGACCACGCCGTAGCCCACGCCGGGGAAGACCCGCGGCTGCGTCGCGTCCCGGGCGGCCAGGTAGACGTCGACGCTCGGGGTGTCGGGGGAGAGGTGGGCGAGCCGGACGTAGCCGGGGCCCGCCGCCTGTGCCGGGGCGGCAGTGGTGGTCGGGAGGGCCACGCCGAGCAGGAGCGCTCCGGCTCCGGCGAGCAGGCGGCGTGGTGCGGTGCGGAGCAGGTGCATGTCGCCTCCGGGGGTGCGTCCGGCCAACGGGATGCGTCCGGCCGCTAGCGTCCCGTTCACGGGACCGCGATGCAACCGTCACCGGCCCGACACGCCGAGAACGAGAGACCGGCGGCGGCGCGGCGCCGGCAGCGGTCCGCCGGAGACGGCCGGGCCCGTGGCGGAGCCGGGCGGGCGTGCCCGGTCCCGCCACGTCCGGCGGTGGGGTTGCGGCTCAGGCGGCGGAGTCGAAGGCGGCCAGCGCCTCGCGTACCTTCTCCGTCCCGGCCGGCGCCTCGTGCTCCCAGTCCGTCGGGTCCGCGGAGTAGATGATCCCGTACGGCAGGGTGCCGGGCTGGTAGCGCCGGCCCTCGGCGAGCGGTCCGGCGTCGACGGCGTCGTAGCCGATCCGGTCCAGGAAGGTGCGCGTCGCCGCCTTCGCGTCCGAGTCGTCGCCGGCGATGGGCAGCGCGCTCCGGTCGGCGGCCCCGGCCGGCCGGGGCAGGGTCCGCAGGTGGCGATAGTTGATGTTGTTGAATACCTTGACCACGCGCGCCTGCGGCAGGTGACGTTGCAGCAGCTCGCTGCTGGTGGTCGCGTCGGAGTCCAGCTCCGCGATCTGCCCGTCGCGCTGCGGGTAGTAGTTGTTGGTGTCCAGCACGACCTTGCCGGCCAGCGGCTCCGGCGGCACCGCCGTGTACGCCTTCAACGGCACGCTCACCACCACGAGGTCTCCGGCCTGCGCCGCCTCCAGCGGCGTCGCCGCGCGGGCCCGCGGGCCGATCTCCTGGACCAGCTCGCGCAACGTCTCCGGGCCGCGCGAGTTGCTGAGCACCACGTCGTACCCGGCGGCCACGGCCAGTCGGGCCACGGTGCCGCCGATGTATCCGCTGCCGATGAATCCCACAGTTGTCATGTCTGGTGCCAACTCCGTCCACCGCGGTCCGCATTCCGCACCGGGCCGCCGCGTGGTCGCCCGGCGGCCTGCCCGCCACGGTACGGCCGGGCCCCGCTGGTGGCCGGCGGCGTCACCGCCGGCCACCCGTCCGGGTAACCGTGGAACTCAGGCCGGCCCGGGGAGCACCTTCTCGACGGCGGCGCGCAGCTCGGCGGCGTCGGGCGTCACCGTGGGGGCGAACCGGGCGGCCACCGCGCCGTCCGGGGCGACCAGGAACTTCTCGAAGTTCCACCGCACGTCGCCGGTGTGGCCGTCGGCGTCCGGAGTGTCGACCAGCGCCGCGTAGAGCGCGTGCCGGCCGGGGCCGTTGACCTCGACCTTCTCGGTGAGCGGGAAGGTCACGCCGTAGTTGACCTGGCAGAAGTCGCTGATCTCGTCGGCGGTGCCCGGCTCCTGGCCGCCGAACTGGTTGCACGGCACGCCGAGCACCACGAGGCCGCGGTCCGCGTACTCCTCGGCGAGCGCCTGCAGGCCGGTGTACTGCGGGGTGAGGCCGCAGCGCGAGGCGACGTTGACCACCAGAAGGGCACGCCCGCGGTACTGGGCGAGGTCGGCGGGGCCGCCGTTCAGGGCCCCGATCGGAATGTCGAAGACGGTCATCGGCTGAGGCTATCGCCGGCCGGTCCCGCCGCGTCCACCGGCGCGGACCACATCGCCGGCCGAGCACGGGCGGCCGGGCCGGCCGGCGGTCACCCGCCGGCCGAGCCCGCCGGGCAGCTCGCGGCGACCAGCGGTCAGGAGCACGGGAAGTTGCTCTTCGAGCAGGTCACCCCGGAGTTGTAGGCGTCGTTGAAGTGCGTGTAATAGGCGTCGTACAACGGGCGGGTGCTTCCGGTCTCCGGTGCCATCTTGACGAAGATCTCGTCGTTCTCGCCGAGGGCGTCCTGGGTCCAGTTCTGCGAGCCGGTGTAGACCCGGTACTGGTAGGCGGTGCCGTACTTTCCGTAGGCCGCGAAGAACTTGTCGTGCACCTTGTCCTTGCGGCGGATGGCGACGCCGGCGTCGAGCAGCTGGTTGTAGACGGACTGGCTCATGGCGATCCCGCCGTCGGCGTTGCTGCCGATCACCATCCAGACCTTGCAGCCGGCGGAGCGGAACCGGGTCACCAGGTTGACGATCTGCGGCCGTCCGGTGGTCACCGACGCCATGCCCACGCGCAGCCGGCACTCGGCGTCGGGGGTCAGGTCGTTGAGGCGGGTGACGATGGTGTCGGTCTGCCCCGCGCCCTCCGGCGAGGCGTACGCGTCGGCCGCGGCGGCCTGGTAGTAGCCCCGGCCGGAGGCGGAGTCGTAGTAGTCGTTGCCGCTGTAGTGCCGGCGGTTCCACATGTCGGTGAAGTTGGCGTTGAGCCCGGCGGCGAGCGCGGCGTCGCCGTAGACGGTGATGGCGTTGTTGAAGGCGTCCGGGCCGGTGGCGTACGTGAGGTTGCTGGAACCGAACCAGACGACGTCGCCACGGGCCACGCCGTTCGGGTCGGTGGTGCTGGTGAAGGTGACGAGCTTGGTGTGCATGTCGCCGTCCGGGCTGGTGCTGACGCAGCCGTGGCCGCCGCCGCTGTTCAGGCAGAACTGGTGGTTTGCCAGCTGCTTGATCGTCGTGACGGCCGGGTCGGTCGAGGTCGCGTTCTTCCCGTCGAGGAGCGCCAGCACGGTGACGCCGCGGTTCTGGGCGCGCAGCAGCGCGTCGGCGACGGAGTCCACGCTGATGGAGTGGATCGCCGCCCGGACGGTTGAGCCGGCGGGCGCCCCGTCGATCAGCCGTTGCAGCTCGTTGATGATGGTGTAGTCGCGTCCGGCGGTGGGGTTGCTGAAGTGCGCCCACACGGGGTAGCCGGCGAGGGTGGCCGACGCCGCGGCGACGCGGGCCGCCGCGGGCACGGCCGGGGCGGCTCCGGTCGAGGTCAGCACCGCGGTCACCGCGGCGAGGGAGAACAGCAGCACACGGCGGACCGACCCGCCCATACGGCTCGAGATCATAGACAGAGATCGTTGTCGCCGGGCCCGTTCCGCGTCAACGTCGTGCGCCGGAACTCCGCGTGAACGCCCCGGCCCCCGCTGATCACCTCCCTGTCGGCCGGTGGTCGGCCCGGGTTTCGGCACGTCGGGGCCGGGTCTTTCGAGCAGGACAGAAATCGAAGCATTTGCATCTTGACTAAGTGATGACGCTCTGAGTAGCGTCTCACCAACATTTTGGAAAGTTTCCTAACTGTTTGAGGAGGCGCCACATGAAGAGATCACTCCGCCGGGCTCTCTGGGCCGGCGCCGTGGTCGCGCTGACCGCCACGTTGGCGCCCGTCGCCGCCGCCTACGGGGCGGGAAGCGTCACCACCACGTTCACGAAGGTGCAGGACTGGGGGACCGGTCACGAGGGCAGGGTCACCATCACCAACGGGTCCGACGCCCCCGTCAGCACCTGGCGCATCGAGTTCGACCTGCCCGCCGGCACCAGCATCAGCAGCTCGTGGGACGCCGACGTGACCCGCAGCGGCAACCACTACGTCGCGGTGAAGAAGAGCTGGGCCGGCCCGATCACGCCCGGCGCCTCGTTCAACTGGGGCTACAACGGCAGCGGCCCGTACGCGGCCCCGCTGAACTGCACCATCAACGGCGCCTCCTGCGGTGGCGGCAGCACCCCGCCCACCACGCCGCCGCCC
>NZ_SMKG01000131.1 GCF_004348525.1 Micromonospora sp. 15K316 | reverse complement strand
CTGGCGGGAGGGTGACTGCTGTCGGGCGGGCAGCCTGTCGAACTCGTCTTCCGGCGAGAACTATAAACGTAACCGTTTTCGTTTTCATATAGTCTGTAGACAGAGGGGCACACAGTCGCTCGGGACCGGCGGCGCGGTCAGGCATGCCGCCCTCCCGGCCGTCGAGTCACGGCCCCGCACCGCCGGCCCGGCGATGAGGATCGTCCGCACGCAGACACCCACCACACCCGCACACATCACGGTGGCGTGGATGGCGAGATCGACCCGAGGTCAGTGCTGGTCGGCGGCGACGAGGGATTCCCCGTGCCCGTGCTGGTCGACATCGGCGAGGTCCCAGGCCGGGAACGGGTCGGCCAGAGACCGCCAGACGTCCTCGCCGGCCGCGATTTCGGCCTCCGTGAGCAGGCAGCCGTTCAAGGCCGTACGCAGCCCCACGGCGTCCAGACCAACGCCGATCAGGACAAGTTCCTGCTGCCGGTCACCGAACACCGGATGCCAGCGGGCCTTCAGTTCGGCCCGCTCCGCGGGGTCGTCGGGCCACTCACCGGAGACCACGATCGGTATGCCCACGGGGTCGCACCGCCCGGACGGGCCCGCCTGGGACCAGAGGGCCTGCACCTCGGGGCGGCTGGCCAACCAGAGAAAGCCCTTGGAACGCAGCACGCCGAAGGCGTCGAGCCCATCGGTCAGCAGGTCCCACAGCCGCTGCGGATGGAATGGACGGTGATCGCGGAAGACGAGGCTGGAGATGCCGTACTCCTCGGTCTCCGGGACGTGCTCGCCGTTGAGTTCGGCCACCCAGCCGGGTGCGGTTTCCGCCCGCTCGAGGTCGAACCGGCCCGTGTGCAGCACTTCTGCCGGAGGTACCCGTCCGTGCACGGCACGGACCTGCCGGGCGCCCGGGTTGAGCCGGGTCAGCAGCGCCTCCACCACGGCAAGGTCGGCCGGGGAAACCAGGTCGGTCTTGTTCACCACCACGACGTCGGCGAACTCGATCTGGTCGACCAGCAGATCGGAGATGCTGCGGTCGTCGCCCTCGTACGCGGCCAGGCCACGCTGCTCCAGGGTCTCCCCCGCCTCGATGCGCGCCAGCAGCCCTGCCGCGTCGACCACCGTGACAGTGGTGTCCAGCCGGGCGAGATCGTCGAGCACCCGCCCGTCCTCGACACCGAAGGCGAAGGTGGCGGCGACCGGCATCGGCTCGGAGATCCCGCTGGACTCGATGAGCAGGTAGTCGAAACGGCCCTGTAGCGCCAGCCTGGCCACTTCGTCGAGCAGGTCGTCGCGCAGGGTGCAGCAGATGCAGCCGTTGGTGAGCTCAACGAGCCGCTCCTCGGTACGCGACAACGATCCGCCGTCGCGGACCAGCGCGGCGTCGATGTTGACCTCGCTCATGTCGTTGACGACCACCGCCACACGCAGCCCGTCCCGGTTCGCCAGCACGTGGTTGAGCAGGCTCGTCTTACCGGCGCCGAGGAAGCCGGAGAGGACGGTGACCGGAAGCCGGCCGGTCACGGCTGTTCCACCACCTGGCGGCCGCGGTAGAGACCGCAGTGCGGGCAGGCACGGTGTGGCACCACCATCTCCTTGCGGGGACAGGGGCAGGGCGTCAGCTGCGGCGTGCTCGCCCTCCACTGCGCTCGCCGGTGCCGAGTGTTCGACCGGGACATCTTCCGCTTCGGTACAGCCACCAGAGCCTCCTTCACGATTGCTCGACGCATCTTAACGCCATCGGTTTTCATTTTCGATAGCGACCCTCGATCGAGGCGCCCAGCCGTCCAGCACGGAGACACCTCGTCGCGCGAGCGCGGATCGCCGGCAGGCGGTCAGCCGGCCGGAGAGTGCCCGCGTCGGTCGCCCCGATCGCCGCCTCCTGACTCGGACTCACCGTCGGCTGAGTCGACAGGTCGACGGGAAGCAACCGGGCCGGCCGCCAGGCCCCTCGGCGGCACCTCGCGGCGCTGATCCGCGGCCTCAGCATCGGCGGCATTCGCGCCGACACGCCCCTACAACCCGGCGGCGAAACCGAGACCACAGCCGATTCAGGCGATCGATGAACGTCCCGGCGGCCCAGTCGCGACATGGGGCCCATCGCGACGGAGCCTTCAAAACGGGCCAGGTCCTGCCGGCGGTCCAGCACGGGTCACTGGCAGGCGGTTCCGGCCGGAGGCACTCACCCGAGCGGGCGAACTGCACGTTCAGCGCAGCTCACCGGGCTCGCCGAAGGTGAGCGACCCAGCGCGCCGACCCGGCACTTCTTGGCCCGGGCGTCCGTGCGGGCTGCCAGCAGAGTGTCGCGGATCACTTCCAGCTGGGCTGCGATCACTCCTTCACTTGAAGACATCTTCAATTGCCTAACTGCTGATCTGGCCGGGAGGGCATGTGGTGCTGCCGCTGTACGAAAGAAAGGCGGAGTTCTTCCGTACGCTCGGGCATCCGGTGCGCATCCGGGTGCTGGAGTTGCTCGGCGAGGGGCCGATGCCGGTGCGGGATCTGCTGGCTGAGGTGGAGGTCGAGGCGTCAAGCCTGTCTCAGCAGCTGTCGGTGCTGCGCCGGGCCGGGATCGTGACGTCCAGGCGGGATGGGTCGAGCGTCATCTATGCGCTTGCGGGGCCGGATGTGGCTGATCTGATGCAAGCGGCCCGCCGGTTCCTCACGGAGATGCTGACAGGTCAGGCCGAGCTGCTTGAGACGCTCCGCGAGGACCAGGACGACGCCGACGACCAGTCGGTAGCGGTGCCGCGATGAGCGCCGCCGCCCTCGCCCGCTCAACCTGGCACCGGATGGTTGTCCTGCTGCCGGCGAAGGCGGATTTCGCGGCGATGCGTCGGCAGCCGCGTCGTGACCTCATCGCTGGGCTCACGGTCGCGGTGGTCGCGCTGCCCTTGGCGCTGGGGTTCGGGGTGTCGTCCGGTCTGGGGGCGGCCGCCGGTTTGGCGACCGCGATTGTGGCCGGGATCCTCGCGGCGCTGTTCGGCGGATCCAACCTGCAGGTGTCTGGACCCACCGGGGCGATGACGGTGGTGCTGGTGCCGATCGTGGCGAGGTACGGGCCCGGGGGTGTGTTCACCGTCGGTGTGCTGGCGGGCCTGATTCTGCTAGCCCTGGCCCTGCTGCGCGCCGGCCGGTACGTGCGTTACGTGCCGGCGCCGGTGGCGGAGGGATTCACCGTGGGAATCGCCGCGGTGATCTTCCTGCAGCAGGTCCCCGCTGCGTTGGGGGTACCGAACCCGGACGGCGAGAAGGTCACCGCGGTGGCCTGGCGAGCAGTGGTGGAGTTCGCCGGGCACCCGAACTGGTCGGCGCTGATGGTGGCGCTTGGGGTGGCGGCGGCGATGCTGGCCGGTGCACGCTGGCGCCCCACGGTGCCGTTCTCGCTGATAGCGGTGGCCGGGGCCACCGTGATCGGGCAGCTGCTGTCGCTCAACGTCGCACGCATCGGCGTCCTGCCGGCCACCCTTCCCGTTCCCTCGCTGGGCTTCTTGGACCCGGCCGCGGTGCCGACGTTGTTCACCTCGGCGTTGGCGGTCGCCGCCCTTGCCGCGTTGGAGAGTCTGCTGTCGGCGACCGTCGCCGACGGCATGACCGTCAACCAGCGCCACGACCCTGACCGGGAACTGTTCGGTCAGGGTGTGGCGAACGTGGTGACTCCGCTCTTCGGCGGTGTACCGGCGACGGCGGCGATCGCCCGTACCGCCGTCAACGTCCGCTCAGGAGCCCAGTCGCGACTCGCTTCGCTGACCCATGCGATTGCTCTAGCGGTGATCATCTTGGTGGCCGCTCCGCTGGTGGCCTACATTCCGCTCGCCGCGCTGGCCGGAGTGCTGCTGGCCACGGCTGTCCGCATGGTCGAGGTGGGTTCGCTGGCCGCGCTCGCCCGGGCGACCCGGTCCGACGCTCTCATCATGGCTCTGACCGCGATCGCCACCCTTGCCCTGGATCTGATCGCCGCAGTCGGGATCGGCCTCGTCCTCGCCGCAGCCCTGGCCATCCGCAAGATCGCGAATGCGTCCCGGCTGGAGGAGGTCCCACTCGACATCACCGATCATCACGTCGAGGAGGCCGCCCTACTCCGCGAGCACATCGTGGCCTACCGCTTCGACGGCCCGCTGATCTTCGCCGCGGCCCACCGGTTCCTGCGCGAACTGTCCCAGGTGGCGGACGTGCGGGTGATCATTCTGCGGATGTCGAGGGTGTCGACTATCGACGGCACCGGCGCGCGCGTGCTGCGCGACGCCATCGAGCGTCTCGAACACCGTGGCATCACGGTGTACGTCTCCGGCGTGCCGACGGGACACGAGAAAGCCCTCGACGCGGTCGGTGTGCTCGACCGGCTCCGCGCCGCGGACCGCGTTTTCCCCGGTACGCCGGAAGCAATCGCCGCGGCCCGAGCTCACCTGCACCGCACCGGCGTCCTGACCACCGATGAGCCGAACGTAATCGACTCGGCCAGCACGTCATGACGGTGGGCTAGCGCACCGGAAAAGCGGAGCGCCGAGGTCTCGGCGCCGGGTTTCGGTGGCTGATCGGCCCACCGTCAGGTGTCGTAGAGCCCATCCCATGGTTCGTGAAATCCCAGGCGATCCGGGTACAGCTCGACCCAGTCGACGTGACTGCCGTCGCCGGCCCGGTCACCGGATTCATCGATCAACCCGAAGGTGACGTCGTCCTGGTGGGTCTGGAACAGTTGAACCGCGATGTCGCCGTACGACTTGCCGGGAAGGTCAGCGAGCAGCCCGTCGACCGCCTCATCCAGCGCGGCTCGATCCGTGACGCGCCTGATCGTTGAACGCCGGTACGCCCCGTCGCGGTCGAAGAGGTGCACGTATGCGTGGTGGTCCCACGCCGACGCGAGGAACAACCCGTCGTCGTAGTGGCCGATTCTGTCCGTACGGTGGTCAGGCTCGTGCGTTATGGGAATCAGCCGAGGTACGGGCACCCGGTCAACGTAGCGTACGAGCCTCGCCGGTCCGTGAGTCGCGACCTGGTGGCGGAGGCCCCCGTGTCGGTGTGGTGGGGCAACTTGAAGCGGGCGCCGGATCGGGTGGCCCAGATCTCGAGGCCGCCCCGGCGTGACACGCACCCCCTGGACCATGTAGTCCAGAACAAATGCTAGGGGTGGCGGGATGAGTACCGCCGTTATGGCTGCTGGCCTGGGTTGTGGCGACTCTGCGGCAGCACCAGCGTGATCTCCTACTGGACTTGACCGACCAGTTCCACCGCGACTAGGTTCGGGGCGTCCGACTCGGTGCCTCCGCTAGCGACAAGCTGTCCGGCGTGCCCACCGGCGCCGAGTTCCACGGACGTTGCACCACTCGGGGGACCGGGTGCTGCCAACACGAATCGTGAACCGGTGGGGAAGGAACAGTTGGCATGAGTATGAGTTTCGAAGGCCGCAAGGTCGTGGTCGTCGGCGGCAGCAGCGGGATGGGCCTGGCCACGGCCCACCAGGTCGTCGCCGGGGGCGGCACTGCCGTGATCACGGGCCGAGACCGGGACAAGGTCGGGGCCGCGGTCGAGGCCTTGTCGCAGAACGGAAAGGCATGGGGCATCACCGCCGAGCTGACCGACCGCGACCAGGTGCCCGAGCTCCGAAAGCAGCTCGCCGCAGAGCACGCCGACGCGACGATGCTCGTCAACGCCGCGGGTTTCTTCATCCCGAAGGCGTTCAGCGAGTACGACGAAGCCTTCTACGACTCGTACAACGAACTGAACCGTGCGCTGTTCTTCATCACGCAGACCGTAGTCGCGGGCATGGTCGCCGGCGGCCGGGGCGGCGCCATCGTCAACATCGGCTCGATGTGGGCGCACCAGGGCATCGCGGCGACGCCGCACACCGGCTACTCCGTACAGAAGGGCGGCCTGCACTCGTTCACCAAGGCCCTCGCGATCGAGCTGGCGCCGCACGGCATCCGGGTCAACGCGGTCGCCCCCGCGGTCGTGAAGACGCCCCTGTATCTGGGCTTCGTCCCAGCGGACAAGCTCGATGAGACCGTCGACAGCTTCGACAGCTTCCACCCGCTGGGGCGTGTCGGTAGCCCGGAGGACATCGCGAACGCGGTGTCGTTCCTGCTGTCGGACCAGTCCAGCTGGATGACCGGCGCCATCGTCGACGTCGACGGCGGCATCATGGCCGGCCGCAACTGACCTCGAACGCAATGCGGGGATGGCGCCGGCGGGGCCTCGACTCCGGCGGCGCCATCCCGAGGGCCTCGTTGTCCGGGTTCATGCTCGGGATTCACCCCGGGTGAGCTGACATCACCCTCGACCAGGACCGACCGAATCGGCCGTGACCGGACGCCATCGATTCCCGGGCACGAGCTGGCCGGAGTGGTCAGCACTCTCGACCATGGCACGACGGGCTGTCGGTGGGACAGCGCGTGTTCGGGTTCGCGGACTGGACTCGCGATGGCACCCGGGCGGAGGTCCTCCAGCGCGCGGCCCGGTAGTTTCAGCCACCCGCCTTCGCCCGCGCCGACTCGGCAGCAGCACGATCCGAGTAGCCGGGGTGTCGGGCATCGATCAGATCGGCATAGGTGGTCGTTCGCGAGAGGTAGTCGACCACAAACGGGCAGATTGCGGTGATCGTGCCCTCGCGGGCGCGGATCTCGTCGAGTACTCGCCGCACCATCGCGCCCGCCACGCCTTGGTGTTGATGACTCGACTCGACTTCGGTGTGCCGTAGGGCGTACCGGTTGGGCTTGAGGTGGGTGTAGTAGAGCCAGCCGACCAGCTCGCCGTCGCGGTAGAGCTCAAAGCGGCCACGCTCGAGGCTGTCGATCAACTCCTCGGCGACCAGCGCCTGCCCTTCGCTGCCCATCGGCTCACCCTTCCGGCGTTTGGTTCGGTCGCGCGATCAGACAACCCCGCTTCGGACCCTGAAGTCCAAGTATGACATGTGACTGGCAGTAAAACACGATCCGATTGCGGTATACGTGGACCAAATGGTCCGCTCGCAGGCGTGCGGGGGCCTGCTCGCGGCCAGCGATCCGAGATCAGCCAGGCGAGAAGCGAACCACCCCGAGTGGCTCACCCATCTGGCCGGGGAGACCGGTGACGCGGCGCGTGGCCGCCGTCTCAACTCACCCCGGCAGACAGGGCCTTGTTGGCATCACGTCAATGCGTCAGTACCCGGAAGTGAGAGGCGAACCGAGCGCCTTTGTGACCTGGTCCCGCAGGACCGGGAGCAGATCGGTGATGAACCAGGGATTGCGTGCCTGCCAGCGGAAGTTCAGCGGGGATGGGTGCACGAGTGGGATGGTGTCGGGCAGGTAGTCGCGGAACGCGTGCACGGTTTCGGTGAGGTTGCGTCGTGCCCGCCCGGCAAGGTAGTGCTGTTGCGCGTAACTGCCGATGAGGATCGTCAGGGTGATCTCGGGCATCAGCTCGAGCAGGGGTCTGTGCCAGCGGGCGGCAAAGGACTTGCGCGGCGGCAGATCTCCACTGGTGCCTTTACCCGGGTAGTAGAAGTCCATCGGTAGGAGTGCGAACAGGTTCGGGTCCCGGAATTGGGTATCGGTGACGCCGAGCCAGTCGAGCAGTTTCAGACCGCTGGCGTCGTTCCAGGCGACGCCGGATTCTTGGGCCTTGCGTCCGGGCGCCTGGCCGATGACCGCGATCCGGGCGTGCGGTCCCGCCGTGTACAACGGCAGGAAGCCGAGATCGCCTGCCCACGCATTGTCGGGGTCAGCGATGATGTCGGCACGGATGGAGTTGAAGCTCACTGCTGCCCCTGCAGTCGTCCGGCGTAGCGGACGAGCCGCTCCTGTCGCTCAGGATACGGCAGCTGCCATTTGTTGCTGAGCGGGCTGCAGTCCCCGCGGGCTGGGAACGCGATCCGCGTGGTGGCCGGCTCACGTTGATCGTGACTGTCACAGTCGGCGACCCACAGCCGGTTCGGCGCCGCAGCGGTAAACCACCGGTTGACCAGATCCCGAGCCGGTGTTGCCTCCGGGTTCGACCACGTGGACGGGATAGGCCACGTCTTGCGGAGCAACGTCCCTCGCAAGCCGGCGTCGCGCATCGACCGCTCAACCCGCTTGCGACCGACCCGGTGGCCTTGGCGGCGCAGGGTGGGGTGCACGCGCGGACTGCCGTAGGTGCCGCCGGAGATACGGATTCGGCCGGGGAAATCGCCAAGATTCCACGCCGAACAAGGCATGGTCGAAAGCCTCCGCGCTACCGGGGGAACCTCAGCGGTGTGGTGGCGTGTCAAGCTTGTGCAGCCTGACACGCCACCGCGCCTCACTTGCCGTTCGTGGTTGCCGGCGGGGTCGTGGGGTTCGAAGGGGTCGTGGTCGCCGGAGGAGTCCAGGCGGGCAGCGGGTCCATCCAGAAGCGGGTCAGCAGTACTGAATCGATCAGCCACTTACCGTCGACCTTCTTGTAGGTCTCGCGGTACTGGCCGTAGCCGTTGTGTCCCTCCGGAGCGTTCGGGCCTGCCGGGAAGGTCAGGATGTCCTCCATCGACCAAATGCCGGACGCCGTGTTCGGACCTGTGATGGTGATCTCCGGCATGGCTCCCGAGTGGGCCGACGGGGCGGCGCCGGTGAGGTCGCGGATCGTGTAGGCGAACTCCTTGGGCGACTTCCAGGTGATGCCGTCGGTCACGAGCTTGGCGTCGGGAGTGAACAGCGCCGCCAGGTCATCGTGCTTCTTCTCGTCCACGAAACGGAAGTAGCGGGCCTTGAGTTGGCGGATTTCCTCGATGTCCTCCAGTCGCTGCACCCGCTCCGCGAGGGACTTCGAGGAGGCGCTCGTCGAATGGGCGTGCGCGCTCGCGGACTGGGAGGTGAGGGTTGCTGCGCCCACCCCGCCGCCGACCAGCAGCGCAGCCGCCGCAGCCGCCACGCCGACCCGCAAACCGAACGTCAGTGCCTGACGGGTTTCCTGCTTGCTCATGACACGGTTCCTCTCGTATCCGCAGCGGTCCCGGACGGCTCACGTTTCGTGCCGTCCATACGGCGAGAGCCTCAGACCGGACCCCTACGGACAATCTGTCCTGTAACGGCGCCCGTTCGAGCGCCCCCCATGCGGACGACAGCCGTCCGTTTCTGAACGTAGCTCAACTGGACGACCATCGTCCGCTTCTCCCGACTGTCGACCAGGTGACCCTGGCCACCTCCGCGCCTCGAGAGCGGGGGCAGGCCCGCCGCCGGCGGAAACAGCTGCCGTGCTGGCGCGGCGGTGGTCGGCGCGAGTGCCCGGCAGCCCGGGTCGGACATGGCGCGGTCGAGGCGCCGCCGTGATGCGACGGCTGGGCCACCGATAGCTGGCGCGACGGCTCGTGGCCGGGGACGGCCGGGGCGCGAGAGCCTGGAGCGGCGAGGCGGGATCTGACAGCCAGGCACGCACGCGGAGCGATGCCCAGATCAACAGACACCACGTGGACGGTGGATACCGACTCCCACGCACGCGGACGCATCCGGAGCGGGCAACAGGAATGGTTCCCTCCTCGATGGGGAGGTAGCCAAGGCATGTTGATTGTCCGGAGATGCGGACGAATCTTCGTGAAGCGCCGTGCCGATTCGGAAGCGCACGGGTGTCGCTTGTCCAACAGGCGCACCGGATGGTGCCGGATACGCGAGGAGGCTCGATCGTGAGTGATCTCGACGAGATTGTTCGGCGGTTGGATGCGCTGGAGTCGATCGAGAGCATCAAGAGGTTGAAGGCCCGTTACTTCCGTTTCGTGGACGAGAAGAAGCACGACGAGCTGGCCGCGCTGTTCACTCCCGACGCCAACCTCGTGACCGACGGGGTGACGTGGAAGTCGCCGCAGGAGTTCGCCTACACGATCCGCGACCTCACCGGCGGCGCACCATCCGTCCACCACGGGCACATGCCGGAGATTGAGATCACCGGGCCGGACACGGCGTCCGGAATCTGGGCGATGGAGGACCTGCTGACCTTCCCGGCCGGCCCGAACGCGCCTGAAGGGCACAACGGGTACGGTCAGTACCGCGAGACGTACCAGAGAGTCGACGGAGAGTGGCTGATCGACTCGGTGCTGCTGACCCGCTTCCGGATGGACCCGTTGGAGAACTGGACTCCGGATACCTGATCTGGGCGGCGTGCTCACACTCTTCACCCGGGACACACGGCACAGCCGACCCTTCCACGGCGCGAGACTGACGTACCGGGGCGAACCGTGCTCCTTGATCGCGCCCGGACAACCTCTTCGCGGATCGGCCGGGCACCTCGCGCTGCGGCCGGTCTGTTGCCTGCTGGGCTCATTCTCGATCGGTCCGCCGAGGACTGGGCCGCCTTCTGGTCCGCCCCTCGGCACGAATGCGTCCCGCGAGGCTTCAGCCTGCCGTACGGCGCCCCAAGCCCCAAGCCCCCTGATTGACCGGGGTGGACGCCGGCGCACCTCGTCGCGCCAGCCGGCAGCCCGGCCTTCTCGTCCGCCGACAGTTCGACTCCGTCCACCTGGTCCAGGCCCTAATCGACAGGCCACTCCGCCCTCAACGATGAGGTGGCCAGGATCACTCTTGACGCACGCCCGGGAAGCGGACGACGCCCGTCCTGTTGAACTACGGTTAGATCCGGACGACAGTCGTCCGCCTAGGGGCGCCCGCTTGGGCGATGGATGCGAAGGAGGCTCGACGTGAGTGACGTCAACAAGACTTCCCGGCTACGGGACGCGTCGGAGGCGACCAGGAGCATCACGAAGCAGCGGATCCCCGGTGTCTGACCTGGACTCCGCGTCTGACGTCCGGGTGGACGCCCGCCGCAACCGACGCCAGCTCATCGTCGCGACACGAGCGGCGATCGCCTCCCTTGGGCTCGACGTGTCGGCTCTGGACATCGCCACCGCGGCGGGCGTGGGAGTGGGCACCTTGTACCGGCGCTTCGGCACCAAGGAAGCACTGCTCGACGCCGCGCTCCTCGGCCTCTATGACGAGTTGTGCGAAACCGCACAAGCTTGTATCGAACGTTCGGATCCATGGAAAGGCCTGGCCGAATTCGTGATGGAGTTGGCCGCGGCACATCGGGACAGTCGCGGCCTGGCCGAGGTCACCGCAGCCTGCGAAAGACCGCCGTCACCCGAGCTGGCACACCGGACCGCCGCACTGCAGGACGCGGTCATCCGGCTCACCGAGCGGGCGCATGCCGCCGGTGAGCTGCGTGCCGACGTGACCTGGCGAGACCTCATGATCTGCTCACGCGCGCCGCTGGACACCGACCATTGCCTCGGAGTCGACGCGGGACCCGACGGATGGCGGCGGGTCATCACCATCCTGCTCGACGGCATGCGCGCCCCCGGGCGAACACCCCTTCACGGGCCGGGGCCACAGATCAGCCACGCAGGATCACCGGAAACGCCGCCCAAGAGGTAGCTCACAGCTCCTTCTGACCGCAGGCAACTCCCTCACACGAGGCAGACCTTCCGACAGGGAGAAGATCATGCATGTCGAAATCTGGTCGGACATATCCTGTCCATGGTGCTTCATCGGAAAAGCCCGATTTGAAAAGGCACTTTCCGCGTTCCCGCACCGAGACCACGTCGAGGTGTCGCACCGCTCCTTCGAACTCGACCCGCAGCTCGCCCACACCCGCTCGACGACCAGCGCGGCACACGCGAAGAAGTACGGCCTGACCCCGGCTCAGGCTCGAGCGGCCGAAGAGAACCTCGCGGGCATCGCCAGGGAGGAAGGACTCGACTACCTCGTCGACTTCCGGGACCACGGCAACACCTTCGACCTGCACCGCCTGCTGCACCTGGCCGCGGCGCGGGGCCTTCACCGTGAGTTGCTGACCCTGTTCTACAAGGGCAACTTCGCCGCGGAACGGAGCATCTACGACTCCGATCACCAGGTGGAGATCGCCGTCCGCGCCGGACTCGACGAAGCCGAGGTGCGCGCCGTGCAAGCCGACAGGCGGGCGTACGCCGACGAGGTGCGCAGAGACGAGCGCGACGCCGCACAGCTGGGCATCACCAGCGTGCCGTTCTTCGTGATCGACCGGAAGTACGGCCTCTCCGGCGCCCAGCCGGCCGCGGCCTTCGCCGAGGTACTGAGGCGGGCCTGGACTGACCGCCAACCGAAGCTGACGCTCCTCGATGCTGGCGACCAGGCCGGGTGCGACGCAACCGGGTGTGAACTGCCGAACGGCGCGAGCACCGACGCAGCCAGCACACCGGGAATCTGAGAAACACGAGAGGAAGAAATTCATGCGAGCAGTTGCGCTACACGAATTCGGCGGGCCTGACGTGCTGCGCGTCATCGAACTGCCGGAACCGCATGCGGGCCCCGGCGAGGTTCGGGTACGCGTACACGCGGCGGCGGTGAACCCGTCGGACACCCTGTTGCGCTCGGGCGTCCACGCGTCGGCCCTGGCCGGGGTGCCAGGGCCCTACGTGCCCGGAATGGACGTGGCGGGGGTGATCGACGAAATCGGCCCGGGTACCACCACCGACCTGTCGGTCGGTGACCGGGTGATGGCGATGCTCCTCCCGGTGACCCCGACTCCGGCGGGCACCCTGGAGAACAGCGGTGGCGGTTACGTGGAGTACGTGGTGCGTCCGGCCGGCTGGGTCGTCCGCGCCCCGGCGGGCACCAGCCATGAGGCCGCGGCGACGCTGCCGATGAACGGACTCACCGCACTGCTGGCCCTCGACCAGCTGGCGCTCGCACCAGGCTCGACCCTGGCCGTGATCGGGGCCGCCGGCGCGCTCGGCGGCTACCTGGTCCAGATGGCCAGCAACGCCGGGCTGACCGTGATCGCGGACGCCGCCCCGGCCGACGAGGCCCTGGTCCGGGAATCCGGCGCGGCCATCGTGGTGGCCAGGGGGGCCGAGGTCGTCGACGGTATCCGGGCGCACTTCCCGGACGGTGTGGACGCCGTCGCCGATGTGGCGCTGCTCGGGACGAGCCTGTTCGACGTCGTACGGGACGGGGGCAGCCTGGTCCGGATCCGCCAAGCCGACGAGCCCGGCGGCTACCGGGCCGAGAGCACCCGGGGCATCAGGGTGTTGACGCCGTTCGTGCCCGAGTACGCCGGACGGACGGACAAGTTGGACGAGATCCGTCGACTCGCCGAAGCGGGTGTGCTCATTCCGCGAGTGGCGAAGGCCCTGCCCGCCGCCGAGGCGCCCGACGCGCACCGCCGATTCGCCGCCGGCGGTGTCCGCGGCCGGCTCGTGCTCACCTTCTGAACCACGCACCGAACCACCCAGCCTGAACCATCCCCTTGAAACGCCCCACTCACAAAGACAAGGATCAACTGTGTCCACCCGATTCGCAGACAAGGTCATTCTGATCACCGGTGCCACCTCCGGCATGGGCAGGGCCACCGCCGAGCGGGTCGCCGCCGAGGGCGCGAAGGTCGTCCTGGCGGCCCGCAGCAAGGACGTCGGCGAAGCGTTCGCCGCCGAACTGCGTTCCGCCGGGCGCGACGCGATCTACGTGCCGACCGATGTGACGGTCGAGGCCGAGATGGAGCGACTGGTCCAGCAGACGGTCGACCACTACGGCCGGCTCGACGGCGCCTTCAACAACGTCGGCGCGGCCACCGCGTACGGCCCGGTCACCGGGATCGATGGTGACGCCTGGGGTGCCGAGCTGGCGCTCAACCTCAACAGTGTCTTCTACGGTCTGAAGTACCAGATCCCGGCGCTGCAGGCCTCGGGCGGCGGTTCGATCGTGAACAATGCCTCCAACGTGGGTGTCACCGGCATGGCGGGCATGGCCGCCTACAGCGCGGCCAAGCACGGCGTTGTCGGGCTCACCCGGTCGGCGGCACTCGACGTGGCCACGACGGGAGTACGGATCAACGCGCTCGTCACCGGTGGCGTCGACACTCCGCTGCTGCGCGGCAACATGGGCCCGAACCCGGAGGAGGCCCTCCGTGCCGCCGGCGCGATGCACCCGGTGGGCCGGATCGGACGGCCCGAGGAGATCGCGGCGTTCGCGGCCTTCCTGCTCAGCGACGAGGCCCCGTTCGTCACCGGAGCAGCGCTCGCGATCGACGGCGGCCTGACCGCCGCCTGACGACTCGTCTGCCGATCTTCGGCGCGTGCGACGTCATGACGCCGTCGCGTTCCACGCGCCGAAGATCGGCTCCGAGCAAGACGGTCGGGGTCGTACGCGGATGTCCTGCTCCGGCGCGTGAGCACAGGTCCGCCAGAAGCAGCGGCAGGGCCTGCCCGTCGCGGGACTGGCCGGGGTGACCACGACGGCCAGGGGACGGCCGCAGCCGTCCCCCACATGGTGAATCCTCGTGGTCAACCCGGCACGCGAGCGGCCTATCGCGTGACCGGGCGGCTCGCCTCAACGCGCGCCCGCCAGAGGCACAGTGGCCTCGACCGCATGAACGGCGCGACCCCGCCCCGACCTTGGCATACGCCGACCTGCTCCGGGCGCGGCGCGGCCGGCGGGCGTACTTCAACCACTCTCGGCCCTACCGTCTGCAGCACGCCGGCACATACCCTCTAAATCATCCTAGGACATTGGTCCGCTGGCCCCCGGCGACCAGCGTGCGTTTACGACCCAGCGACCGGCCCATCGACATACCCAGACCGCCCGCCGCGCTGACCTGCGACTCGTCCCTACTCACACCCATGCAGGCAGTCAGGCCTGACTGTTCCCCGGCCGACTCCTCGGGCGCCCCGTCACCGGGCGCGTTCCGTGACCGCCTGAGGCGGATCTGCATCTGCGTCATGCAAACGCGCTGTTCCAGCTCACCACCGAACTCCCCGCCGCGATCCTGGTACGCGTACTGGCATCAAAGGCGCAGTCAGATGGCAACGAGCCTGCGCCGGAGACCGGACCACCTACGCAGCCGACGTCGGCCGCGCTGGCGGAGGGGTGCGCCCGCGGTGAGCACTGCCCCCAAAATCGTCCCTTAGTGAGAGAGCAGCAGCGGAGCCAGAGTGCGTAGCTGCGGCAGCAACTCCTCCGGCCCATCCACGAGCGGCTGAACGCAGATGTGGTCCGCGCCCGCAGTGTGGTGCGCCCGAATCCGCTCCGCCACCGTCTCCGGGTCGCCCCACGGCACGAGAGCGTCGACCAAGGCGTCGCTGCCGGTACCGGCCAGGTCCTCCTCGGCCCAACCGAGCTCCCTCAGGTTGTTCACGTAGTTGGGCAGGGTCAGGTACCACGACGTGTACCGCCGAGCCTTCTCCCGGGCCGAGTCGGGATCGGTGTCCAGCACCACGGCCTGTTCAGGCGCCAGCACCGGCTCCGGCCCGAGAATCTCGCGGGCGCGCGCGGTGTGCTCCGGGGTGACGAAGTACGGATGCGCGCCCGCGCTGCGCCGCGCCGCCAACTCCAGCATCCCCGGGCGCAGTGCGGCCAACACCCGCGGGGCCCGTTGCGGCAACGGCGCGGCGTACTCGGTCTCGTCCATCGCGTCAAGGTAGGAACGCATCGCCGCGAGTGGACGCCCGTAGTCGTGGCCGCGCGACGAAACCAGCGGCGCGTGACTCACCCCGAGGCCGAGCAGGAACCGCCCGTCGTACGCCTCGGCCAGCGCGTTCGCGCCGTTAGCGGCGGCGGTGGCGTCACGGACCCAGATGTTGGCGATGCCGGTGGCGACCACCAGGCGGCGGGTGGCGCCGAGCAGGATCGCCGAGTGGACGAGCGCCTCCTTGTACCGCGCCGTCTCCCCCACCCAGAGCGCGCCGTAACCCAGCTCCTCCACCTCGGCCGCGACCGCGCGGCCGAACTCGGCCGACTGCCCGCCGAGCACCCCCGTCCAGACTCCGATGGGGCCGATCCGCCGCTTCACCTCCGCTGGATCAACGTCGCCGGGCCGCTGCTGCTGAACCATCGCATCTCCTTGCGCCACACAGATGATCGCCACCTGACGGTATCCCGCCGGATGGCACCTCGAGGCGTGATCGTCGGCACGGCGTCGGCCGAGAGCACGACGCCGGCTCAGGCGGCCGCCCGGCGCATCGCCGCGTACCGCTGAGCGTCAAGCGACGTCCCACGCTTACCGGAAGGCCGAGGGGCGACCATCCGGCGGTGGGCGCACATCGAGCCTTTTCCAAGCTGATCTTGCGGCTCAGGGCCGGTGTGGCAGGCCCGGTGATCGATGGGTGCGAGGCTCCAGGTAGGACAGCTGTCGACCAAGACTCGAAGCCCCGACCGGGAGCCTCGCCATG
>NZ_SMKG01000130.1 GCF_004348525.1 Micromonospora sp. 15K316 | reverse complement strand
GCGGGATCGCGGGGCGCCTCAGCCTGCCGCCGCTCCGCCCGCCCGCGCCACCCGATATCGGGCCCGGGTACGGTCCGGGGGCTCACCCGACCGGGCGGCGGCGGAACGGAGGCACACCCGATGTCGATCACCCTCGTCACCCTCGGTGGCACGATCGCGATGGGCGGGGTCGACCGGGGACGCCCCGGTGTGGTGACCCGGCTCACCGGCGCCGATCTGACGGCGGCCGTGCCGGGCCTCACCGACCTCGGGGTGCCGCTGGACGTCCGGGACGTCCACGCGGTGCCCAGCGCGAGCCTCACCTACCGGGAGGTGCTGGAGGTGGTCGACGTCGCCTCGGCCGCGGTGGCCGCCGGGGCGAGCGGCTGCTCCTCGCCGCCGGCCTGGACGCCGAAGCGCTGGTCGCCGCGTTGGCCCGGTTCCGCTGACCGGGCCCGCCGTGGCGAACACCTAGACTGCGGCGGTGACCGGCAAGCGACTACCGTTGGCCGCGCGCCCGCTGAGCGAGCCGCACCCGTCCCGGCTGCCGCTCGACCACCCGGACCGGGAGCGGGTCCTCGCCGCCCACGCTGCCGCGCTCGACGCCGGGGAAGCCGGCTATCTCGACCCGGAGACCGGTCTGTTCGTGCTCACCGCCGGGTTCCTGGCCCGCCGGGGCACCTGCTGCGGCCGTGGCTGCCGTCACTGCCCGTACGTCGACGGACCGTCCGGTGACCCGGACGTGACGGCTGGACGACGCGAAGGATGAGGGGTTCCGCCCGGCCCGGACATTCCGTACGGTGTCCGACGGACATCCGGCGGCTGCCCCCGCCGACTACTGCGGAGGTTCCACGTGCGTTCCCGGATCTTGCCCGTCGTCGCGGCCGTACTGCTGACGGCGGGCTGCGCGACAGAGCGGGAACCGGTGGCGGTGCCGCCACCGGCGCCGATCGCCGTGGACGTGGCCGCCGCCTCCTCCGGCGGCGCCTGCCGGCTGCTCGACTTCGCCGTGATCGAGCAGCTGGTGAAGGTCCGGTTCGACGTGGCCGCGGCGAGCGAGCGCGGTGACACCCACACCTGCGTGGTCCGGTCCGGCGAGGCCACCCTGCCGGAGCTGACCCTGACGGTGACGGAGACGTCGATGGACAAGGCCACCTTCGCCGCCGACGTGGTGCCCGACTCGGCGGGCAAGGTGTCCGGGCTGGGCCAGCAGGCGTACCGGCGGACCACCGGCGCGGCGGACGGCCACGGCCCGGTCGCCGAGGTGGGTTGGCTCTCCACCGACGGCCGGCTCGCCGTGCTGAGCTGGACGACCGCGAAGGGGACCGCCAAATCGGCGGTGGAGAAGGTGGCGGTCCAGCTCGCGGCCCTGGCCAAGAAGGTCAACACTCGCGCGCTGTGACGCCGGTCGCAGCTGCCTGCGGCGGCGAGCGCCGAACCGCCACCTCCGGACCGGGCACCCAGTGGCGATCACCGTGCAGCCGGCACCGCTCACCAGGAACGCCGGTGCGAACAGGGTCGGCCGGGTACCCGGCCGACCAGGTCAGCCGGCGGCGACGAAGACCCGGGAGGCGACCTCGCGGGGAAGCCGGACCCGATCGCCGGAGCGGTCGATCGACACCCCGTCGCGCTCCTGGGCCACGGTCACGGTGGCGCCGGGATCGACACCGGCGGCGTGCAGCTGACGGAGCACGTCCGCGTTCGTCTGCACGCTCTCGCAGATCCGCCGGACGACGACCTTCCCGGAGAGGCCGGGGAAGGCCAGGTTGCGCTCACCGTCGACGACGGCGGTGTCCTCGGGCTCCGGCGAGCCGAGCTCCTCGAGGCCCGGGATCGGGTTGCCGTAGGGCGAGCGGGTCGGCCGGTTGAGCAGGTCGTAGACCCGCTTCTCGACCGCGTCGCTCATCACGTGCTCCCACCGGCAGGCCTCGTCGTGGGCCTCCTCGTAGGGCATCCCGATCACGTTCACCAGCAGCAGCTCGGCGAGCCGGTGCTTACGCATGACGGAGACGGCGGCGTTGCGGCCGTCGACGGTGAGCGTCAGGTGCCGGTCACCCTCGACCGTGAGCAAGCCGTCGCGCTCCATCCGGGCGACCGTCTGGCTCACCGTCGGACCACTCTGTTTCAACCGCTCGGCGATCCGGGCGCGCAGCGGCGGCACCCCCTCCTCCTCGAGCTCGAGGATGGTGCGCAGGTACATTTCCGTTGTGTCGACCAGGTCGTGTTTCACGTCAGCGGCCCTCCGGTGATCGATGCTACCGCGTTGCAGGTGTAACGACCGAGGCCGAAACGCGAGTCCGCTCACCGAATGGTGTTGACTGGTCGCCATGTCCGGTACCGACGACCTGCTGGTCGAGCCCGAGCGACTCGCCGCCGAGCTCGACGCCGCCGACCCGCCCACCCTGCTCGACGTCCGCTGGCGGCTCACCGGGCCGCCCGGCCGGGACGACTACGCCGCCGGTCACCTGCCGGGCGCGGTCTTCGTCGACCTGGACACGGAGCTCTGCGGCCCGCCCGGCGCCGCCGGCCGGCACCCGCTGCCCGATCCCGCGGCGTTGCAGGCCGCGCTGCGGGCGGCGGGCGTCCGGACCGGCCACCCCGTCGTGGTCTACGACGGCGGGGACGGCATGGCGGCCGCGCGCGCCTGGTGGACGCTGCGGTGGGCCGGGCACGAGCGGGTTCGTGTGCTGCACGGCGGGTACCCGGCCTGGACCACCGCCGGCCTGCCCGTCAGCGCCGAGGCGTCCGAGCCGCGGCCGGGCGACCTCTCCGTCCGACCCGGCGCGCTGCCCGTGCTCGACGCGGGGGAGGCCGCCCGGTTGGCCGCCGCCCAGGACGCGGTGCTGGTCGACGTACGGGCCGCGCCCCGCTACCGGGGGGAGGCCGAGCCGATCGACCCGGTGGCCGGGCACGTGCCGGGCGCGGTGAACCTGCCCGCCCCGGAGTACGTCACGGACGGCCGCTTCCCCGCCGCCGAGGCGCTGCGGGAACGGTTCGCCGCGGTCGGGGTCGCCGGCGGCACCGCGGTAGGGGCCTACTGCGGTTCGGGGGTGACCGCCGCCCAGGCGGTGCTCGCCCTGCACCTCGCCGGGCGGCCGGACGCCGCGCTCTACGTCGGTTCGTGGAGCAACTGGGTCGCGGACCCGGACCGGCCGGTGGCCACCGGGGCCTGATCCCGTTCCCGGCCTCGGGCCGGCGATGTGACCGGCGCCACGGCGACGCCCCGCGCGTCCGGGGCGGGCGGCCGGTCCACGTGCGACGATGGGCGCATGTCCGACGACACGGTGGTGGTGTGGGACGAGTCCCTGCTCGCCTACGACATGGGGGACCATCCCCTCGACCCGATCCGGGTGGAGCTGACCGTCGCGCTCGCCCGGGAACTCGGGATCCTCGATCGGCCGCGGGTACGTCTGGTAAAGCCGGAGCGGGCCGACGACGCGCTCCTGACCCGGGTGCACGACCCGCGTTACCTGGCGGCGGTCCGGGCCGCGCCCGCCGACCCGCTCTTCGCGGGGTTCGGGCTGGGCACCTCGGACAATCCGATCTTCGGCGGGATGCACGAGGCGAGCGCCCTGGTCACCGGGGCGACGGTGGCCGCCGCCGAGGCGGTCTGGCGGGGCGAGGCGCGTCGGGCGGTCAGCGTGGCCGGTGGGCTGCACCACGCGATGCCGGCGCGGGCCTCGGGCTTCTGCGTCTACAACGACCCGGCCGTGGCCATCGCCCGCCTGCTCGATCTCGGCGCCGAGCGGATCGCGTACGTCGACGTGGACGTGCACCACGGCGACGGCGTGCAGCAGGTCTTCTGGGACGACCCGCGGGTGCTGACGGTCAGCCTCCACGAGACCCCGCTCGCCCTCTTCCCCGGCACCGGCTTCCCCGACGAGACCGGCGGCCCGGACGCCGAGGGCAGCGTGGTGAACGTGGCGCTGCCGCCGGGTACCGCCGACGCGGGCTGGCAGCGGGCGTTCCACGCGATCGTCCCGTCGGTGCTGCGGGCCTTCCGGCCGCAGGTGCTCGTCACCCAGTGCGGTGCGGACGGGCACCGGCTCGACCCTCTCGCGGATCTGCAGCTCTCCGTCGACGGCCAGCGCGCCACCTACCTCGCCCTGCGGGCACTCGCCGACGAGCTCTGCGGTGGTCGTTGGGTGGCCACCGGCGGGGGCGGCTACGCCCTCGTCGAGGCCGTGCCCCGGGCGTGGACGCACCTGCTGGCGGTCGCGACCGGCGAGCCGATCGACCCGGCGACGCTGACCCCGCCCGGATGGCGCGAGCTGGCTGCCGCGCGCGGTCCCGGCCGTGAGGTGCCGCTGCGGATGACCGACGACGTCGACCCGTCGTACGAGCCGTGGCAGCCCAGCGGCGAACCGACCGCGGTGGACCGGGCGATCGCGGCCACCCGCAAGACGGTCTTCCCGCTGCTCGGGCTCGACCCGCACGACCCGCGCGACTGAGCGCGGCGGGAGCCGGCCCGTGACGACAGTGGACCGACCGGTGGACGTGCTGCTCAGCGACGGCAGCACCGTCCAACTGCGACCGATCCGTCCCGATGACGCGCCGGAGATCGTGGCGATGCACGGCCGGTTCTCGGAGCGCACCCGCTACCTGCGCTACTTCTCGCCGTACCCCCGGATCCCGGAACGGGACCTGCGGCGCTTCGTCACCGTCGACCATCGCGACCGGGAGGCGCTCGTGGTCCTGGCGGGCGGCCGGATCGTCGCCGTGGGCCGGTACGAGCGGCTCGGGCCGGAGGCGCCCGAGGCCGAGGTGGCCTTCGTGGTCGAGGACGCCCACCAGGGGCGGGGCATCGGCTCGGTGCTGCTGGAGTATCTGGCGGACGCGGCCCGCCGGGTGGGCATCGTGCACTTCGTCGCCGAGGTGCTCCCGGCCAACGGCACGATGCTGCGGGTCTTCTCCGATTTCGGCTACCAGGTGCGCCGGCAGTTCGCCGACGGGGTGGTGCACCTGAGCTTCCCGATCGCGCCGACCGACGCCACGCTGGCGGTCCAGCGTGGTCGGGAGCACCGTACGGAGGCGCGGTCGATAGCCCGCCTCCTGGCGCCGAGGGGCGTCGCCGTCTACGGTGCCAGCGCCACCGGGCAGGGCGTCGGCGCGGCCGTGCTCGGGCACCTGCGCGACGGTGGCTTCGCGGGCGCCGTCGTTCCCGTGCACCCGACCGCGACGACCGTCGCCGGGCTGCCCGCGTATCCGCACGCGGTCGACGCCGGGGTGCCGCTGGACCTCGCGGTGGTCGCGGTCGCGCCGGAGGCGGCGCCGGCGGTGGTCGCCGACGCCGCGGCCGCCGGCGTGCACGGGCTGGTGGTGATCGCGGCCGGGTTCGCGGAGGCCGGGGCGGAGGGCGCCGCCGCGCAGCGGGCGCTGGTCCGGGCCGCGCACGCCGCCGGCATGCGGGTGATCGGCCCGAACTGCCTCGGCGTGGCGAACACCGACCCGGCGGTACGCCTCAACGCCACGCTCGCGCCGGCGCTGCCGCCGCCCGGCCGGGTCGGCATCTTCAGCCAGTCCGGGGCGTTCGGGGTGGCGTTGCTCGCCGAGGCGGACCGCCGTGGCCTCGGCCTGTCCAGTTTCGTCTCGGCGGGGAACCGGGCCGACGTCTCCGGCAACGACCTCCTCCAGTACTGGCAGGACGATCCCGGCACCGACGTGGTCATGCTGCACCTGGAGACCTTCGGCAACCCCCGCAAGTTCGCCCGCCTGGCCCGGCGGGTCGGGCGGACCAAGCCGGTGGTGGCGCTCGCGTCGCCGGCCCGACCGGACGGGCCGGGCAGCTCCGCCGGCCCGGACGAGGTGGCGGTGGCCGCCCTCTTCGCCCAGTCCGGCGTGATCCGGGTCGACACCGTCGCCGAGCTGCTGGACGTCGGGCTGCTGCTGGCCAACCAGCCGCTGCCGGCCGGCCCGCGGGTGGCCGTGGTGGGGAACTCCTCGGCGCTCACCGGGCTCGCCGCCCGCGCCTGCGCCGCCCAGGGACTCACCCTGGCCGGCGGCTCTCCCCGCGACGTCGGGCCCAACGCCACCGCGGCGGAGTTCGCCGCCGCCCTCGCCGCGGCGGCCGGTGACGACGGCGTCGACGCGCTCGCGGTGATGCTCGCCCCGCCGCTGCCCGGCCAGCCGGTCGAGGCCGACCTCGCCGTCGCGTTGCCCGCCGCGCTGGGTCCCGGCAAGCCGGTCGTGGTGACCGTCCTGGCCGGACGGACGGTGTCCGGGTTGCCGGCGTACGGGGGTGTCGAGGAGGCGGTCCGAGCGCTGGCCCGGGTGCACCGGTACGCGGAGTGGCTCCGCCGACCGCCCGGCAGCCTGCCGGAGTTGACCGGTATCGACCCCGTCGCCGGTCGGGCCGCGCTGCGCCGGGACGGCGTGGACATCGCCGGTCTGCTCGCCGCGTACGGGATCGAGCTGGTCGACTCGGTGCCGGCGCGCTCGGCGGAGGAGGCGGCCGCGGCGGCGACCCGGCTTGGCACGCCGGTGGCCCTCAAGGCGTCGGCGTACGGGCTGCGGCACCGCCTCGACCTCGGCGCCGTACGGCTCGACCTGCCCGATCCGGCGGCGGTGCGCCGGGCGTACGCCGAGCTGTCCGCGGTCTTCGGCACGGACGTCCTGGTGCAGCCGATGGTGCCGCCCGGGGTGGCCTGCGTGGTCGAGCTGGTGGAGGATCCGGCGTTCGGGCCGGTGGTCGGCTTCGGGGTCGGGGGCGTCGCCACCGAGCTGCTCGGCGACCGGGCCTGGCGGGCGGTGCCGTTGACCGATCGCGACGCCGAGGAGCTGGTCGGCGAGCCGCGGGCCGCCCCGCTGCTGCGGGGTCACCGCGGCGCCGCCGCGGTGGACCGGGCGGCCCTGGCCGAGCTGCTGCTGCGGGTCGGCCGGCTCGCCGACGAGCAGCCCCGCGTGCGCGCCCTGACGTTGAACCCGGTGCTCGCCCGGCCGGACGGCCTGTCGGTGCTGCACGCCAGCGTGCGCCTCGGCGCCGCCGCCGACCGGCCGGACACCGGCCCCCGCCGGCTGTGAAGGCCGGTCCCACCGGCGCGACGGCCGCGCCGACGGGACCGGATCGCCCCGCCGACGGGACCGGAGGGCCGCCCCGACGGGTGACCGGAGGGCCCTGCCGGCGGGACCGGGCGAGGTGCGCCGCGCGGTCAGGCGCGGCTGGAGATCTGCTGGACGGCCCAGGAGTTGCCGTCCGGGTCGGAGAAGAAGACGAAGCCGACATTATCCAGCGGGTCCGGCACCGGCCCCGGGTTCTCCCCCAGGACCTGGATGTCGCTGACCTCGACGCCCCGCTCCACCAGCTGCGCGCGCGCCTTGCGCAGGTCGGGCACGACCAGCTGGAGTCCCTTGAGCGAGCCCGGCGGCATCTCCGGTACGACGCCGGCGCCGAAGACGATGGAACAGCCGGAACCGGGCGGGGTCAGTTGGACGATCCGGCCGAGCCCGCCGATGGCGGTGTCATGGTCGACGGCGAATCCGAGCTGGTCGGCGTAGAACGCCTTGGCCCGGTCCACGTCGGACACGGGTACCACCACCACTTCCAACGTCCAGTTCATGCTGCGTCCTCTCAAGCCGCGGTGAAGCTGGTCACGCCCTGGGTAACCCGGCGGACCGGTCACGTCAACCACCGCCGCGCCCCGGCCGTACGGAGGCGGCCCCGGCCGGGGTACGCGAAAGGGCCCGGCGAACCGCCGGGCCCTTTCACCACGCGCCGTCAGCAGGCGTACGCCTCCAGGCGCTGCGCTCGCTCCGGGGCGCGCAGCTTCAGCAGCGTCACCTTCTCGATCTGCCGGATCCGTTCCCGGGAGAGGCCGAACTCGCGGCCGACCTCGTCGAGCGTGCGCTGCCGTCCGTCGTCCAGACCGAACCGCAGCCGGATCACCGCCTGCTCCCGCTGGGAGAGGGTGGCCAGCACGATCCGGACCTCGTTGCGCAGCTCGCCCTGGGCCGCGGCGTCGCCGGGCTCCTGACGCGGATCCACCGCGGCGACGAAGTCACCGAGCGCGCTCTCGCCGTCCTCACCGACCGCCTGATCCAGGCTGACCGGCTCCCGGTCGTACGAGATCAGCTCGATGACCTGGAACTCGGAGACGTCGAGCGCCCGGGCCACCTCGGCGACGGTGGGCTCGCGACCCAGCGCCACCGACAGCTCGCGGCGGGCCCGGACCATCCGGTTGACCTGCTCGACCATGTGCACCGGGATGCGGATGGTGCGGGCCTGGTCGGCCATGGCGCGGGTGATGGCCTGGCGGATCCACCAGGTGGCGTAGGTGGAGAACTTGTAGCCCTTGGTGTAGTCGAACTTCTCGACGGCGCGGATCAGGCCGAGGTTGCCTTCCTGGATGAGGTCGAGGAAGGCCATGCCGCGACCCGTGTAGCGCTTGGCGATGCTCACCACCAGCCGCAGGTTCGCCTCGAGCAGATGGTCCTTGGCGGCCCGACCCTCCGTGGCGATCAGCTCCAGGTCGGCCCGCAGCTGCGGGGAGACCGGGGTGCAGGTGGCGAGCTTCTCCTCGGCGAAGAGCCCGGCCTCGATCCGCTTGGCGAGCTCGACCTCCTGCGCCGCGGTGAGCAGCTTCGTCCGGCCGATGCCGTTGAGGTACGCCCGGACGAGGTCCGTGGAGACGCCCCGCTCGTCGGTGGCGTCCAGGTCGGTGAGGACCTCGACGCCCGGGTCGGTGTCCGTGCCCGCGGTCGGGCGCATCTGGTGCTCCGTCATCTGCAGGGCCATCTTTCGTCTCTCCCCGTGTCCGTGTCGTGCGTTTCCGGCCCAGTGCCGCCGGTGACAAACAGCTTGGCGGGCGGGGCGTGAAACGGGAGTGAGGCGATCGGGGACCCGACAGCAATCCGGTCGGATCGGTGGAGTGACGGGCGGGAGCCCGGGCGGGGAGTGTCGGCCCCGGTGAGTTTTGCCCGACCCGGTTACCGTGCGATCGATCGGCCGGCGTGACCGGCCACGAGGCTACGGAGGGGTGCAGTGGTCTTCAAGCGGCTCATGCAGGCGATGGGTGTGGGTGGCCCGTCGGTGGAAACCGTGCTGACCAACCCGAACTGCCGCCCCGGCGGCCAGCTCGAGGGCCGGATCCAGGTGACGGGCGGTGACCATCAGGTCGACATCGAGTACGTGGCGCTCGGGCTGGTCACCCGCGTCGAGGTGGAGAGCGGCGACAACGAGTACGACACCGACCAGGAGTTCCACCGGCAGCGGGCCACCGGCGCGTTCCGGCTGGAGCCGGGGCAGCGCCACGACATCCCGTTCCGCTTCGACGTGCCCTGGGAGACACCGGTCACCGAGCTGTACGGACAGCACCTGCGCGGGATGACGATGGGGCTGCGTACGGAGCTGGAGGTGGCCCGGGCGGTGGACAAGGGCGACCTGGACGCGGTGGCGGTGCACCCGCTGCCCGCGCAGGAGCGTCTGCTGGACGCGCTGCTGCGGCTGGGCTTCCGGTTCGCCCGGGCCGACGTGGAGCGCGGCCACATCTACGGCGTGCGCCAGTCGCTGCCCTTCTACCAGGAGATCGAGTTCCTCCCCGCGCCGCAGTACGCCCGGGCGATCAACCAGCTGGAGGTCACCTTCGTCGCCGACGCCCGGCAGATGCAGGTGGTGCTGGAGCTGGACAAGCGGGGTGGCCTGCTCAGTGAGGGCCGGGACGCCTTCGGCCGGTTCACCGTCGACTACGCCACGCTCGACCGGACGGACTGGACCGCCCAGCTCGACGGCTGGCTACGCCAGTCCGTCCAACGCCGCGGCCTCTTCTTCTAACCCCCCACCCCCACCCCGGCGTTGATCATGAAGTTATCGCCCTGACACGCCGCTGCGGCCGGCGACAACTTCATGATCAACGCACGGAGAAACGGGGGGTGGGTTAGAAGCCGAGGGCTTGGGCGCGGCGTTTGACCTCGCGGGCCTGGTCTCCGCCGAGGGCGGCCGCCGGGGTCCCCGGCAGAGTGTCGTCCGGCTCGTAGAGCCAGCGCAGCGCCGCCTCGTCGTCGTAGCCGGCGTCGGAAAGGAGGTTGAGCACGCCGGGCAGGTGCTTGAGCACCGTACGGTTGGCCACCAGGTCCCCGGGCACCCGGCGGACGCCGTCGCGGCGGACCGCGAGCAGCTCCCGGTCGCGGATCATCTGGTGCACCTTGCTGATCGACACGTCGAGGCGTTCGGCGACGTCGGGCAGGGTCAGCCAGCCGGCCGCGTCGGCGGGCCCGGGGCCGGCTGCGGCCTGGTCGGCGGGTACGGATTCGGTCACCCGAACACCCTGCCACGGGGCGGCCCGGCCAGGCCAAACGGCACCCCGGACGCCGCGACCCGACACCGAAGGTGACCGCCGAGTCACCGGAACGTGTTCCCGGATGCTCTCCTCGCCGACCCCGCGCGGGCCGCTCCGAGCCGGCGGAGAGGAACGTTCGCGCAGATCAGCGCCATCTTCGGCGGGCGGACGAGCGCGGCGGGCGGACGAGGTCGGACCCCGGCTGTAGCATCCTGTTCAACCTTCGACCCCTGGACACATAGACTTCCTGCCGATGGACACACAGGTCGCCGACACGTTGCTTGGCTCGCTGATAGACGGGCGCTACCGCATCCGCGGTCGCGTGGCCCGTGGCGGCATGGCGACCGTGTACACCGCCACCGACGAGCGTCTCGAGCGCACGGTCGCAGTCAAGATCATTCATCCGACCCAGGCACCCGAGGCCCGGGCCCGGATCGCCGGCTTCGTCGAACGCTTCACCGACGAGGCCAAGACCATCGCCCGGCTCACCCACCCCAACGTGGTCGCGGTCTACGACCAGGGCACGCACGGCGGCCTGCCCTACCTGGTGATGGAGTACGTACGCGGCCGCACCCTGCGCGAGGTGCTCGCCGAGCGGCGCCGGCTCAACCCGGACGAGGCGCTGGCCATCTTCGAGCAGATGCTCGCCGCGATCGCCGCCGCGCACCGGTCCGGAGTGGTCCACCGCGACGTCAAGCCGGAGAACGTGCTGGTCGCCGAGGCGCCCACCGGGGGCATGGCCAATCTGGTCGACAGCGTCGTGAAGGTGGCCGACTTCGGGCTCGCCCGCGCCGTCGAGGCGAGCGCCGACGAGGAGAGCGGCAACCAGCTCATGGCGACCGTGGCGTACGTCGCCCCGGAGCTGGTCACCAAGGGCCACGCGGACCCACGTACCGACGTCTACTCGGCCGGCATCGTGCTCTTCGAGATGCTCACCGGCCGGGTGCCCTACGACGGCGGCCGCCCGATCGACATCGCCTGGCAGCACGTCGACCGCGACGTGCCATCCCCGTCGACCCTGGTTCCCGGCCTGCCGACGGCGCTCGACGGCCTCGTCGCCCGCGCCACCCGCCGAGACCCGGACGCCCGGCCCGCCGACGCCGGCGCGCTCCTGACCGAGGTGCAGGTGGCCCGCGACGAGCTGGGCAACCCGAACAGCCACACCACAGTGCTGCGGCGGATCACCACCGAGCCGCCGGTCTCCGAGCCGACCATGGTGGTCGCGGCGGTGCGCCCGGCCGAGCGGCCGGCGTGGGCCCGGCTACCCGAGGACGGCCAGCGGGTCGGCCGACGCCGGGCGGCCCCGCAGGAGAGCGACGGCCTCGGTTCCCGGATCGGTCGGCTCTTCACCGGGTTGGCCGGCGAGAGCCGTGGCCGCCTGGCGATCATCGCCACCGTGACGGCGCTCGTGCTGGTCGCCGCCCTCGGCGGTTGGTACCTCACGTTCGGCCGCTACACGGACGCCCCGCAGCTGGTGAGCCTGACCAAGGCGGACGCGGAGGCGCAGGCCGCCCGCGCCGGCCTCGTCCTGAAGTACGCCGAGCCCCGCTACGACGCCACCGTTCCGCGCGACAGCGTCCTGCTCCAGGATCCGGTCTCGGCCGACCGGATCATCAAGGGCGGCACCATCACCCTGACCCTCTCCCTCGGCCCGGAGCAGTTCCCGGTGCCGGACGTGGTGGGCAAGGAGTTCGAGCTGGCCGAGGCGGATCTGGTCAGCGCCGACCTGGTGGTGGTCAAGGGCACCGCCCGCTACGACGACACCCTGCCCGCCGGGGTGGTGGTGGCCACCAACCCGAAGGTCGGCGCGCAGGTCAAGCCGGGCGCCAAGGTGAC
This sequence comes from Micromonospora sp. 15K316, assembly GCF_004348525.1. Lineage (GTDB taxonomy): Bacteria > Actinomycetota > Actinomycetes > Mycobacteriales > Micromonosporaceae > Micromonospora. The sequence goes on along the minus strand of NZ_SMKG01000130.1, from coordinate 4,060 downwards.
GGTGATCTTGAGCAAGGGCAAGGCCCCGATCAGTGTGCCCAACCTGGTCGGCAAGAACCTCAACGACGCCCGGAACGCGCTGTCCCGGCTGGGTCTGGTCGCGGTGGAGAACTACAAGGACTCGGAGAAGCCGAAGGACGAGATCCTCGGGCAGAGCCCGGCCGACGGCACCGGCGTGGAGCGGGGCGCCGAGGTCAAGCTGGACGTCAGCAAGGGCCCGTCGCTGGTGGTCGTGCCACGGGTGATGGATCTGCCCTGTCAGCAGGCCAAGCAGGTGTTGGAGAGCCAGGGCTTCCCGGTGACCGTCCAGTTCAACCCGAACGCCGTCGTCCGGTTCCAGAACCCGGGCGAGAACTCGCAGGTGCCTCCGGGCACCCCGGTCACGATCGGATGCTTCTGAGATGCCGATGACCGTGGCCCGTCCGGTCGGCACACACACGCCGACCTCGGGCGGTCTGGCCAAGGCGGCGCTGCCCTACCTCGACGCGACCGGCGCCGAGGTGGTCCAGGTCTACGTCTCCAACTCCCGGGGCTGGGCGTTGCCGCCGGGCGATCCGGCGCAGGACGAACTCTTCCGCGCCGGCTGCGCCGAGCGGGGCGTCCCGGTCTTCATCCACGCGTCCCTGCTCGTCAACCTCGGGTCCCCCACCGCGGCCACCGTCGAGCGGTCGGCGCAGACGCTGGCGCACGCGCTGCGCCGGGGCGCGGCGATCGGCGCGCAGGGGGTGGTGTTCCACGCCGGCAGCGCGGTCGACGCCGGGCACGCCGAGGCGGCGATGCGGCAGGTCCGCGAGGCCCTGCTGCCACTGCTGGACTCGGCCGCCGCCACCGGTGGGCCGATGCTGCTGGTGGAGCCGAGCGCGGGCGGCGGGCGGTCGCTCGCCTCCCGGGTGGAGCACCTCGGCCCCTACCTGGACGCGGTCGACCGGCACCCGGGGCTCGGCGTCTGCTTCGACACCTGCCACGCCTGGGCCGCCGGGCACGACCTGGCCGTCGAGGGCGGCATGACCGCGACGCTGGACACCCTGGTCGCCACGGTCGGAGCGGATCGGCTGCGGCTCGTGCACGCCAACGACTCGAAGGACCTGTGCGGCTCGACCCGCGACCGGCACGAGAACATCGGCAAGGGCAGCATCGGCGAACTCCCGTTCGCGGAGCTGATGACCCACCCGGCCACCGCCGGCGTGCCGACGGTGGTGGAGACCCCGACGGAGAAGCACGTCGGCCACGACGCCGACGTCGCCACCCTCAAGCGCCTGCGCGACTGACCGGCCCCGGCCGGGGCGTCGCACGGAGCCGGTGCGGCGCGCACTCCACGAGACGAGGGGCCGCTCCGTACCCGGAACAGCCCCTCGTCGTGGCGATGAATCGCGCGGGGTCAGCCGCGCAGGACGCGGGTGAGGATGTCCACGGCCCGGTCGATGCCGGCGTCGTCGACGTCCATGTGGGTGACCAGCCGGGCGGTACGCGGGCCGAGCACCGAGATCAGCAGCCCCGCCTGCCGGGCGGCGGCGGCCAGCGTGTGGGCGTCGAAGGCGGACTTGGTCAGGTCCAGCGGCACGATGTTGGTGCGTACCGGGGTGGCGAGCACACCGAACGGCGCGATCGCCTCGGCCAGCCGGGCGGCCTTCGCGTGGTCCTCGGCGAGACGCGCGACGTGGTGGGCCAGCGCGTACCGGCCGGCCGCGGCCAGGACGCCGACCTGCCGCATGCCGCCCCCCATCCGCTTCCGGATGAGCCGCGCCCGCTCGATCTTCTCCGCGCTGCCGACGACCAGCGAGCCGACCGGCGCGCCGAGGCCCTTGGAGAGGCAGACCGACAGGGTGTCGAAGAGCCGGCCGTACTCGGTCAGCGGCACGCCGTCGGCGACGTGGGCGTGCCAGATCCGGGCGCCGTCGCAGTGCAGCGCCAGCTGCGCGTCGTCGGCGACGCGCCGCAGCTCCCGCAGGGTGGCCAGCGGGATCACCCCGCCGCCGCCCCGGTTGTGGGTCTGCTCGACGGCGATCGCCCGGGTCGGGACCGCGAAGTAGCCGTCCGGCCGGATCATGGCGGCGACCACGTCCGGGTCGACGTCCCCGCCGACCGCCGGCCACGTCCGCGACGAGATCCCGCCGTACGCGGCCGCGGCGCCGATCTCGTACGTGACCACGTGGGCGTCGGCGTCGCAGAGCAGCTCGTTGGCCGGCGGCACCACCAGTTGCAGGGCGATCTGGTTGGCCATCGACCCGCTCGGGGCGAAGAGCGCCGCCTCGTGCCCGAAGAGCGCGGCCACCTCGGCCTCGAGGGCGGTGACCGTGGGGTCCTCGCCGTAGACGTCGTCACCGACCTCGGCGGTGGCCATGGCCTCCCGCATTCCCGGGGTGGGCCGGGTGACGGTGTCCGAACGCAGGTCGATCAGGCTGTCAGCCACAGTTGTCCTTTCGGCTGCCGGCCGCGGCGGTCGCGAGCTCACTGCTCACCTCAGCCGCGGCCGTCTCTTCGGCTGCGACCGCGGGGCTCGCCAGCTCACGGCTCGCCTCAGCCACGCAGCATCTCCGCTACCAGGAAGGCCAGCTCCAACGACTGCTGGGTGTTCAGCCGCGGGTCGCAGGCGGTTTCGTACCGGTCGGGCAGGTCGAGGTCCTCGATGCCCTGGGCGCCGCCGAGACACTCGGTGACGTCCTCGCCCGTCAGCTCCACGTGCAGGCCGCCGGGGTGGGTCTCCAGGTTCCGGTGGACCTCGAAGTAGCCGAGCACCTCGTCCACGATCCGGTCGAAGTGCCGGGTCTTGTAACCGTTGGACGACTCGTGCGTGTTGCCGTGCATCGGATCGCACTGCCACACCACCTTCGCGCCGGCCGCGGTGACCTTCGCGACGATGGGTGGCAGCGCGTCGCGTACCCGGTGGTTGCCCATCCGGCTGATGAGGGTGAGCCGGCCGGGGATGTTCTCCGGGTTGAGCTTCTCGCAGAGCTCGATCGCCTCGTCCGGGGTGGTGGTCGGGCCGAGCTTGACCCCGATCGGGTTGGCGATGCGGGAGATGAAGTCGATGTGGGCGCCGTCGATCTGGCGGGTGCGCTCCCCGATCCAGAGGAAGTGCCCGGAGAGGCCGTACGCCCGGCTGCCGGAGACGCGGGTGAGCGCGCGGTCGTACTCCAGCGCGAGCGCCTCGTGCGAGCAGTAGAGGGTGACGGTGCGCAGCGCCTCCTCGTCGGTCATCCCGCAGGCCCGGATGAAGGCGATGGCGCGGTCGATCTCCCGAGCGATCGCCTCGTAGCGCTCGCCGGCCGGGGACTGCCGGACGAAGTCCTTGTTCCAGTCGTGCACCGCGTGCAGGTCGGCCAGCCCGCCGGCCAGGTACGCCCGGAGCATGTTCATGGCGGCCGCGGAGTTCGCGTACGCCCTGATCATGCGCTGCGGGTCGGCGACCCGCGCCTCCGGCGTGGCCTCCAGCGAGTTGATCATGTCGCCGCGGTACGCGGGCAGCCCACGCGCGTCGGTCGGCAGCGACCGGGGCTTGGTGTACTGCCCGGCGACCCGCGCGACCTTGACCACCGGGAGGGAGGCGCCGTAGGTGAGCACGATCGCCATCTGGAGCAGCGTGCGGGCGTTGGCCAGCAGGTGGCTCTCGGTGTTGTCGGCGAACGTCTCGGCGCAGTCCCCGCCCTGAAGCAGGAACGCCTTGCCCTCGCAGACCAGCGCGAGCCGCTGCCGGAGCTGGTCGACCTCGTAGGGGGCGACCACCGACGGCACGGTGTCGAGCACCTTGCACACCTCGGCCACCTTCGCCGGGTCCGACCACGGCGGAACCTGCTCGCGGGGCAGCTCCCGCCAGCGGTCCAGGCCGAGAGCCGCGTCCTCGGCGGAGTCGACGGTCGGCCGGCTGGTCTGCAGCCCGGGACCGGCCACCCCGGGGTGGCTCAGCTGATGCCACTCATGGCGCATGACAGCAAGCCTACGGCGACCCCGGCGCGGTCCGTCCGCCGAGGTGCGTTGTTTCCGGCAGCTGGGAGGTCACCCGCCGGAGGCGGCATCGGTGCAGGTCAGGACGCGCGGCTCGGGCTGGGGTCGACGCTGGGGC
>NZ_SMKG01000012.1 GCF_004348525.1 Micromonospora sp. 15K316 | reverse complement strand
GGGCGCGGGCGGGGCGGTGACCCCGACCTCACCGAGTCCGACCAGGTCGGCCACCTCGGCCCGGAGCACGTCACGGTCGACCTGGTCAGCCCGGACTACGTGGCGGAGACCGAGTTCTTCGGCGACACGATGACGCCGGAAGGCCACGCGCGGCGGGTCGCCGCCACCCCGGTCGGTCGGGCCGGTGAGCCGGCCGAGGTGGCCGAGGCGGTGCGCTACCTCGCGAGCCCCGCGGCCGGCTACGTCATCGGCCAGGTGCTCGGCATCAACGGCGGGTACGTGCTCGGCCGCTGACCGTGGACCCCACGGCGGGGGAGGTGAAGCGGCCCCCCGTGTGGCCGCGCCGCCTCCCCCTGCCGCGATCGGTCAGCCGTTCAGCAGCTCGTACGCCGCCGTCGGAGCGTCCTGCGCCGCGCTACCCGCCGGGGCGGTGACCTTCGGCGCGCTGCCGTAGTCGCGGTACTGCACCAGGTACTCGTACGCCTTCTGCGCGCCCGCGGCCGGCACCCTCATCGTGAACGACGCGAGGTTGCCGTCGGGGCCGACCTGCGCGGTGAACGGCACCGCTGCGGCCTTCGCGCCCAGCGCGGCCATCTCCTCCTCCGCCAGCACCTTGGCGGCCTCACCCGAGGTGAGGTCGATCGTGCCGGCGTACCGGCCGCCGGCCTGCTCCTCGACCTTCGTCGCCGCCTCGATCAGCGGGCCGGCGTTGCCCACGTCCGCGCCCTCGTAGACGGGGGCGCTCTCGGCGTCGGCGATCCGCTCCCGATCCAGCCGCAGCCACCGGTCCGGCAGCTTTGGGAAGCCGGTGAGGCCCTTCGTGTTGCTGAACTTCACCTTCATCCAGGTCTGCTCGGTGACGATCCGGAACGAGATCGTCGTCGTGAAGCCCAAGTCGGCGTCCTTGACCGCGGTGCTGATCTCGGTGCCCTTCCCGGCCGGGTCGACCAGACCGGAGATCGTGCTGGACGAGTCCTTCCCGGAGAAGCGGAAGGTGCCTTCCGTGCCGTCGGGCACGGCGGCGAGCAGCGCCTCCTTGGCAGTGGGCGCGGCGCTGGAGGCATCAGGTTCGGCCGCCCGGTCCGCGCCGGGTACGCATCCGGCGCTGAGGGCGGCCACCGCCAGGGCGGCGCTGGCGACGGCAGCCCGGCGGGGGAGTCCGGCGGTACGGGTGCGCTGTGTCATCGCGGTTCTCTTTCTCGCAGTTCCGGCGGTTGCCGATGATGATCCTGGGGGCCGCCACTGCCGGACTGCTGCCGTTATGCTGCCGACGGGCTGCCGGTGCTGCGGTCCGGCTGTCGTGCGGCTGCCGCCGACGCGCGTTGGGGGTCGTCAGGAGCGGGAATTCGCATGTCAGGAACGCTGCGCTTTGAGGTTCTCGGCCCTCAGCGAGCCTGGTACGGCGACCGGGAACTCGACGCCGGCCCCGGCAAGCAGCGCGCTGTGCTGGCGGTCCTGCTGCTGTCGCCGGGTCGACCGGTGCCCACGGGTCAGATCGTCGAGGCCGTCTGGCCGGAGGATTCACCCGCGAACGGGCCGAACGTCGTGCAGAAGTACGTCGCCGGCCTGCGCCGGGTGTTGGAGCCGGACCGTTCCCCACGTACGCCGGGCCAGGTGCTGACCCTCACCGACGCGGGCTACCTGCTGCGGGTACCACCGGCGTCGGTCGACGCCGTGGTGTTCGAGCGCGAGGTGCACCGGGCCCAGCGGTTGCGCGCTGAGGGTCGAGTGACCGACGCGGTCCTCGGGCCGGCGCTGGAGTCCTGGCGCGGTGAACCGTTCACCGGGCTGCCCGGCCCGCTCTTCGATTCGGCCCGGCACCGACTGGTGGAGCTGCGCGCCGCCGCGCTGGAGACGCGCGCCGAGATCGAACTCGACCTCGGCCGACACCGGGAGATGGTCGGCGAGCTGGTGGAGTTGACGGCCGAGTTCCCGCTGCGCGGAAGGCTGCGGCACCAGCTCATGCTGGCCCTGCATCGCAGCGGCAGGCAGGCCGAAGCACTCGCCGTCTACCGGGAGCACGCGGACCTGCTCCGCGAGGAGTTCGGCATCGAGCCCGACGACGCGCTCCAGAGGCTGCACCGACGCATCCTCCGCTCCGATCCGACCCTCATGCCGGCCGCGGGACCGGCAGCGGTTCCCACCGCACCGGCCGCTCCCGAATCGCCCTCACCCGCGCCCGTCGCCTCGTCGGCGGCGCAAGCGCCGTCACCGGCGGCGCCCGTCGCCGCATCGCCCGGCCCGGCCGGGTCACCGTCACCGGCGGCGCCTGGCCCGGCGCTGCCCGCGGTACCGGTCGACCTGCCGTCCGGGCCGCAGGCCGCAGCGGCGCCCGACGTGCCGTCCGTTGGCGGAACATCCTTCCCGACGTACGTCCCGCCACCGCCCGTGCCCTCGTCGTTCGCGGTGCCGACGCCGGCGCAGAACAGGGCGCGACCGGGGGGCACGACGCCCCGCTGGGTCAGCGCCACCGCCACGGTCGCGGGCACTCTCCTGGTCCTGCTCTCCTTCGGGTGCCTCACCTGGCTGGTGGTCCTGGCGTACGCGGCGTGGCGGCGCAGCTGGCGTCTCGCGCTCGCCGGCCTCGGCTACCTGGCGCTGGTCGTCGTCGAGATCTCCCTGCTCGACATCGAGAACCCCGAGGCCGAGCCGCCGATGACCACGGCGACTCTCTTCATAGGGTTGGCAGCGGTCAGTCTCTTCGTCGGAGCGGCGCACGTGGTCGTCCTCAACCGTGGGGTCTGGGCGACGCTCACCGGCGGTCGGGGCAGCGCCAGGAGCCGCGCCGAGGAGGAACGGCGGATCCGACGAGAACACTCCCGGTACCTGCTCTACCACTACCCGGCGGCGCGGGCGGAGCTGCGCATCGGTCGTCCCGACCTGCCCCGGACCTTCGACGACGGTGGCCTGATCGACGTCAACGCCGTACCCGAGCAGATCCTCGCCGGGCTGCCCGGCCTGACCGTCGAGCAGTGCCGGCACCTGGCCGTGGACCGTTGGCTGCGGGGCCCGTACGTCTCGATCGAGGAGTTCGCGGGCCGCTGCATGCTCCCGCCCCAGGTCACCGAGCCCCTCCGCGACCTGCTCGTCTTCCTGCCACCGATCACGGTGCCCAGCTCGGACCCGGCGCGCCCGCCCGGCTCGTGACCAGCGCCTCCGGCGCCGAGCCGTGGCGCTGTCGGGCTTCGCTGGTAGAAATGCCGGATGAGCCAGGATCGAGCGGCGGTGCGGGAGCGGGCCGAGGCGGTGCTTCGGCGGTTGGCCGGCGACCACGCCCGGCTCCGCGAGGACCAGTGGCGGGCCATCGAGGCGCTGGTGGTCGACAGGCGCCGGGTGCTCTGCGTCCAGCGCACCGGCTGGGGCAAGTCGGCGGTCTACTTCGTGGCGACCGCCCTGCTGCGCGAGCGTGACCGGGCGACGGGCGCCGTCGGCCCCCGCGTCCCGGGCGACGTCGTCGGCCCGACGGTGATCGTGTCGCCGCTGCTGGCGCTGATGCGCAACCAGGTGGAGGCGGCGGCGCGGGCCGGGATCCGAGCCCGCACCATCAACTCCGCCAACCTGGACGAGTGGGGCGAGATCACCACCGAGATCCACGCGGGCGCCGTGGACGTGCTGCTGATCAGCCCCGAGCGGCTCAACAACCCCGACTTCCGTGACGGGGTGCTGCCGAAGCTGGCCGCCACCACGGGTCTGCTGGTGGTGGACGAGGCGCACTGCGTCTCCGACTGGGGGCACGACTTCCGGCCTGACTACCGCCGGCTGCGGACCTTCCTCGGCGACCTGCCACCGGGCACGCCGGTGCTGGCCACCACCGCGACCGCCAACGCGCGGGTCACCACCGACGTCGCCGAGCAGCTCAGCACGGGTGACGGCAGCGACGCCCTGGTGCTGCGCGGCACGCTCGACCGGGAGTCGCTGCGTCTGGGCGTCCTCGACCTGCCCGACCCGGCGCACCGGCTGGCCTGGCTCGCCGACCACCTCGACCGGCTGCCCGGCTCGGGCATCGTCTACACGTTGACCGTGGCGGCGGCGGGCGAGGCGGCCGAGTTCCTGCGCTCCCGCGGCTACCCGGTCGCCTCGTACACCGGGCAGTCCGACGACGCGGACCGTCGCGCCGCGGAGCAGGACCTGCTCGACAACAAGATCAAGGCGTTGATCGCCACGAGCGCGCTGGGCATGGGCTTCGACAAGCCCGACCTCGGCTTCGTGGTGCACCTCGGCGCACCCCCCTCGCCGATCGCGTACTACCAGCAGGTGGGTCGGGCCGGCCGGGCCGTGGAGCACGCCGAGGTGCTGCTGCTCCCCGGCGCGGAGGACGCGGCCATCTGGCGCTACTTCGCCTCGCTCGCCTTCCCGCCGGAAGAGCAGGTACGGGCCGTGCTGGCCGCCCTGCACACCGACCGGCCGCTCTCCACCCAGGCCCTGGAGCCGCTGGTCGACCTGCGCCGGGCGCGGCTGGAGCTGATGCTCAAGGTGCTCGACGTGGACGGCGCGGTCCGCCGGGTTCGCGGCGGTTGGCTCGCCACCGGCGAGCCCTGGGTCTACGACGAGGCCCGGTTGCGGCGCGTCGCCGCCGCCCGCACCGCCGAGCAGCAGGCCATGCGGGAGTACGCGACCACGCCCGGCTGCCGGATGCGCTACCTGCGCGAGTGCCTGGACGATTCCGAGGCGGCCGACTGCGGCCGGTGCGACCGCTGCGCCGATCCGCTGTTCGGCACGGAGGTCTCGCCGGCCGCGCTGAGCGCCGCACAGACGTTCCTCGGCCGGCCGGGGGTGGAGGTCCCGCCGAAGAAGCTCTGGCCCACCGGGCTGGACGCGGTCGGCGTACCGCTCAAGGGGCGGATCGCGCCCGCGGAGCAGGCGCTGGCGGGTCGGGCCGTGGGCCGCCTCTCCGACCTCGGCTGGGGTGGCCGGCTACGTGAGCTGGTCGGCCCGGAGGCGGCCGACGTCCCGGTCCCGGACGACGTGACATCCGCCGTGGTCGAGGTGCTCAAAGCGTGGGCGCACGGTGACGATCCGTGGCCACGCCGCCCGGTCGCCGTGGTCGCGGCGGGTTCCCGGAGCCGGGCCCGGCTGGTCGGCTCGCTCGCCGAGCGGGTCGCCACGGTCGGCCGGCTACCGCTGCTCGGCCAGCTGCCACCGGCCGTGTCGCCGGCCGGCGCGGCCCGGGGCAACAGCGCCCAGCGGGTACGCGCGCTGCACGACGCCTTCACCGTCCCCGACGACGTCGCCGCCGCGCTCGCCGCCCTGGACGGGCCGGTGCTGCTCATCGACGATCTGATCGACTCGGGCTGGACCATGACGCTGCTCGCGCGGGCGCTGCGGCGCGCCGGGGCCCCGGACGTGCTGCCGCTCGCCCTGGCGGTCGCCGGCTGACCTCCCGGGCGCGTGGGAAAGTTCCCGGGGACACGAAGGTGCGACGGTCACCACGCCGCCGGAACACCGGCCGGTCACGGTCCCGCTCAGCGGTACCGTGGGCGCCATGGATGAGCAGGCTGCCACGCGTACGTACGCCGTCACCGGCATGACCTGCGAGCACTGCGTACGGGCGGTGACCGACGAGCTCGCGGCGTTGCCCGGCGTCCGCGAGGTCCGGGTAGACCTCGCCGCCGCCACCGCGACCGTCACCAGCGCCGAGCCGCTCTCCGACGAGTCGGTACGCGCAGCCGTCGACGAGGCCGGCTACGAGCTGGGTTCCGGTGCCTGACCGGGTCTCCGCGGCTCCCGACCGCGGCACCCTCCGGCTGGCGCTGGCGGTCGGCGGGTTGGTGCTCGCCGTCCTGCTCGGCTTCGGTCTGGGCCGGCTCAACTCCGGCAGCGCCCCCACGGCGGTGGGCCTGGAGACCGTCGACCACACGCACCCGCCCAGCACCGCCCCGCACGACCACGGCGCCGTCGCCGGGGCGGACCAGGCAATGGACGCCGACGCCGGCGGCCTGGCGGTCAGCGTGGCCGGGTACACGCTCGCCCCGCTCGCCACCGGGTTCACTCCCGGTCGGGAGGGACTGTTCCGGTTCCAGATCCGGGACGCGCAGCGCGAACCGGTCACCCGCTTCGCGATCGTGCACGACAAGCCGATGCACCTCATCGTGGTCCGCCGTGACCTCAGCGGCTTCCAGCACCTGCACCCGACGATGGCGCCGGACGGCACCTGGTCCGTGCCCCTCACGCTGCCGCAGGCGGGCACCTGGCGGGCGTACGCCGATTTCACCGTCGTGGCCGACGACGGCACGCAGGCGGCGCTGACCCTCGGCGTCGATCTGGCCGTGCCCGGCGGTTACCAGCCGCGCCCGCTGCCGGCCGCCGCCACCTCGACGACGGTCGGCGGGTTCACGGTCGACTACCAGGGCACACCGCAGGCGGGCGCGAGCGTGCCACTGACGTTCCGGATCGCCGCCGACGGCGCCGCCGCGGCCCTGGAGCGCTACCTCGGGGCGTACGGCCACCTGGTGGCGCTGCGCGAGGGGGATCTCGGGTACCTGCACGTGCACCCCGAGCCGCAGCTGGTCGACGGGGCGGTGCGGTTCTGGCTGACCACGCCCGGTCCGGGCCGGTACCGGCTCTTCCTGGATTTCCAGGTCGCCGGCGTGGTGCGTACCGCGGAGTTCACCGTCGTCGTGCCGTGACGCGAGCCGGCGGCGCGGGCTCGGCCCGGACTTCCGGGGACCCGTCGAGGCCGGCGCCGCTCGTCGGCCGATCGTCGCCGGCACCGCCTGTCAGCCCGCTCGGCGTGGTCAGCCGGCCGGGCGTCGTCGCTCCTTCGGCGTGCTCAGCCGGGCAGTCGTCGCTCGTTCGGCGGGCTCAGCCGGCCCGGCGGATCGGGCGGCGCGCCAGGTAGCGAAGCAGGTCGCGGATGTGGTGCTTCTCCTCGAGCGGCACGGCGGGGTCGGCGAGCCGGTCCAGGATCACCCGGACGTCCGCCTCGACCGGGCCCTCCTCGCCGCGGCGGCGAGGGGCCGGGCCGGTGTCCGGCAGGCCGAGAGCGCGGAACGCCGCGGCGACCGGAAGCTCCAGCGCGGCGCAGAAGGACCGCACCTTCGCCAGCTCGGGGTAGTCCTGCCAGTCGCCGGCAAGCCAGCGGAAGACGGTGGAGCGGCCGACGCCGGTGTGGGCGGCCAGCTCAGTGACCGTCCACCCCCGCTCGTCGCGAGCGTCATCGATGGCCCGGCGCACGAAGCGCGCGAAGGCCATCTGCGGTGAAACCTCTGCGGAACGCATCGCTGCGGTTCTTCCCTCTCGAGGTGGAACACCGGATGTCGCGTCCGAGCGTAGTACCGGAGGGCCCCGAAACAATTGACTGACCGCACAAAAGGTCCCGTCGACGGGACCTTTTCTGCCGGGTATCCGGACGAAAGTGGAGAGAGGTGGTGATCGTTGTCCTCGGCCGAGCCGGGGTGGATCTCCGCCGCCAGGGGCCGGGCTAGCGGGCGCCGCCCGGAGCGGACGCCTCCGGGGTCCCCGGACCGTCCTCAGTGGCCAGGAGGGTCTCCAGCCGTGGGGTGACCCGCCACTGATCGACCAGTTCCCGGTAGTCCCGCCGCTGCTCGTCGGTGGGCGGGGCGGTGCTGCGCCGGGCACGGATGAGCAGGTTCCGGGGAGTGTGCCGGGAATCGACGAACTCCACCACCTCGGCGCGGTAGCCGTGCAGCCGGAGCAGCCCGGCCCGCAGCGCGTCGGTGAGCACGTCCGCGAACCGTTCGCGCAGGATGCCCTGCCGGGTCAGCAGCTCGTACGGGGCCGGTGCCGGTCGCGCCCGTAGCTGGGCGGCGACGTCGTGGTGGCAGCACGGCGCGGCGAGCACCCAGCGGGCGTCCCAGCGCACCGCCCGGGCCAGCGCCTCGTCGGTGGCGGTGTCGCAGGCGTGCAGGGCCAGTACCAGGTCCGGCGCCGGGTCGACCACCGCGTCGGCGATCGTGCCGGCCACGAACCGGACCCGGTCGCCCCACCCCATCCGCGCGGCCAGCTCGGTGTTGCGCTGCCGCTGGTCCTCCCGGACGTCGACGCCGACCAGCTCCACGTCGAGCCCGCGCCCCGACAGGTACCGGTACGCGGCGAAGGTCAGGTATGCGTTGCCGCAGCCGAGATCCACCACCCGCAGGGGACCGGTCAGCTCGTCGGGCAGGGTCGCCGCGAGGGCCCGGAGGAAGGCGTCCACCTGGCGGCGCTTCGCCGCCGAGCCGCCGATCTCCGCGAAGATCGGGTCGCCCGGATCCAGCAGGTACTCCTTCGCCCGGTCGTTGCCGGCCGGTTCGGCGGCCGGCCGGGTCGCCCGCGCCCGGTGGACCTGGGCCTCGCCGGACTTGGTGACCCGCAGCTGGAGCGTCGTGTCGGCGGTCTCCACGTGCCAGTTGCCGAAGGGCTCGGCGAGCAGCGCGTCGACCGCCTCGGCCGCGTCCGCGCCCGGGGCGACGTTACGGGTGTAGGGGCGGGCGCCGTCGGAGGTGGCGATCTGCAGCCGGGGTCCCGCCTTCAGGGTCACCGGGCGCAGCTCCGCCCGGACGACCGAGGGGCGCAACCCCCGGCGGCGTCCGGCGGCGACGGCGCGGGCCAGCGCGGGGTCGAGCAGCAGCGCGCGCACCTCGCCCAGCGCGGCGTCCAGCGGTTCAGCCATCCCTCAATCCTCCCCTCACCCCACCTCACCCGCCCCACCGCGCCCGCCCGCAGGGAGCTCGTTCACGCAACGAGTGGCTGTTCCGTGTCGGACAGCGACTCGTTCCGTGACGGCGTGCCCGGGACCGCAACCCGGAGGTGGGGGTGGAGACGGGACGTCCCCCGGCCCGGTGGGCGGGGGACGTCCGTGGTGCGTTCTGGCGTGTCAGTCGGCCGTGGTCGCCTCGGCGGTGGCGGCTCCGGCGGGGCTGCCACCGGGGCGTCGACGCCGTCGACGGCGCGGCTTCGGCGCCGGCGACGCCTCGCCCTCCGCGCCGGAGGAGACCGGCTCGGCGGTGCCGCCGTCGCTGATCACCGCGGTCGTCTCGCCGTCCGTGACCACCTCGCCGGCCCGGCGGCGGCGCCGCCGGCGTGGGTTCTTCGCCTCCGCGGCGTCACTCTCGACGGGCGCGGCCGCGTCCGGCCCCGCCGACCCGTCGCCGCCGCGGCGGCGGCCGGCGGTACGACGACCACGGCTGCCCTCACCGCGGCGGGCCCGGCCACCGCCGAGGTCCTCCTCGACCTCGGCCGAGAGCCCGGCCCGGGTCCGCTCGGCGGTCGGCAGGGTGCCGCTCACCTCGGGAGAGATGTGCAGGTCGGTGTAGAGGTGCGGCGACGTGTGGTACGTCTCCGGCGGTTCCGGCATGTCGAGCCCGAGCGTCTTGTCGATGATCCGCCAGCGCGGCATGTCGTCCCAGTCGACGAAGGTCACCGCGACGCCGCTCGCCCCGGCGCGGCCGGTACGACCGATCCGGTGGGTGTACGTGTCCTGGTCCTCGGGGCAGTCGTAGTTGATGACGTGGGTGACGCCGCTCACGTCGATGCCCCGGGCGGCCACGTCGGTGGCGACCAGAGTGTCGATCTTGCCGGCCCGGAACGCCCGGAGCGCCCGCTCGCGCGCACCCTGGCCGAGGTCACCGTGCACGGCGGCCACCGCGAAGCCGCGGAAGTCGAGGTCCTCGGCGACCCGGTCGGCGGCCCGCTTCGTCCGAGTGAAGATCATCGTGAGCCCGCGCGACTCCGCCTGGAGGATCCGCGCCACGATCTCGACCTTGTTGAGGGAGTGGGTGCGGTAGACCAGCTGCTCGGTCTGCGGTGACGGTCCGGTCTCGGCGGTGTGCCCGGCGTGGATGGTCACGGGGTGGCGCAGGAAGCGTCGGGAGAGCGTGACGATCGGATCCGGCATGGTGGCCGAGAAGAGCATCGTCTGCCGGTCCTCGGGGAGCATCGCCAGGATCTTCTCGACGTCGTCGAGGAAACCGAGGTCGAGCATCCGGTCGGCCTCGTCGAGCACCAGCGCGCGTACCCGGTCCAGCCGGAGGTGCTTCTGCTTGGCCAGGTCCAGCAGGCGGCCGGGCGTGCCGACGAGGATCTCGACGCCCTTGCGCAGCGTCTCGATCTGCGGCTCGTACGCCACGCCGCCGTAGATCGGCAGGACCCGGACGCCCCGGGTGCTGCCCGCCATGGCGAGATCCTTGGCGACCTGGAGACCCAGCTCACGGGTGGGGACCACGACCAGCGCCTGCGGCATGCCGTCGCCGCCCTCGCCCGGCGCGAAGACCCGCTCGAGGAGCGGGACGCCGAAGCCGAGGGTCTTGCCGGTGCCGGTGGGCGCCTGGCCGATCAGGTCGGTGCCGCGCATCGCGATCGGCAGCGCGTACTGCTGGATGGCGAAGGCGTGGGTGATGCCGGCCGTGGCCAGCGCGTCGACGGTCTCCTGACGCGCGCCCAGCTCGGCGAAGGTCGGTGCTTCCGGTCGGGCCGGTGTGGTGGGGGCCGTGTTCTGGCCCCCCGTGCTGTCCTGCGTGAATTCGCTCATCTGGATGTGGGGGTGCCCTCTCGTGGGTGCGCCCCGTCATCTCCGCAGGGCGCGTTCGGTCTGGCGCGGGCCACACGGTCGGGGGCAGATCGCCGAGCCGGACCGGGCCGCACGCGCGCCGGGGGGCCTGAGTGAGATCAGATCGGCGCCCACGGCAACTGTTCCATACTACCTGAACCGGCAGGGTGGCGTCCTGATTCCGGGTCTCGGTCGATCCACCGGGTGGATGATCTGTGGTCGAGCTCACATCCGGGCGTCCCGGTCACCCCGCCCGGGCGGCCGCCCCGCGGGGCCGCGCGTCGGCTCTTCCGGGCGGTAACCTGCGCTGGTGTCCGCCCCGACCGCGCCCGCGTCCGCCGTCGCCGACCTGCTCGGTCTGGTCGCCCTCGGCGAGCTGCTCGCCTTCGAACGGATGGCCGGCGACGCGCGGCTCGCCCCCGACCTGCGTCGCCGGGCCGCGCTGGGCGAGATGGCCGCGGCGGAGGTCGCCAACTACCGGCGCCTCGCCGACCGGCTCACGGCACTCGGGGTGGCGCCGCAGGACGCCATGGCGCCGTACGTGGAGGCGGTGCAGGCGTACCACGACTCGACCGAGCCGCGGGACTGGGCGGAGGCGGTGACCAAGGCGTACGTCGGTGACGCGATCACCGACGACTTCATCCGGGAGGCCGCGGCCGCGCTGGACGAGCCGGACCGGCAACTCGTGCTCGACGTGCTGCACGAGTCCGGGTACGCCGAGTTCGCCGCCGCGGAGATCCGGATCGCGATCGACGCCGAACCGCGGGTGGCACACCGGCTCTCGATGTGGGCCCGGCGGCTGGTCGGTGAGGCGTTGTCCCAGGCCAGCCGGGTCGCCGCCGCCGACCGGGGCGCGCTCACCGCGCTGATCGCGCAGGGGGAGCGGCTGAACGTCGAGGCGCTGCTCCGGCGACTGACCGCCGCGCACGCCGAGCGGATGACCGCCGCCGGCCTGAACAACTGAGCCCCGGGCCGGGTGGCCCGGGGCTCACGGTTCCGGTGCCCGCGACGGGCGGGCCGCCGCGGACGCCATCTGCGCCTAGCGGACGGTGAACCCGACCGCTCGGGGGGACGCCTCGGCGATCTCGACGTAGGCGACCTTGTCGACCGGCACGATCACGCGCCGGCCCTTCTCGTCGGTCAGGGACAGCGTGCCGCCGTTCTTGGCGATGGCGTCGGTCACGATCTGCTCGATCTCGGCCGGCGCCTGCGCGCTCTCCAGAACCAGCTCGCGCGGCGCGTACTGCACGCCGATCTTGACCTCCACGATGCCTCCTCAACTGGGGCGAAAGAGCCGCCGTGGGAAGGCTATCCGATCTCGGCCGTGGCGGTCAGGCTGACTCACCCTGCCGCCGCTCGGCGGCGGGATCCGACCGGTCAGGCCGACTCGTCCTTGAGCGGGAAGCTCGCGATTCCCCGCCAGGAGAGCGCGGCCACCAGCGCCTCGGCCTCCGCCTTCGGCACCTGCCGGCCGCCGGCCAGCCAGAACTGCGCCGCGGTCTCGGCCGCGCCGACCAGGCCGGACGCGAGCAGTTCGGCGTGCGCACGGCTCACCCCGGTGTCGGAGATGATCGTGTCGGTGATCGCCGCGATGCAGCCCTG
Source organism: Micromonospora sp. 15K316 (assembly GCF_004348525.1). Classification (GTDB taxonomy): domain Bacteria; phylum Actinomycetota; class Actinomycetes; order Mycobacteriales; family Micromonosporaceae; genus Micromonospora. The sequence continues at coordinate 58,349 of NZ_SMKG01000012.1, read as the reverse complement.
CTCGACCCGTTCGACGCGCTGCCGCACCGCCGGGTCGTTACGCAGGTCCGACTCGAAGACCAGACGGAACGCCTCGCTCTCGTGGTCGACGAAGTCGAAGTACGCACGCACGGAGGCGCCGACCCGCTCCTTGTTGTCGTCGGTGCTCCGCATCGCCTCCTGCACCTTGGCCACGATCGCGTCGCAGTGCGTGTCCAGCAGCGCCAGGTACAGCTCCATCTTGCCGGGGAAGTGCTGGTAGAGCACCGGCTTGGAGACCCCTGCCCGCTCGGCGATGTCGTCCATGGCGGCGGCGTGGTACCCCTGGGCGACGAACACCTCCTGGGCCGCGGCGAGCAGCTGCTTACGGCGCGCCGAGCGCGGCAGCCGGGTGGGCCGGCCGGCGGTCTGCGCACCGTTCCCCACAGCGGTCATGGGAACCTCCGAGTTTCTCCGTACGGGCCGGCATGATTACCCCGAACCGGTCGGGCTCGATCAACCGTCGCGGAATTGGCCCGCCGCTGTAACTTATCGCCACTGTCACCACACGGTAGCCTCAGCGGGGGCGACCAAGGAGCGCGCGGTGAGTGAAGCAGGTCAACCCGGTGCCGCCACCCCGGGAGAGCACGGTGACGGATCGGGGCAGCAGGATCCCTCCCGCTCCACCGGCGGATGGGCGCCTCCGGCGGCCGCCTGGCACGCCTCCGGCGAACCGGGCGCGTCCGGCGAGCCGGCGCGCTGGGCACCCGATCCGTCCACCGGTTGGGCCGCCTCCTCGCCGCGCCACGGCGACCTGCCGGCGCCGGTCGCCGGCCTCACCGGCGACGCCGAGCCCCCGGCGCGGGTGAACGGGCACCATGCCAACGGGGTGTCCTACTCGCCCGACGAGGCGTCCGCGAGCCGGCGGGCGCCGGTGAGCGCCCCGCCCGTCGACGAGGACCGCCGCGATCCCGGCAGTGAGCGCCTGGTGGTGCCCGCCCAGCGTCCGGCACCGGCGGCCGAGCAGGCGTACGGCCCGACCGAACCGGAGCCGGGCCCCGCCCGGCACGGCTCCGAGGAGCCACCGGTGACCCGGCCCCGGTGGACCGAGCCGGGACTGCCGACGTCGGCGCCGCCGGCCGTCCAGGTCCCGCCGGTCGGCACGGCCCCGTCCGGCTTCGAGGTGCCGCCGGGCTTCCAGGCGCCCACCGTCGACGCGTCGACCGACGAGCGGCAGGCCGATCAGCACGGCTGGGCCGACGGGTACCCGACCGCAGCCGAGCCGGGCCCCGCCCAGTCGTGGGCGCCCGCCGAGCCGCCGGCCGGCGAGCCCGACTGGTCCGGTCCCAGCTGGAACCGGCCGAGCTGGGGATCGGCCTGGGCGCCGTCCTGGTCGCGGCAGGATGAGGAGCCGGCTCGCCGGCGTGCCCGGGAGGGCGACGAGGCGGCCGGCGAGGCCGAGCCGCCGTCGGGCCACCTGTCGGCCGGGCCCGGCGAGCCGGTCGGCCGCCGCGGCAGGGAGGACGACGAGTCGGTCGGCCGCCGCCCGAGCGGGCCCGCCGCGCCAACCGGACACCTGGATCGTGAGCTCGACGAGCCGGTTCCGCGCCAGGAAGCCGCCGCGCGGCAGGGCCACGAGGCCGACGGGCCGGGCGGGCGGCGGGCGCGCGGGCAGAACGCGCCGGCCTGGGCGGCGGAGCAGCATCGGCCGTACGAGCCGGTCCGGATGGAGCCGAGCCGCCCCTCCGAGGCGGTCCCCGGGGAACCGTCCCACCCGTACGACGCGACCTCCGAGACCGGCCACTCCGCCGAGGCGGACCGTCCTGCCTGGGCGGCGGAGCACAGGCCGCCCGCGCCGGCCGCCGCGCCGCCGCAGGAGCCGACCTCGACCCCGGCGGAGCGGCCGGCCTGGGCCGCCGAGCGACGAGTGCCCGGGTCCGAGCCGTCCGGCTCACCGGCGACGCCGGAGCGGCCGGGCTGGGCCGCCGGGTCCGAGGCGACGAGCCCGCCATCGGCGACGCCGGAGCGGCCGGCCTGGGCCGCCGGGTCCGAGGCGACGAGCCCGCCACCGGGGGCGCCGACCGGCGCGCCGCCGGTGGCACCCGCCGGCCCGCCATCCGGTCCGGCCGCTGCCGGCCGGCCCGCCTGGGCGGGCGGATCGGGGGAGCCCGCGCCCGACCGGCCGTCCTGGGCCGCGACCCGCCCGACGAGCGTCCCGCCGGTCGTCCGCGAGGCGAGCCCCGCGGACCGCCCCGAGCCGACTCCGCGCCGCGCCGCCGAGGCCTTCCGCCGCCGCCCGGTCGACGCGGACGCGGCGAACCGGACGGCGCCGGAGTCCCCGACCGCCGGCCGCCACGTCCCCGACCCGACGCCGGGCGTGACCCGTGACGCCCAGGTCCCGACCGGTCCCGCCGCCTCCGCCACGAGCGGAGCCGGTCGCCACGACCACGCCCCCGCCACGCCCGCTCCGGCGGGCGCGCCTGGATACGCGGCCCGCCGATCCGCGCCCGACCCGGTGCCCACGGCCGACCAGTCCGTCGGCCGGCGACCGGACCCGACGTCGGCGGTGCTGCCGCAGCGCGTCCCCGCCGAGCCGGACGTGCCCGTCGTGCCGGAGCCGCCAGCCGTGGAACCACCCGCCGAGACGCCGCAACTCGCCCGCATCGCCACCCACCTGCGTCGTGACGACGAGCCCGCGGCGCCGCAGGAACGGCCCGAGGGATTCGACGTCAACGCGATCCTCGGCGCGGTACGGGAAGTGGCGGGGGTCCGCGACGCGTCACTGCGGCGTACCCCGGCGGGTGCGCACAGCCTCCGCCTCGATCTGGCCGACGGCGCGGACCCGGCCGAGGTGAGCCGGCAGGTCGCCCGCCTGCTCCAGGAGCGGATGGGGCTCGCCGCCGCACCGCAGAACGTGCCGGGCCTGCCGGCCGCGCCCCCGACGCCGGTCCGCCGCCGCAAGGCCGTACGCGACCCGGAGCCCGCGCAGTCCGCCGGTGCCGCCCGCGAGGTCCGCGAGGACCGGCCCGCCGGGACCGAGGCGGGGGCGGCCGGAGAGGCTCCCGGCCGGCCCTCGCGTTCCGAGCCGGAGCCGCCCCGCCGGCGCCGTCCGCCCGGGCCGCAGCGGGGTCGGGCGACGGTGGACGAGGCGCTCTCCGGCGCGGCCACCGGAAGCCCGGTGAACCTCGGGGCCTCGTACTCGGGCGCGCAGCTGACCACCACGGAGAGCGGGCCGTCGCGTCCGCTGGACACCGGCGGCGTCCCCGGCCCGCGGGTGGTGATCGACCACGTACAGGTGAGCACGTTCGGCCTCGACGCCAACGTGGAGGTGCGGCTCGTCGCCGCCGGCGAGACCGCCGCCGGATACGCCACGGGGCCGGCCGTCGACGGCTACGTCCTGCGGCTCTGCGGGGTGGCCGCGGCGGCGGCCGTGGACGAGCTGCTGCGCCGCCCGGCCCGCGCCGAGGGCGGGCGGTGCTTCGTCGAGCACGCCGCCGTCGTGCCGTTCGGCAACTGCGAGGTGGCCACCGTGGTGGTGCTGCTGGTCTGCGACGGCTGGGTCGAGCAGCTGGCCGGGTCGGCGCTCGTCGCGGGTGACCCGCGGCAGGCGGTCGTCCGGGCCACCCTGGCCGCGGTGAACCGTCGACTCGAGGCGCTGCTGGCCTGACCGGCCGGCAAGCCCGGCCGGGCCGGGCCCGAGGGTGGCCGGCTCCCGGCGACGCGCTGCCGACCGGGCCGTTCGGGGGCAGACTGAGGCGATGAAGCGCGCCACCCTCTGCCCGGAGCGCCTGCTCCCGGAGCACGGGGTTCCGCCACCGTGGCCGGGCCGGGAGGTCCGGCTCGACGGCATGGTCAGCTACGTCCGGGAGACCCCGGCGACCGCCCCCGGCGCGGAGCCGGCCCTGTACGTGCACGGCCTGGGCGGCTCCTCGCAGAACTGGACCGACCTGGCCGGGCTGCTCGCCGGCCGGCTGGCGGGCCAGGCGATCGACCTGCCCGGCTTCGGACGCAGTGAGCCCGGCCTCCGCTACACGGTGCCGGCGTTCGCCGCGCGGCTGGTCCGCTACCTCGAGCACTCCGACCGGGGGCCGGTGCACCTCTTCGGCAACTCGCTCGGTGGCGCGATCACCGTGCAGGTCGCCGCGCTCCGCCCCGACCTGGTACGCACCCTCACCCTGATCTCCCCGGCTCTGCCCTTCCTCAACTTCCGCCGCTCGTTGCAGGGCCGGTTGCTGCCGCTGCTCGCCCTGCCCCAGGCGGAGCGGTTGGCCGCCCGGCGGCTGACCGAGCTGGCGCCCGAGGCGATGGTCGAGAAGCTGCTGGAGGCGTGCGTGGCCGACCTCAGCCGGATCTGCGAGCAGCGCCGGCGGGAGGCGTTGGAGGAGATCCGGGTGCGCTACGAGGCCGAGCACTACGCGGCCGCGTACGTCCGGACGTTCCGCGGGCTCGTCTCCAGCTTCCTGCGGTCGTACCTGCCCGGACCGGGGTCGCTCTGGCGGCTGGCCCGGTCGGTGCGCGCGCCCACCCTGGTCGTGGGTGGTGGACGGGACCGGCTGGTGGACGTCCGCGTCGCCCCGCAGGCCGCCCGGGCGATTCCGGACAGCCGGCTGCTGATGCTCGGCGGGGTGGGTCACGTGGCGCAGCTCGAGGCGCCCCGGCTGGTCGCCCGGGCGGTGCTGGGACTACTCACCGAAACGGGGGAGGGTGCGGAGCGTCACGATCTGGCACGCTGAGCCGGATGCCCCGCTCCACGCCTCGCCCCACCGGCGACCCGATCGTCCGGCCCGGCGGGCACCCGGCCGCGACGCCGGTGCCTCCGCCGCAGCCGTACGGGGGCGGGGCAGTGCGCGGGCGGCCGGGTGATTTGGGCCGCCGTGGCGTCGCGGTGGCGGGGCGCCGACATCGCCTCGGCCGCCGGTTCCAGCTGATCGCCCAGCTCTCGACGGTGCTGCTCGCGATCGGGGCGGTGGTCACCGTGATTGTGCGGCACCAGGAGGTCACGGCCCGGCCGGTGCCGGCCGGCGTGGCCGAGCCGCCGACGACCGGAGGCCCGCTGCCGTTGCTCGGGTCGTCGCCGGCCACCGCCGCGCCGTCTCCGTCGCCGTCTCCGGTGTTGCGGTTGCCGGGGCCGGTGCCCTCGGCCGGCTCCGGCCGGTTCGGCTACGACGACCGGACCGGGCCGGTACTGGGCCGGGCCGGCCGGGTCCAGCAGTACCGGGTCGCCGTCGAGGCGGGCAGTCGCGAGGAGGCGGACGAGTTCGGCCGGGCCGTGCAGGTCGCGCTCGCCGGGCCGGGCAGCTGGGTCGACAGTGGCCGGCTGCGGCTACGCCAGGTGCCCGGCGGGGCGGATGCCGACTTCACCGTCTACCTGGCGACGGCCCGCACCGCCGGGCGGATGTGCGCGCAGGGCGGGGTGGACATCCGGGTCGGCGGGCTTCCGTACACGTCTTGTCGGGCGCCGGGGAGAGTCGTCATCAACCTCGACCGGTGGCGGCTCTCCGTCCCGCACTTCGTACGGGCGAAGGTGCCGCTGTCGGTGTACCGGCTCTACGTGGTCAATCACGAGGTGGGGCACCAGCTGGGGCACCGCCACGAGCGCTGTCCCGGCAAGGGCAGGCTGGCACCGGTGATGATGCAGCAGACGCTCTTCCTCAACGGCTGCGTGGCCAATCCCTGGCCGTACCGCGACGGCCGCCGTTACGCCGGCCCGCCGCTCTGATGCTCCGCCTTGGAAGCTTGCTCCAAAACGTGTCTTTCACACGTTTTGCCCGATTATAGGCAACGCTGATTCCCCTGGGTATTAGCCTTGAACGCCCGGAAACGAGCGATAGGTCTGGCACGCTGAGGACATGACGCCGTCGTCCCCTTACGACCCGCCTGCCCCCCGACGACGGCGGTTCTCCGCTCTCCTCGGGATCTTCGCGCGACGGCGCGGTGCCGTCCTGCTCGGGCTGGCGCTGCTGCTTCTCGCGACCGCCACCGGAATCGTCGTGAGCAGCGACGACGAGCCGTCGAGGCCCTCGTCGGTGGCCGACCGGCTGCCCGACGGCGGCGGGGTGGGGGCGCATGCCGAGCCGCGGCCGGAGCCGCCCGTCGTCGTTCCCTCGTACGGTCCCGGCCGGTTCGTCGCCGCCGACGGCGGCACGCCCGTCGTCGGCGACGGCGGCCCGCTGCACCGCTACCGCGTGGTCGTGGAGGAGGGGAGCGGCCAGGACGTGGACGCCTTCGCGGCCAGCGTGGACGAGACTCTCGCCGACCCGCGCAGCTGGATCGCCTCGGGCGAGCTACGGGTGCAGCGGGTGGCGGAGGCGGCGGACGCGGACTTCACCGTCTACCTCGCCACCCCGGTCACCTCGGAACGCATGTGCGCCGAGGGTGGCCTCAGTACGGAGGGGTACACCTCCTGCCGGCTGCCCGGGCAGGTCATCATCAACCTGGCCCGCTGGATGGAGGCGGTGCCCGACTACGGCGCGCCGCTCTCGGTCTACCGGACATACGTGATCAACCACGAGATCGGACACGAGTTCGGCGAGGGGCACGAGTCCTGCCCCGCCCCGGGCAGCCCGGCACCGGTCATGCAGCAGCAGACGTACGGGCTGGAGGGCTGTCTCGCCAACGCCTGGCCCTACCTCGACGGCCGTCGCTACGCGGGCGAGATCATCCCGTAGGGCGAGCGCGACGTCGGGCGCGGTGGCGGCGCCATCGACGACGAGGCGTGGCGACCGGCGGTTCTATTCCCCTCCCGAATGACGGGCGTCGTGTCCTCCCTCATGGCCGACCCGCCGGGTACCGAGTGACAATGGCTCGGTTCGCACCGCCGATCCCGGGGAGTCCATCGTGTCGTTGCCCCCGCTCGTCGAGCCCGCCGCCGAGCTGACCGTTGACGAGATCCGCCGCTACTCGCGCCACCTGATCATCCCCGACGTCGGAGTCGAGGGGCAGAAGCGGCTGAAGAACGCCCGGGTGCTCTGCGTGGGCGCCGGCGGCCTCGGCTCGCCGGCCCTCCTGTACCTCGCCGCCGCCGGTGTCGGCACGCTCGGCATCATCGACTTCGACACCGTCGACGAGTCCAACCTGCAGCGCCAGATCATCCACGGCGTCTCCGACGTCGGACGCTCCAAGGCCGAGTCGGCCGCGGCGAGCATCCGCGAGATCAACCCGCTGGTCCAGGTGGAGATCCACAACACCGCGCTCGACCGGGACAACGTCCGCGACATCTTCGCCCAGTACGACCTGATCGTCGACGGCACCGACAACTTCGCCACCCGCTACATGGTCAACGACGCGGCGGTGCTGCTCGGCAAGCCGTACGTTTGGGGGTCGATCTACCGCTTCGACGGCCAGGCCTCGGTCTTCTGGTCCGAGCACGGCCCCTGCTACCGGTGCCTCTACCCGGAGCCCCCGCCGCCCGGCATGGTCCCCTCCTGCGCGGAGGGCGGCGTGCTCGGCGTGCTCTGCGCCTCGATCGGCTCGATCCAGGTCAACGAGGCGATCAAGCTGATCACTGGTATCGGTGAGCCGCTGGTCGGCGGGCTGATGGTCTACGACGCCCTGGAGATGTCCTACCGCAAGATCAAGGTACGCAAGGACCCGAACTGCGCGCTCTGCGGCGAGAACCCGACAGTCACCGACCTGCTGGAGGACTACGAGGACTTCTGCGGCGCGGTGTCGGAGGAGGCCCAGGAGGCGGTCGTCGACTCGACCATCACCGCGCTGGAGCTCAAGGAGTGGCAGGACGCCGGCAAGGACATCTTCCTGGTCGACGTCCGGGAGCCGGCCGAGTACGAGATCGTCCGCATCCCCGGCGCGACCTTGATCCCCAAGGGCGACATCCTCTCCGGTGAGGCGCTCTCCCGCCTCCCGCAGGACCGGCAGATCGTGCTGCACTGCAAGTCCGGCGTCCGCTCGGCCGAGGCGCTCGCCGCGCTCAAGGCCGCCGGATTCCGCGACGCGGTGCACGTCCAGGGCGGCGTGCTCTCCTGGATCAAGCAGATCGATCCGTCGTTGCCCGCGTACTGACCGACCGGCCGGGGGCGGGGCGGGCTGAACCGCGCCGACCCCGGCCGATTCTCCGAGGCGGGATCGCGTTTGCCCAGGTAGCGTCTCCGCCGTGATCGACTTGGACGCCGCCATCGGCTTCGTGGTGGCTCACGGTGACGCGGTGGAACGCGCCCGCCTCTCCCGGCTGCGCACCGGAGCGCCGGTACCGGTCGAGCTGATCGAGCGGGCCGAGTTCGGGCAGACGGCCGAGGGCGGCTGGCCGGCGACCCTCGACGGTCCGATCGGCTCGGTCGACGCGACCTGCTTCCGCCTCGCCGAGCTGGACGACCTGGGCGCGCTCGGCCGACCGGCGGCCCGGCACGCCCTGGACTGGCTCGCCACCCGGCAGCTCGCCGACGGTGGCTGGGAGGAGGACCCGGCGCTGGCCGAGGTCGCGCCGGAGTGGGCCCGGCCCGGCGACCCGGCGGCCGGCTTCTACCTCACCGCCAACGCCGGCTTCTGGCTGACCGTCGCCGGGCTCGACGCTCGGTCCGCCGGCCCGCTCGACCACCGGGTCGGCGGGGCGTACGCCGGGGTGGTGCAGGCGGCGGCCCAGGCCGTCGCCGAGCGCCTCGGCCCCGACGGGAGCTGGCCGTCGTTCCTGCCGGCCGGTTGGCTGAGCGCGGCCGTGCTGCACCGGCAGGGCATGTACGACGAGTCGGCGCGGATCCAGGCGGTGCTGGCCGAGCGGCTCCCGGAGCTGTCCGGAGCGGACGCGGCCTGGCTCGCCGCGACGCTGCGCCGCGTCGAGGTCGGCGAGGAACAGTGGCTCCTCGTCTCCGCCCGGCGTCGCCTCGCCGAGACCCAGCGCAGCGACGGTGGTTGGGAGAGCGACGACGGCCACCAGTTCGACGTGCACACCACGCTACGGGCGGTCCGCGCCTGCCTCACCCCGACCACCGGGCAAGACTGACCGGCCGCCGTCAGCCGCGCAGGTGGCCGTCGCCGGTCACCACGTACTTGGTGCTGGTGAGTTCCGGCAGGCCCATCGGGCCGCGAGCGTGCAGCTTCTGCGTGGAGATCCCGATCTCGGCGCCGAAACCGAACTCGCCCCCGTCGGTGAAACGGGTGGAGGCGTTCACCATCACCGCCGCCGCGTCCACCCGGGCCACGAACTCGCGGGCCGCCGTGGTCGAGTCGGTGACGATCGCCTCGGTGTGCCCGGTGCCGTAGCGCCGGATGTGCCCGACGGCCGTGTCGAGGGAGTCCACCACGGCGACCGAGATGTCCGCGGAGAGGTACTCGGTGGCGAAGTCCTCCTCGGTCACCGGCAGCACGGCGGCGGAGTGCGCGGCCACCCGCTCGTCGCCGTGCACCGTCACCCCGGCCTCGGCGAACGCGGCCAGCATGGGCGGCAGGAAGGCGTCCGCGACCGCCGCGTGCACGAGCAGCGACTCGGCGGTGTTGCAGGTGGAGAGCCGCTGGGTCTTCGCGTTCAGCGTGATCGCCACGGCCTTCGACACGTCGGCGGCGGCATCGACGTACACGTGGCAGTTGCCGACCCCGGTCTCGATCACCGGAACCGTCGATTCCTCGACCACGGTGCGGATCAGCGACGCGCCGCCGCGCGGGATCAACACGTCGACCAGCCCACGGGCACGCATCAGTTCCTTGACCGAGTCGCGGGAGGCGGCGTCGAGCAACTGGACGGCGTCGGCCGGCAGTCCCGCCCCGGCGACCGCGTCGCGCAGCACCGCGACCAGCGCCGCGTTGGAGCCGGCGGCGGAGGAGGAGCCGCGCAGCAGCGCCGCGTTGCCGGACTTCAGGCAGATCCCGGCGGCGTCGACTGTCACGTTCGGGCGGGCCTCGTAGATGATCCCGACCACCCCGAACGGCACCCGGATCTGCCGCAGCTGCAGCCCGTTGGGCAGGGTCGAGCCACGTACCACCTCACCGACCGGATCGGGCAGCGCGGCCATCTGCCGCAGCGCGTCGGCGATGCCGGCCACCCGGTCCGCGTCGAGGGCGAGCCGGTCCAGCACGGCCGCGCTCAGCCCGGCCTCCCGCCCCGCCGCCAGGTCCGCCGCGTTCGCGGTCAGGATCTCGGGGGTACGCGCCACCAGCGCGTCGGCCATCGCGTGCAGGGCGACGTCCTTTGTCGTCCGCGTCGCCACGGCCAGCGCCTCCGCCGCCACCCGCGCCCGCCGCGCCTGTTCGGTCACACTCATGCCGGCACCTCCCTGCGGTCGGCGCCGTCATGAGGCTCTACCGCGCTGCGTTGATGATTCGCTCGCTGCCGCTCGCTCATGCCGGCACCTCCCTGCGGTCGGCGCCGTCATGAGGCTCTACCGCGCTGCGTTGATGATTCGCTCGCTGCCGCTCGCTCATGCCGGCACCTCCCTGCGGTCCACCGAGCCGTTCACAGCAGTACCAGGTCGTCGCGGTGGACGACCTCACGTTCGTACGCCGGGCCGAGCGCTGCGGCGAGCTCCGGAGTGGAGCGACCGAGCAGCCCGGGCAGCTCCACCGCGTCGTAGTTGACCAGTCCCCGGGCCACCGGTGCCCCCTGGGAGTCCACCAGGTCCACCGGGTCTCCGGCGGTGAACGCGCCGTCGACCGCCGTGATGCCGGCCGGCAGCAGCGACTTGCGCCGCCCGACCACCGCGGCGACCGCCCCCTCGTCCAGGTGCAGCCGGCCCCGGGGCGAGGTCGCGTGCGCGAGCCAGAACAGCCGCGCGGCCGGGCGCTGACGCTGCGGGTGGAAGAAGGTGCCGACCTCCTCGCCCGCCAGCGCCGGGGCGGCCAGCGGTGCGGCGGTGAGCACGACCGGGATGCCGAACCCGGTGGCGATCCGGGCCGCCTCGACCTTCGTCGCCATGCCACCGGTACCGACCCCGGCGCGGCCGGCGCCGCCGATCATGACACCCGCCAGGTCCTCCTCGCCGCGCACCTCGGCGATCCGGGTGGAGTCGGGTCGGCGGGGGTCGCCCGTCCAGAGCGCGTCGACGTCGGAGAGGAGCACGAGCAGGTCGGCCTGGACGAGCGCGGCGACCAGGGCGGCCAACCGGTCGTTGTCGCCGAACCGGATCTCCTCGGTGGCCACCGTGTCGTTCTCGTTGACGATCGGCACCGCTCGCAGGTCGAGCAGCTTGCGCAGGGTCCGGTACGCGTTGCGGTAGTGCGCCCGCCGGGTCACGTCGTCGACGGTGAGCAGCACCTGCCCCACGGTCCGCTGGTGCCGGGCGAAGCTGGCCGCGTACCGGCCGATCAGTTGGCCCTGCCCGACGCTGGCCGCGGCCTGCTGGCTGGCCAGGTCGCGCGGGCGGCGGGACAGCCCCAGCGGGGCCAGGCCGGCCGCGATCGCGCCGGAGGAGACGAGCACCACTTCCCGGCCGCCAGCCGCGAGCGCCGCGAGGGTGTCGACCAGCGTGTCGACCCGCTCGCCGGCCAGACCGCCGGTCGCGGTGGTCAGCGAGGAAGACCCGATCTTGACGACGACCCGTCGGGCTGCCGTTACCGCTTCACGCACACCGACCATTCTGCGTGGTCACGGCGGCGCCGCTGCGTCGCGTTCCCATAGTGTGGCCGGCTGTGACACCTGACGAGTACGTCGAGGCGGTGCTGGAGCTGGTCGAGCGCATCCCGCCGGGCCGGGTGATGTCGTACGGGGCGGTCGCCGACGCGCTCGCCGAGCGCTCGGGTCGCAACTCGGCCCGGCTGGTGGGCAACATCATGGCCCGGCACGGCGGGGCGGTGCCCTGGCATCGCGTGGTCAACTCGGCCGGGCGGTTGCCGCCGGGGCACGAGCGGGAGGCCCGAGCCCGGTTGCGCGCCGAGGGGACGCCGCTGCGTGCGTCCGGCGTGGACCTGGCGGCGGCCGCCTGGTCACCGGCTCCGGCCGGTACGGGTGAGGGCGCGTGGCCGCCGGAAGAGGGGATGTGACCGGCGCCATAACGTGAGTAGCATTCGGCGCCATGGACGCCCCGCCGGCCGGCCCGGTCCCCGTCCCGGGCGGCCTGCCGCGTCGGGTGCACCTCGGCTACGCGCTCGGCTCGCTCGCCACCGGCGCCTTCGGCACCGTGCCCGGCCTGCTGTTGCTGCCCTACCTCACCGACACGCTGGGGGTGGCCGCCGGGGTGGCCGCGCTGCTGGTGCTCGTGCCGAAGGCGTGGGACGTGCTGGTCAACCCCGTGGCCGGCCGCATCTCCGACCGCACCGGGTCGCGCTGGGGCCCGCGCCGCCCCTACCTGCTCTTCGGCGGGCTGGCGCTCGCCCTGCTCTTCGCCGCCATCTTCGCCGCGCCGTTCGGGGCGGGGAGCCCGGCGGCGGTGTACGTCGCGGTCGTCTTCCTCGCCACGGCCACCGCGTTCGCCTTCTTCCAGGTGCCCTACGTGGCGATGCCGGCCGAGCTGACCGAGGACTACGCCGAACGCACCCGGCTGATGACCTGGCGGATCGCCGTGCTGGCCCTCGCCATCCTGGTCTCCGGAGCGGTCGCCCCGATCGTGGTGGCGGCGGGCGGCGAAGGGCTCGCCGGGCACCGGTGGATGGGCCTCTTCGTCGCGGCGCTGATCGCGCTGGGCGCGATCGGGGCGTTCGCCGGCACCGGCGCCGCGCCGACCGGGCGGGTACGCGAGAGCGAACCCACGCTCCGCGCCCAGCTGGCGGTCGCCGCCCGGAACCGCCCGTTCCGGGTGCTGCTGCTCTGCTTCGTGGTGCAGTCCGCGGGCGTGGCGACCATTCTGGCCGGGGTCAACTACTTCGCCGACCAGATCCTGCGGGACCCGCGGACCGGGGCGACCCTGCTCTTCGCCTGCTTCGTCGGGCCGGCGCTGCTGGTGATGCCGCTCTGGGCCCGGATCGGCGCCCGGGTCGGCAAGCTCCGGGCCCTCGTCGCGGCGTCACTGCTGCTCGCGGTGGGGGTGTCGGCCCTGGTGGCCGCCCCGTTGCTGCCGGCGGCCCCGGTCTACCCGGTGGTCGCGCTCGTCGGCGCCGGGTACGCGGGCCAGCAGGTCTTCGCGCTCGCCATGCTGCCCGACTGCATCAGCTGGGACGAGGCGCGCACCGGCCGGCGGCAGGCCGGTGTCCTCACCGGGGTCTGGACGGCGGGCGAGACTTTCGGGCTGGCGCTCGGCCCGGGCATCTACGGGCTGGTGCTCCAGTTGGCGGGCTACGTCTCCTCCGACACCGGTACGGCCGCGGCGCAGACCGGCACCGCCCGCCTCGGCATCCTGCTCGGCTTCACCGTGCTCCCCGCCCTTCTGGTGGCTGCGCCACTCGTCCTTCTGCGCCGCTACGACCTGCCCGCCGTGGCCGCCGGCGCCGACCGGCCGGCCGTGGTGGGGAACGAAAGCCGCTGAGCCACACGGAGAGGGTCGACGAGCCATGAACGAGGAGCGGACCGGCGGCAGCGCGCTGCCGGAGCGGGGGTTGCCCGCCGAGCGGGTGCTCGACGAGATCCGGGCACTGCGGGCCGGGGACCGACCGACGCACGGAGGGCAGCTCTTCGCGTACGTCTACGACCCGGCCGTCCCCGGCCTGGACGAGCTGGCCGCCGCGGCGCACGCGGCGAGCGCGCACGTCAACGGGCTGGACCCGACCGCGTTCCCGTCCCTGCTCGCCATGGAGAACGCACTGGTCGGCGCGGCGGCCGGGCTGCTCGGCGGTGGACCCGGCAGCATCGCGCCGGACGTGGTCGGCAGCGTCACCAGCGGCGGCACCGAGTCGCTGATCCTGGCCGTCAAGGCGGCCCGGGACGCGCGTCCGGAGATCGCCGCGCCCCGGCTGGTGGTGCCGGCGAGCGGGCACGCGGCCTTCGCCAAGGCGGCCCACTACCTGCGGGTGGCGCTCGACGTGGTGCCGGTCGACCCGGCCACGCTGCGCCCCGACCCGGCCGCGACCGCCGCCGCCATCGGGCCGGACACGGTGCTCGTGGCCTGCTCCGCCCCGTCGTACGCGCACGGGGTGATCGACCCGGTCGCCGAGATCGCCGCTGCCGCCGCGGCGGCGGGGGTGCGCTGCCACGTGGACGCCTGCTTCGGCGGCTGGACCCTGCCGTACCTGCGTCGGCTCGGCGCGCCCGTGCCGCCGTTCGACTTCGCGGTGCCCGGGGTCACCTCGATCTCGGTCGACCTGCACAAGTACGCGTACGCCCCGAAGGGCGTCTCGGTGCTGCTGCACCGTGATCCGGCGCTGCGCGCCCCGCAGTACTTCGCGTACGCCGACTGGCCCGGCTACACGATGATCAACCCGACGGTCGCCTCGACCCGCTCCGGCGGCCCGATCGCCGCCGCGTACGCCACCCTGCGGCACCTGGGCGACGACGGCTACCTGCGGCTGGCGGCGGCGACCCGGGAGGCCGTCGCCGGGCTCGCCGAGGCCGTTCGCGGCCTGCCCGGGCTGCGACTGATGGCGGAGCCGGAGTCGACGGTCGTCTGTTTCACCGCCACCGACCCGGAGCTCGACCTGTTCGTGCTGGTCGACGAGCTGACCGCCCGGGGCTGGCACACCCAGCCGCAGCTGTCGTACGCCGGCCTGCCGGCCAGCGTGCACCTCACGGTGACCGCCGCGATGGCGCCCCGGGTGGGTGAGTTCGGTCCGGCGCTGGCCGAAGCGGCGAAGGCCGCCCGGGCGGCCGGCCCGGTGGTGCTGCCTGCGGAACTGCGCGCGCTCGCCGGGACGCTCACCCCGGACGCCCTCACCCCGGACCTGGTCGGCGGGCTCGCCGCCGGCCTGGGTCTGGGCGGCCCGACCGGCGCCCCTCCGGACCGGATGGCGGCGGTGAACACCCTGCTCGACGCCGCCGCGCCCGCGCTGCGCGAGCGGCTGCTGGTGGAGTTCGTGGGTCTGCTCCAGCGACCCAGCTGGTGACCGCCCGCATCCCGCCGCCCGGCGGGGTGCCGTCCGCCCTCTCGGTGCGGCCGGCTGCTGTGGTTGACTGGGCCGGAGGTTCGGGAAGGGGGCGTTCGTGCAGCTACCGGCAGTGCTCGGAGAGCCGATCCGGTTCGTGCTGAACTGGGGCCGCCGCTACTCGCTCTGGGTCTTCAACTTCGGCCTGGCCTGCTGCGCTATCGAGTTCATCGCGACGAGCATGAGCCGGCACGACTTCATGCGGCTCGGGGTGATCCCGTTCGCGCACGGCCCCCGCCAGGCAGACCTCATGGTGGTCTCCGGCACGGTGACCGACAAGATGGCGCCCGCGATCAAGCGGCTCTACGACCAGATGCCCGAGCCGAAGTACGTCATCTCGTTCGGCGCCTGCTCCAACTGCGGCGGCCCGTACTGGGACTCGTACTCGGTGACCAAGGGCGTCGACCAGCTCATCCCGGTCGACGTCTACGTGCCCGGCTGCCCGCCCCGGCCGGAGGCGCTGCTGCATGCCATCCTGCGCCTCCAGGAGAAGATCGCCGCCGAGCAGTCCGGCCCCGGCGGAGTGTCCCGTCCCGACCTGCTCGCCGCTCCCGTCGACGCCCCGCCGAGCGACGGCGCCGTTGCGCGCTCGGTCGCGTCGCTCACCGCCCCGCCGGTACGCCCACCCGCCGCCGGCTGACGGCGGACACCGCCGGGCACCGCCGCCGGTCCGGGGCGGTCCCGGTGCTGCCCGCTCGGCCGAGCCGGTCCTGG
This sequence comes from Micromonospora sp. 15K316, assembly GCF_004348525.1. GTDB lineage: Bacteria > Actinomycetota > Actinomycetes > Mycobacteriales > Micromonosporaceae > Micromonospora. The sequence goes on along the minus strand of NZ_SMKG01000012.1, from coordinate 42,788 downwards.
CGGGCGGGGACTAACCTGCGCACATGAGCAGCTCAGGGCAGCGTCGCGCCGCCCACATCGTCGACGTGTTGATCGCGGAGTTCGGGGCTTCGATGGCGCTCGACCCCGCCGCCTTCCGCCGCAAGTTCCGCAAGATGGCCGCCTCTCCGTTCGCCTTCTACCGGGGCAGCGCCGCGCTCTTCTACGCCGACCAGCGCGGCGACTTCGCCGACGACCGGTTCCTCGACGAGCGCACCAGCCGGGTGTGGATCCACGGTGACCTGCACGCCGAGAACTTCGGCACCTACATGAACGCCTCCGGGCAGCTGGTGTTCAACGTCAACGACTTCGACGAGGCGTACGTGGGGCCCTTCACCTGGGACCTGAAGCGCTTCGCGGCCAGCGTGGCGCTGCTCGGCTACGCCAAGGCGCTCTCCGACCGGGTGATCACCGAGCTGGTCACCGGCTTCGCCCACTCGTACCTCACCGAGCTGCGTGCGATCGCCGCGGGCGGCGACGACGCCATCGGCTCGATCACGCTCGACAACGCCGACGGGGTGCTGCGCCGGGTGCTCCAGCAGGCCCGGCTCTCCACCCGCGTCGACCTGCTCGCCGCGCAGACCACCGTCGACAACTACGAGCGGCGGTTCTCCCTCGGCGACGGCGTGTACGAGGTCGACGACGAGACGCGCCGACTGGTGACCGAGGCCTTCACGGCGTACCTCGGCACGCTGCCGGTCTCCTCGTCCCGGCTGCGTCCGGTCGAGACCCGGATCAAGGACGTGGTGCTGCGCAAGGGCGTGGGCATCGGCTCGGCCGGGCTGCCGTCGTACAACCTCCTGCTGGAGGGGCACACGCAGGCGCTGGAGAACGACGTGGTCATCTACATGAAGCAGGCCCAGGTGCCCGCGGTGGCCCGGCACATCGCCGACGAGTCGATCCGTGCCTACTTCCAGCACCAGGGGCACCGGACGGCCGAGTCGCAGCGGGCGTTGCAGGCGCACGCCGACCCGTGGCTGGGCTTCACCGAGCTGGGCGGGGTCGGCCAACTCGTCGCCGAGGTCTCGCCGTACGCCGCCGACCTGGACTGGGCGGACGTCAACGAGCCCGAGGAACTGGCCGGGGTGCTGGCCGACCTGGGCCGGGCGGTGGCCCGGATGCACTCGGTGGCCGACGACGAGTCCAGCCACGACCTGGTCGACTACTCCACGGAGGAGGCGATCGTCGCGGCGGTCGAGCGGGACGAGCCGGGCTTCGTACGCCACCTGGTGGAGTTCGCCCACGGGTACGGGCTGCGCGCCCGGGAGGACCACCAGCTCTTCGTGGACGTCTTCCGCAACGGCCGGCTGCCCGGCATCTGAGTCGGCGGCCGGGAACGGGCCGGGCGCGGACTCAGACCGCGAACTCCAGCACCACCTTGATGTCCTCCGGCCCGCTCGTGTATGCGTCGGCGTACCCCGACACGGCCACCCGTCGGCTGATCAGCGAGCTGAGCCAGAGCGGGTCGGCCCGGCGGAGCGCGTCGGCGGCCAGTTCCCAGTGCCGCCGGTTGGCGTTCACCGAGCCGAAGACCACGTTGTTCTCCAGCACGAGCTCGCGGTTGAGGGCCCCCGCGTCGAAGTCGATAGTCCGGCCGCCGCTGGAGACCCCGGCCAGGCAGACGATGCCGTTCGGCGCCGCCTTGCACATCACGTCGAGCACCACCTGGGGCGCCCCGGTGCACTCCAGCACGACGTCCGGCTCGAAGTCCAGCTCGTCGACGCGGACCGAGTGGTAGGTCGCGCCCAGCGCGTTGACCAGCTCCGGCTTCGGGCCGCTGGTGGCGAGGTCGAGCACGTGCACGGCGAACCCGCGCTGGGCGGCGAGCAGAGCGGCGAGCAGGCCGATCGGGCCGGCCCCGGTGACCAGCACGACCCGCGGCTGCCACACCGCCCGCTGCCCGATACGTTCGATGTGGTCCCACGCCTTCGCGACGATGCTGGTCGGTTCGAGCAGCATGCCGACCTGACCGAGCGCCCGGTCCAGCGGGACGGCGTACGGGGGCTGGATCCGCCAGCGTTCCCGGGCGAACCCGGGCAGCGCCTTGATGCCGTGCTCCGTGTAGCGGCCGTTGCGGCACATGTCCCACTCGCCGACCGCGCAGTTCGGGCAGGGCACCGGATCCGGGTGCCGGACGATCCCGGCCACCAGGTCGCCCGGCTGGAGGGTGCCGGTCGGGTCCTCGAGGACCCGGCCCAGCGACTCGTGCCCGAGCACCAGGCGCCGTTCGCCCGGGGGCGCCTCGCCGTACTCCCCGGCGATGATCTCGTGGTCGGTACCGCAGACGCCGACGGCCAGGGACTCGACAAGGATCGCCCCCTCCTCGGAGGCCGGTTCCGGGTAGTCCTCGACCAGCTCCAGGGAGTCGGCGGTCCCGGGGATGACAGTCACGGCGCGCACGACTCTCATCCTCACCCCTCCGCCGGACTCCCGCTGTGCAAAGCGGCAGAAGATTCCCCGAGTGACACGTCGCGGCGGACGAGTCCGCCGGTGACCGACGCGAGCCTCGGGGACCGCCCCGGGCGGGCTCGAACAGGCGGCGGGCGGCGGCCGTAGGGCCCTTCCATGACCGTGCCCGGCCGTGCCGGACCGCCGCCCGGGGCCCGGCTCGCTCGGGCGGGCCCCGGGAACCAGGCCCTAGGATCAGCGCATGACTCCGGAAGAGGTCGGCAGCCGGGTGGCCGAGTTGCTCGCGCCGGCCGAGACCACCCCGTCGGTCTCCGGTGGCGGCCGGCACGCCCGCGCCGCGGTGGACGTGCCGGCGACGAGCTGGCGCGACGCCGTCCGGGCGGCCCGCGACGACGCGGAGCTGGACTGCGACTTCTTCGACTGGCTCTCGGCGGTGGACGAACTCGCCGACGGGTTCGACGTGGTCGCCCACCTCTGGTCGACCCGGCAGCGGCACGGCCTGCTGCTGCGTACCCGGGTGCCGCGCGAGGCGTCAACGGTCGCCTCGGTGGTCGACCTCTACCCCGGGGCCGACTGGCACGAGCGGGAGACGCACGAGATGTTCGGCGTCGACTTCGCCGGCCACGCCGACCTGCGCCCGCTGCTGCTGCCGCCGGAGTTCGAGGGGCACCCGCTGCGCAAGGAGTTCGTGCTGGCCTCCCGGGTGGCCAAGCCCTGGCCGGGCGCGAAGGAGCCGGGCGAGTCCGAGGCCGGCGGCGGCCGGCGGCCGATCCGCCCGCCGGGCGTGCCCGCGCCGGGGGAGTGGGGCACCACGCCCACCCCGGCCGGGGCCGGTGGCGTGGGGGAGCGGGCGCGTGGCGGGACTCCGGCCCGCCCGGCCGGTGACCGGCCCGCGCGACCGGCGCCGGGAGCCCGGCCCGCGCGTACCGCCCGACCGGCCCGGAGCGGCGGCGACCCGGCGGCGTCCGGTGCTTCGGGGCCGGCGACCGACGCCGAGGGGTCGAGCCCGACGGCTGGTGGTCCGGGACCGGCGCGTCCGGTGCCGCCACCCGGCGCGGCCGACCGGGCCGACGACGACGGGGCCGGCTCCTGATGCCGGTCTGGGTGGAGCTGCTGATCCGGGTCGCCGCGGTGCTCGTCGCCTTCCTCGTCCTGCCGCTGCTGGTCGGGCAGGCCGAGCACAAGGTGATGGCGCACATGCAGGGCCGGCTCGGGCCGATGTACGCGGGCGCGTTCCACGGCTGGGCGCAGCTCGTCGCCGACGGGCTCAAGTTCGTGCAGAAAGAGGACGTCACCCCGCGCGAGGCGGACCGTTCGGTCTTCCGGCTGGCTCCGGTGGTCGCGCTGCTGCCGTACCTGCTCGTGCTCCTGGTGATCCCGCTCGGCCCGAACGACCTGGTCGGGCAGCCGCTGGACGTCGGGCTCTTCTTCGTCCTCGCGGTGGTGGGGGTCGGGGTGCTGGCGGTGCTGATGTCGGCCTGGGCCTCGGCCAACAAGTACAGCCTGCTCGGCGGGGTGCGGGGTGCCGCGCAGCTGCTCGGTTACGAGCTGCCGTTGGTGCTGTCCGCCGCGTCGGTGGCGATGGCGGCCGGCACGCTCAGCCTCTCGGGCATCGTGGAGGCGTGGCGGCCCTGGTGGCTGCTCTGGCAGGCGCCCGCGATGATCGTCTTCTTCGTGGCCGGGCTCGCCGAGATCCGCCGCCCGCCGTTCGACATGCCGGTCGCGGACTCCGAGCTGGTCTTCGGCTACATGACCGAGTACACCGGGCTGCGTTTCGCGTTCTTCCTGCTCGCCGAGTACGTCGGCATCGTCGTGATCGCGGCGCTCACCACAGTGCTCTTCCTCGGCGGCTGGCACGGGCCGTTCGCCGACGACCAGCTCGGCTGGCTCTGGACGCTGCTCAAGATCTTCGCCGTCGCCTTCGTGATCATCTGGCTCCGGGTGTCGTACCCACGGCTGCGGGAGGACCAGCTCCAGCGCCTCTGCTGGCTGGTCCTCGTTCCGGCGTCCCTGGCGCAGCTCGTCCTCACCGTCGCCGTCCGCGTCGCCCTGTGACGGCGGGCCCCCTCCGGCCGGAGGGGGCCCGCACCGGCGATCCCGGTCAGCGCAGCGGGGTGTGCGCGGGGTCGACCCGCTCCGCCGGCGGCGGGGGCGGGGTGCCGTCGCCGAACGGACGGCCGCCGAGCTCCTCCCGACCGTGCGGCGTGAGCCAGTTGGCCAGGTCGGGCCCGAGCGGCACGATGCCTGTCGGGTTGATGTCCCGGTGCACCTCGTAGTAGTGCCGCTTGATGTGGTCGAAGTCGATCGTGTCGCCGAAGCCGGGGGTCTGGAACAGGTCCCGGGCGTACGCCCACAGCACCGGCATCTCCGCGAGCTTCTGCCGGTTGCACTTGAAGTGGCCGTGGTAGACCGGGTCGAAACGGACCAGTGTGGTGAAGAGCCGCACGTCGGCCTCGGTGAGGGTGTCGCCGACCAGGTAGCGCTGGCCGGCCAGCCGCTCGCTCAGCCAGTCCAGCCGGTCGAAGAGCCGGTGGTACGCCGCCTCGTACGCCTCCTGGCTGCCGGCGAACCCGCACCGGTAGACGCCGTTGTTGACGTCGCGGAACACCGCGTCGTTGACCTCGTCGATCTCGTCGCGCAGCCGCTGCGGGTAGAGGTCCGGCGCACCCTCGCGGTGGTACGCCGTCCACTCGGTCGAGAGGTCGAGGCTCATCTGCGCGTAGTCGTTGGTCACCACCCGCCCGGTCGGCACGTCCACGATCGCCGGCACCGTGATGCCCCGGTCGTAGCCGGGGAACCGCTTGAAGTACGCCTCGGCGAGCCGCTCGATCCCGAGCACCGGGTCCCGCCCGCCCGGGTCGAGGTCGAACGTCCAGCTCCGCTTGTCGTGCGTCGGGCCGGCCACCGCCATCGACAGGACGTCCTCCAGGCCGAGCAGCCGGCGGACGATGATCAGCCGGTTCGCCCACGGGCAGGCCCGGCTGACCGCGAGCCGGTACCGGCCGGGTTCCACCGGGTAGCCGTCCCGCCCGTCGGCGGTGATCCGGGTCGCTATGTAGCGCTGGTCGCGGGTGAACTCGCCACCCGGCTCCACGTACTTTCCGCCGGTGCGTTGCAGCACCTCGTCGTCGGTCTCGGTCCTGTCGGCCTCGCTGCTGGTACCCACGCCGCCTCCGCTCCTGTCGCCTCGTCCCATTCTGGCGGCTCGACCCGTCACCGGCTGGCCGACCGCCGCGAGCGGCGGCGGGCGCCGCGCGGGCTCGGGGCTACGCTGCCCCTGTGATCGACACGGAGGCGGCGGCGCGGCGACTCGTCAGCGACGTGTGGAACGCCGGTCGCGAGGAGTCGGCGTACGAGCTGATCGCGCCGGAGTGCCCCGGGCTGGGCGGCACCGGCCCGGAGGCGACCCTGGCCTGGCACCGGGACCGGCGGGCGGCCTTCCCCGACCTTCGCTACAAGATCGTCGACCTGGTCGCCACCGGGGACCGGGCGGCGGTGCGCTGGCGGGCGGCCGGCACCCAGGTCGGGCCGTTCGGCCCGGTGCCGCCGACGGGGCGGGTGGTCAGCTACTCCGGCGCGTCGTTCCTGCGCTTCGACGCGAGCGGGCGGATCGTCGACGTGTGGAGCGTCAACGAGCTGTTCCAGGTGCTCCAGCAGCTCGGCGTCGAGATGATCCCGCCGCCCGGCGGCGTCAGCGGCCCCGCGGCGTGATCCGGGCCAGCGGGATGTCGATCTCCCACGGCTCCGGCAGCAGGATGCCGTCGGGCATCCGGGCCGTCTCGACGTAGATCCGCTTCGACGGGTCGAGCTTGTGCGCGTGCACCACGATGCCCGCCTCGGTCTCGACCCGCCAGAAGTAGGGATGTCCGCCTCGGCGTAGAGCGCCGGCTTGAGCACCCGGTCGATGCTCCAGGACCCCTCCGAGACGATCTCGACCACCAGCATCACCTCGTTCGGCCGATAGTGCGACGGGTTGCGTGCCGCCGCGGCGAACTCGGTGACCAACCCATCCGGGATGAACGAACGGGTCCGGGAGATCCGCACCTCGACGCCCTGGGTGACGTCGAGATCGGCGGGGCAGCTCTCGTCGAGCGCGGCCATGAGCCGGCCGGCGATGGACTGGTGCAGTCGCGTGGGGGAGCGCGACATGATGAGGATTCCGTCCAGGAGCTCGTAGCGGCGGCCGTCGTCGGGCAGGCGGTCGAGATCGTCCGCCGTCCACTCGCCCGCCGCCGGCTGGTCGCCGTGCAGCGCGGCGGTCATTCGCGGGCCCTTCCCGGTGCGCCGTTCTCCCCGTCGACACCGTACGCCCGGTCGGGCTCGGGGGGCGGTCGCGCGCGCCGGGGCCACAGGGCAGGATGGTCGCATGAGCGACCGCAGCGAGCGCACGCCGGACGACGTCACCGGTGACCGCGGCCTGCCCGGTGCGGGTCTGGTCAAGGGGCTGGCGGTCACGCTGAAGACGATGACCCGGCGCTCCACCACCCAGCAGTACCCGGACGTGGCCCCTGAGCTGCCGCCCCGCTCGCGCGGGGTGATCGCCCTGCTCGAGGAGAACTGCACGGTCTGCATGCTCTGCGCCCGCGAGTGTCCGGACTGGTGCATCTACATCGACTCGCACAAGGAGGAGGTGGCGGTGCCCGGCGCCGCCCGCCCCCGCCAACGCAACGTGCTCGACCGGTTCGACATCGACTTCTCGCTCTGCATGTACTGCGGGATCTGCATCGAGGTCTGCCCGTTCGACGCGCTCTACTGGTCGCCCGAGTTCGAGTACGCCGAGTACGACATCAAGGACCTGCTGCACGACAAGGACCACCTCGGGGAGTGGATGGACACCGTCCCGCCGCCGCCGGCGCACGACCCGAACGGCGAGCCGGCGAAGGAGGAGACCAGCGCCGCCCGCAAGGCGGCGGTCCCCGCGGCCCGGCCCACCGCCCCGGGCGTACGCCGCGAGCCGGGCCCGTCCGGCGAGGCGACGACATGACCGGTGTGGACGTGCTGCTGCTCGCGCTCGGCGCGGTGGCGGTCGGCTCGGGCGTGCTGGTGGTCACCACGAAGCACCTGGTCCGGGCGGGCCTCTACCTGGTCGTCTGCCTGGGCGCGCTGGCCGCCGACTACCTGGTGCTCACCGCGGAACTGGTGGCCTGGGTCCAGGTGCTCATCTACGTGGGCGCCGTGGTGGTGCTGCTGCTCTTCGCGGTGATGCTCACCCGGGCGCCGGTCGGCGCCTCCGACGACCTGGACCGGCCCGGTTGGCCGGCCGCGCTGATCGGCGGGGGCGTCGCGCTGGGACTGACCGCGCTCCTCGTCGACGCCTACCGGTGGACCGTTGTCGACCTGCCCGACGCGGGCACGGCCGAGCGGATCGGCGGGCAGATCTTCGGCAGCTGGGTGCTCCCCTTCGAGGTCCTCTCGGTGCTGCTGCTCTCCGCCCTGGTCGGCGCGGTGGTGCTCTCCCGGCCGGACATCGGGCGGCCGGCCGCGTCGCGGCCGGGGCGTACGGAGGCGGGCCGGTGAGGCCGGTCATCCCGTACGTGACCGCGGCGCTGCTCTTCGGCCTCGGGGCCTACGGCGTGCTGCGCCGCCGCAACGCGGTGCTCGTGTTGATGGCCGTCGAGCTGATGCTCAACGCCGTCAACCTGATCCTCGTCACCGCCGACACCACGGTGCGGGCGACACTGCCGCACAGCGGCCAGGTCTTCGCGCTCTTCGTCATCGTCCTCGCCGCCGCCGAGATCGGGGTGGGGCTGGCGATCGTGCTCCAGCTCTACCGGCTGCGGGCCGGTGTCGCCGTGGACGAGGTGCCGCTGACCGAGCCGCCGGCGACGGTGGACGCCGACGCACGGGAGGCCCGGTGAGCACGATCACCCTGCTCGGCGCGCTGCTGCCGGTCGTACCGCTGGTGGCCGGCCTGCTCGGTCTGCTCCTGCCGCCCTCGCCGCGTGGCCTCGCGGCGCACGACGGGGACGCGGCGGCCGGCGAGACGTGGGCCCGGCGGGCGGCGATCGCCCTCGGCGTGACCGGCGCGGCAGGTGCCCTGGCGCTCGCGGTCACCCTGCTGGCCACGCTGGACTCGCCGGCCGAGGCGAGCACCACCTGGGTAAAGCTGGGTGGGCTGGACGTCAGCCTCGGCGTCCGGCTGGACGGTGCCGCCGCGCTGGTCGCGGTGGCGGTCGGCGCGGTCGCGCTGGCCGTGCAGGTCTACTCGATCGGCTACCTGAAGCGCGGTCCGCACGACGACGTCGACGTCGACCACCGCTACCCGCCGTACGCCGCCCAGATCAGCCTCTTCACCGCCGCGATGCTGCTCGTGGTGGTGTCGGGAGACCTGCTCCTGCTCCTGGTCGGCTGGGAGGTGATGGGCCTCTGTTCGTACCTGCTCATCGCGCACGACCGCCGGCTGCCCGAGGCGCCCGCCGCCGCGGTGAAGGCATTCCTGGTCACCCGGGTGGGTGACGTCGGTTTCCTGCTCGGCATCGCGCTGCTCGGCGTCTCCGCGGGCAGCTTCCGGATCGCCGACGTGCTGGCCGCCGAGCACTCGCCCGGCACGCTCACCGCCGCCTGCCTGCTGCTGCTCGCCGGGGTGGCCGGCAAGAGCGCGCAGTTCCCGCTGCACACCTGGCTGCCCGACGCGATGGCCGGCCCGACGCCGATCAGCGCGCTGATCCACGCCGCCACGATGGTCGCGGCCGGCGTGTACGCGGTCACCCGGCTCTACCCCCTCTTCGAGGCCGCGCCGGTCGCGTTGACCGTGCTCGGGGTGCTCGCCTCGATCACGCTGCTGCTCGGCGCGCTCGCGGCGACCGCCCAGGACGACATCAAGCGGGTGCTCGCCTGGTCGACGGTCTCCCAGATCGGCTACATGACCGGCGCGCTCGCCGTCGGCGCACCGGACGCGGCGCTGTTCCACCTGCTCACCCACGCCGCGTTCAAGGCGCTGCTCTTCCTCGCCGCCGGGGCGGTGATCCACGCCGTCGGCACCACGCTGATGTCGAGGATGGGCGGACTGCGGCGCGGCATGCCGGTCGTCTTCTGGTGCACGGTGGTCGGCCTCGGCGCGCTGGCCGGGCTGCCGCCACTGGCCGGCTTCTGGAGCAAGGACGGCGTACTCGCGGCGGCGCAGGCGGCCGCGGTGGAGGGCGCCGGTCCGACGCCGGCCTGGACGGCCTGGCTGGTCTGGCTCTCCGGGCTGGTCGGCGTCGCGCTCACCGCCTGGTACGCCACCCGGCTCCTGCTGCGCGCCTTCCTCGGCGAGACCCGGACCCCGCTCGGCCACCCGCACGACCCGCCGGGCACCCTCCGCTGGCCGGTGCTGCTGCTCGCCGTACCGGCGGCGCTGCTCGGGTTCGCCGGCTTCGCCGGTCCGTTCGCCGACCGGCTGCGGCCGTCCGTGCCGGCGACCGCGGAGCACCCGTCGGATCTGTTGCCGCCCGAGCCGCTGGTCCACCTGGCGCCGTCGGTGCTGCTGCCGCTGGCGCTGCTGCTGCTCGGGGCGGGTCTGGCCTGGGCCCGCTGGCGCCGCGACCCGGCCGCCGATCCGGCGGCCGCGCTGGGTCCGCTGCGGCCGGTCCTCGCCGCGGCGTTCCGGCTCGACGACCTCCAGCGCGCAGTGGTGGTACGTCCCTTCCGGGCGCTCGCCCGAGTGGCGCGCGCCGGCGACGAGCGGGTGGTGGACGGCGCGGTGGAAGGCTCCGGGCGGGCCGCCTCCGGGCTCGGGGCCGGGCTGGCCGCGTTGCACCGGGCGGCGCTGCCCCGGGCCGCCGCGGCGGTGCTGGCCGGTGCGCTGCTGATCGGGCTGGCCGCCGCGCTGATCGGAGCGAACGCATGACCTTCGGGCAGTTCCTGCTGGTCGCCGTCGTGGCGTTGCCGGCGCTCGGCGCGGTGGCGGTGGTCGCCACCCCGGCCGACCGGGCGGCCCGGCTGGTCGGCACGGTGACCGCCGGGCTCACCCTGCTCGCCGCGCTGCCGCTCGCGCTCGGCGACCGGGGCTGGTTCGCCTGGTCGGCGGGCACGCCCGCGGTACGCCCCTGGCACCAGCTCGACCTGCCGTGGGTGCCCGGGCTGGAGCTGCGCTTCCACCTCGGGGTGGACGGCATCTCCTATCCGCTGGTGGTGCTGACCGCGCTGCTGACCCTGCTCTGCTGCGCCTACAGCCTGCACCGGGTGCCGGCCGGTGGCAGCGGCCGGGCGCTGGTCGCGTTGCTGCTGGTGATCGAGGTCGGCATCCTGGGCACCTTCCTCGCCCTGGATCTGGTCCTCTTCTTCCTCTTCTTCGAGGTCGTCCTGCTGCCCATGTACGCGGTCATCGCCGGCTGGGGCGGCGATGACCGGCGCCGGGCGGCCCGGAAGTTCGTCCTCTACACGCTCTTCGGTTCGGTGCTCCTGCTGGTCGGCGTGTACGTGGTGGTGGCCGCCGCCGGCACCGCCGACATCGTGGCGCTCACCGGCGGCGCCGGGCTCTCCCGGAACACCCAGCTCTTCGCCTTCACCCTGCTCGCCCTCGCCTTCGCGGTGAAGAGCCCGCTCTGGCCGCTGCACTCCTGGCTGCCGGACGCGCACACCCAGGCGCCCACCGTGGGCAGCGTGGTCCTCGCCGGGGTGCTGCTGAAGATGGGCACGTACGGGTTGATCCGGGTGGCGATCGGGGTGGCCCCGGAAGGGGCCCGCTGGGCCGCGCCGGTGCTCGGCACGCTCGCCGTCGCGGCGATCCTCGTCGGCGCGCTGGTCTGCCTGGCCCAGACCGAGTTGAAGCGGCTCATCGCGTACTCCAGCGTGGGACACATGGGCTTCGTGCTGCTCGGGGTCGCCACGCTCACCAGCACGGGCATCCAGGCGGCGCTGATCGGCAACGTCGCCCACGGGGTGATCACCGGTCTGCTCTTCTTCCTCGCCGGGGCGGTGAAGGACCGTACCCACACCGGGGTGCTCGCCGAGCTCTCCGGGCTGCGGGAGACCGCGCCCCGACTCGCCGGCCTGCTCGGCTTCGCCGCGATCGCCTCGCTCGGCCTGCCCGGGCTGGCCGGGTTCTGGGGCGAGGCGTTCGCGGTGATCGCCGCGGTCGAGGTGGGCGGGCCGCTCTGGACCACCCTCGGTGTGCTGGCCGCCGTCGGCGGGGCACTCACCGCCGCGTACTTCCTGCGGCTGCTGCGTCAGGTCACCCACGGCCGGCCGAGCCCGCCGGTGGGCCGGCTGGCCCCGACGCTGGCCGGCGGGGAGCTGACCGCCTGGACGCCGCTGGTGCTGCTCGCGCTGGCCATCGGGCTGGCCCCGGCGCTGGTGCTCGGGGTCGCGGAGGCCCCCGTGAACGCCCTGGTGGAGGTCCTCCCGTGAGCGCGCGGAGCGAGTTCGCGAGCCCCGCGGCCGCGAACGCGAGGGGGGCCGTGAGTGCGAGGAGTGAGCTCGCGAGCCCCGCGGCCGCGATCGTGAGGGGGCGCCGGTGAACCAGAGCGTGGTGCAGAGCGTCGACCATGTGGCGCTGCTGCCGGCGTACCTGGCCGCCGGCACGGCCGTGCTGGTGCTCGTCACCGACCTGCTGCTGGCCCGCTCGCGGGTCACGCTGGCCGTGGCGGCGCTGGGGGCGATCGCCACGGCCGTCGGGGCGGCAGTGGTCGGCGCGGGTGAGGAGCGGGGCACCTTCTGCGCGGCGGCGGACTGCTCGTACGTCTTCGGTGGGCGGGCGGCAGTGGTCGGCGGGCTCTTCGCCCTGCTGACCCTCGGGGTGCTCGGCCTCTCCGGTGGGCACCTGCGGGCCGGTCGCGCGCCGGTGGGGGAATACTGCTTCCTCCTCACCTGCTCGATGACCGGTGGTGTGGTGCTCGGCGCGGCGGGCGACCTGATCACCCTGATCGTGGCGCTGGAGACCCTCACCCTGCCGCTCTACGTGCTGGTCGGCCTGCGCCGGGGCAGCCTCGCCAGCGCCGAGGCGGCTGTCACGTTCTTCGTGGTCAGCGTGGTGGCCACCACGGTGAGCCTGCTCGGCGCGGCGCTGCTCTACGCGGTGACCGGTGAGCTGCACCTGGGGCGGCTCGGCGCGCTGCTCGCCGCGCGGCAGGATCTGCACGACCTGCCGTTGACCGCGACAGCGGGGGCGCTGCTGCTGCTCGGGCTGGCGTTCAAGGTCGCCGCCGTGCCGTTCCACGCCTGGGCGCCGGCCACCTACGACGGCGCGCCGCTGCCGGTGGCCGCGTACCTTTCGACGGCGTCGAAGCTCGGTGGCGTGGTGGCGTTGCTCGCGGTGGTCTCCGCGGCGCTCCCGGCCGACCTGACCGGTCCGGTGCTCGCCCTGCTCGCGGTGCTCACGATGACCGTCGGCAACCTGGTGGCGCTGCGTCAGCGGCGTACGGTCCGGCTGCTCGCCTGGTCGTCGGTGGCCCAGGCCGGCTACATCCTCGCCCCGCTCGGCGCGTTGGCGCTGGCGGCCGGACGCACCGGTGAGGCCCGGACCGGCGCGTACGCGGCCGCCCTGGCGTACGCCGTCTTCTTCGTGCTGCTGGAGTTCGCGGCGTTCGCCGGGGTGACCGCCCTGCGCCCGGCGGACGCCGACGGTGGCACCCTGGACGAGCTGCGCGGCGCGGCCCGCCGGCACCCGTGGCTCGGTGCGGCGCTGGGGCTGGCCCTGGTCGGGCTCGCCGGGCTGCCGCCCGGCCTGGCCGGCCTCTTCGCCAAGGTGACGGTGGTCCGCTCGCTGCTGGACGGGGGCAGCGGCTGGCTCGCGCTCGTCGTGGCGGTGAACGCGGTCATCGGCCTGGCCTACTACCTGCGGTTCGGCGCAGGCCTCTACGCCGCCCCGGCCTCCGCGCGCCCGGCGCCCGCCGCCGGTGCGGCCCGGGCGGTGGCCGTGGTGCTGGCGGTCGCGACGGTGGCCGCCGTGGTGGTGGGGTTCGCTCCGCAGCTCGTGCTGGAGCTCGCGGCCCGGTGAGATCCAGGTCCCGTCCCGGAACCCCGTGCCGCCCACGCTGGACGCGCTCCCAGGCAACTCACAGCCATATGGCGGATGGTTGGCGGGTACCACAGTGTTGAACCGGTCGACGGATCCCGGCGATCCGTACACCGAAGGAGTGACTGTGCACCACAACCGTCTCAAGACCGCCGCGCTGCTCGGCCTGCTCACCGCGCTGATCCTCGGGGTGGGCTACTGGTTCGGCGGCAGTGGTGGTCTGGTCATCGCCGTCATCATCTCGCTGCTGATGAACGGCATCAGCTACTTCTACTCCGACAAGCTCGCCCTCCGCGCGATGGGGGCGCAACCGGTCAGCGAGGCACAGTTCCCCGAGCTGTACCGGATGGTGCGCGAGTTGGCCACCCAGGCCGGCCAGCCCATGCCGCGCCTGTACGTCAGCCCGACCGCGCAGCCCAACGCGTTCGCCACGGGCCGTAACCCGCAGCACGCGGCGGTCTGCGTCACACAGGGCATCACCGAGGTCCTCGACTACCGGGAACTGCGCGGTGTGATCGGGCACGAGCTGTCCCACGTCTACAACCGGGACATCCTGATCTCCAGCGTGGCCGCCGGGCTGGCCGGCATCATCACCACGCTGGCGAACATCGCCTGGTTCATCCCGCTGACCAGCGGCGACGACGAGGACGCGCCGAACCCGGCCGTGCTGCTGCTCACCATCATCCTCGGCCCGATCGCCGCGACGATCATCCAGCTGGCGATCAGCCGTAGCCGCGAGTTCCAGGCCGACGCCTCCGGCGCCCGGCTGACCAACGACCCGCTGGCCCTGGCCAACGCGCTGCGCAAGATCGACGCGGTGGCCCGCCGGCGCCCGCTGCCGGCGCAGGGGAACCTGACCAGCGCCGCACACCTGATGATCGCCAACCCGTTCCGGGGCGGCGGCATCGCGGCGCTCTTCTCCACCCACCCCAAGATGGAGGAGCGCGTCGCCCGGCTGGAGCAGATGGCCCGCAGCTCCGGTCCGGTGCAGTACCTCCGCTGACCGGCCGACCGCAACCCGCGCGCCCGCACCCGGCATCCCGGGTGCGGGCCGCTGCGTGTGTGCGGGATATCCGCTTCATCCGGTCGACCCACGGCGTTAGGGTCGGAAGGTTTCCCGCTCATTACATCCTTGGAGGTTCGCGTGACCGCGCTGCGCCAGTATCTGGGTGTCTGGCGGATTCCCGGTGCGCCGATGCTGCTGATCACCGGCATCATCGGCAGGCTCGGGATCGGCATGACCCCGCTGGCGCTGCTGCTCGTCGTCGAACAGGTGACCGGCCGGTACTCCCTCGCCGCCGTCGCCGGCGGGATCTACGCCGTGGCGGGTGCCGCGTTGAGCCCCGTGGCCGGCCGGATCGCCGACCGGATCGGGCCCAGCCCGGTGCTGCTCACCACCGCCGTCGCGCACCCGCTGGCGCTCGTCGGGCTGCTGCTGGCGAGCCGCTCCGGGGCCGACGGGCTGGTCGCGATCTACCTGACCGCCGCGGTGGCCGGTGCCACGTACCCGCCGCTGACCGCGGCCATCCGTGGCGCCTGGAACGACCTCACCGCTGCGGCGTCCGGCCGGTACCACCTCCGCAACACGGCGCTGGCCGCGGAGACGTCACTCTTCGAGATCGTCTTCGTGCTGGGCCCGCTGCTGGTGGCCGGCTTCGTCCTGGTGGCCGACGCGACCGCCGCACTGGTCGGTGCCGCGGTGGTCACCCTCGTCGGCACGACGGCGGTGGCCCTCGGTCGGGTGATGCGCGGCTGGCAGCCGCACCCGCGGGAACACCACGCCCGCGGCCTCGGCCCGCTCCGGGTCGCCGGCTTCCCGGCCCTGCTGGTCTGCGTGGCCGGCCTCGGCATCGCCTTCGGCGCCGCCGGGGTCATCGTGCCGGCCTTCGCCGGCAACTACCGCGCCGCCGACGCGGAGAGCCTGGCCGGCGTGCTGCTCGCGGTCTGGGGCATCGGCAGCGCCGTCGGCGGGTTCTGGTTCGGGGTACGCAAGCCGGCGCTGAACATGACCCGCCAGTTCGCCGGGCTGCTCGCCGCGCTGGCCGGCAGTTTCGCCATCTTCGCGGTGATGCCGACACCGCTGGCGCTGGGCATCGCCCTGGTCGTCGGCGGGGCCACCATCGCGCCCGCGCTGACCCTGGAGAACACCCTGGTCGGGAGGATCGCCCCGGCGGGCATGCTGAACGAGGCGTACACCTGGGTGGTCACCATGTCCGTGGCGGCGAGCGCGGCCGGCGGCGCGGTGGCCGGGCTGATCGTCGACCACGCGGGCGGGGTGCCCTGGGCCTTCCTCTTCGCCGGGGCCGCGGTCGCCGTCGGGGCCGGGGTCGCGGCGCTGCCCGCCGGGCCCATCCGTCGCGCGGAGACCGCTTCGGTACGCCTCGAGGAGCCCGTGCCCGCCTGACCGGTGGCCCGGCCCCTCCGGGCGGCGGGTTCTCGTCGCCTCGGCACCGCTGCGCTCCGGGCAGCCGACCGGATCGGGCCGGCGCGATCGGGCGCGGGCGGTGCGGCATCGGCCAGGCTCGACGTCGAAAGGGGGCCTCGTGATCTCGGCACTCAACAGGCTCGTCGACCTCGTCGAAGAGCGCCTCACCGACGAGTTCGACGTGCACGGACTCGTCGTGGAATGCGGCACGACCGAGTACCACCTGCGCCGGATGTTCTCGTCGCTGGCCGGTATGCCGCTCTCGGAGTACCTGCGCCGGCGCCGGATGACCGTCGCCGCCGCCGACGTCGTCCGAGGCGAGGACGATCTGCTGACCATCGCCGTCCGGTACGGGTACGGCTCGACCGAGGCGTTCGGTCGTGCGTTCCGCGCCGTCCACGGCGCCGGCCCCGGTGACGTACGCCGGGACGGGGGTCCCCTTCGGGCACAACCACAACTCAGGTTCCACCTGACCGTCGAAGGGAGCATCCCCATGGACACCCGCATCGCCGACCGCCCCGCGTTCCGGCTCGCCGGCCACGCGACCCGGGTCCCGCTGATCCACCAGGGCGTCAACCCGCACATCCAGCAGCACATCGCCGCGTTGCCGCCGGAGGAGCACCTGCGGTTGAAGGCCCTCAGCGACACCGAACCCGCGGGTCTGCTGCAGGTCTGCGACGACGTCGATCCCGACGCGGTCGAAGGCAGCGAGCTGACCTACCTGCACGGCGTCGCCCTCTCCGGGGAGACGCCGGCTCCGGACGACCTCGACGCCATCGAGGTCCCGGCCGGCACCTGGGCGGTCTTCCGCACGGCGGGGCCCTACCCGCAGGCGCTGCAGAGCACCTGGGCCGCGACCGCCACCGAGTGGTCCCCTCCAACCCGTGGCGACTGAGGCCAGGCCCCTCGATCGTCGCGGTGCTCGACCGCGCGCCCGACTTCAGCACCGCGACCTGCGAGCTCTGGCTGCCGGTCGAACCGGCCTGACGGGCCCTCCGGACCCGCACGGGGCCGGCCGCCCGGGTCGGTGGGCCGCACCGACCCGGGCGGGGCACCGGGCATGTCCACTTCGACGAGATCAGGCCCACGGCGGGGCCGGCGCCTTGCTCGACGCCCTTGCATCACTCGCCGGCCGTCGACGCCCGTACGGTCGCTTCGCTCTGCGCGGTCACGCCCGGTGTCGAACGGCCGGCCCGGGGACCCCGCAGGCCACCGCAGAGGATGAACCGTCGACCGGGTATCTGACGGCCTGCCGTACACCCCGCGTCCTGCCGGCGCTGCCGCCGACCCGTACGTCCCGAGGCCAGCCGGTCGACCAGCGCGGCCACCGCCCGAGGGAGCACGACGTGAGGGAGCGCAGGCCGGTCCCGGTAGCGCGGTCACCGCCCCTCCGGCCGGCGCTCCGAGTCGGGGCGGCTGAAGACCGGCAACCAGCGGCGGATCTCGGCGACCGCCCGGGACCAGGGCGTCGCCCTACCGGTAGTTGGTGAACTGGAGCGCGACGCCGAAGTCCTCGCCCTTGAGCATCGCGATGACGGCCTGGAGGTCGTCCCTTTTCTTGCCGGTGACCCGGAGCTGGTCGCCCTGGATCTGAGCCTGTACGCCCTTCGGGCCCTCATCGCGGATCTTCTTGCTGATCGCCTTGGCCTTGTCCGATTCGATGCCCTGGATGATCTTGCCGTCGATCTTGAAGATCTTGCCCGACGGCCGCGGGTCACCGGCCTCCAGCGACTTCAGCGAGATGTTCCGCTTGACCAGCTTCTCCCGGAAGACCTCCAGCGCGGCCCGAACCCGCTCCTCGGTCTCCGCCTGCAGGGAGATCGCCTCCTCGCCCGCCCAGGAGATCTCGGCGCCCGTCCCCCGGAAGTCGAACCGAGTCGCGAGCTCCTTCTCCGCCTGGCGGAGAGCGTTGTCGACCTCCTGGCGATCAACCTTGCTCACGATGTCGAACGACGGGTTCGCTGCCATGCTCATGCTCCTGCTGTCCGGCGGTCCACTGGCATGCCGTCACCGCTGACCAGCGGCACGACCCTCTGACGGTACCCGCTTGCGCCCGCGCCGGGGGGAGCCGCTATCCTTGCTTCCGTCGCCGCGTCCTGACGCGGGGACGCGCCCTGGCGGGTTGCCCGAGCGGCCAATGGGAGCGGACTGTAAATCCGTCGCGAAAGCTACAGAGGTTCGAATCCTCTACCCGCCACCAGGTGCATAAAGAGGCCCCTGACCAGCGCGAACGCCGGTCAGGGGCCTCTTTCTTGAGTCTCACTCGGTCCTGCTTCAGCTCGCTCAATCTCGCTGGCTGTGTCGCATGCGTGTCGCCGACCGGTAGCTAGAGGAACAGCCGCAGGAGACCGGTCACGGCCCCGATCACCATCGCGAGGCCGGTGAGTGCTCCCGGTAGCGCCTTCACCCAGTCGGTCGGGTGACTACACCGTCTGTTGCTCCGGCGACGCTGCACATTGCTTCGTGTCACCGGTCTTGCTAGCTTCGGCACGCGGCCTCCTTGCTCTCATGACCTCACCAGGGCATTTCGAAGCAGAGTGCCGGAGCGGCATCCGGGGTCCAGCCGGGTGCCGCTTTTTGTGGTCGCAGCCTTGCCGACTCTCCGCGTCGCCCATTGATTGGAGCGCGTCAGGCCACGCGTTGCAAGCACGGAGAGTCATATAGCGCGCTATAGAAGTGCACGGACAGTTACCGGGGTCCGTCCGATTTTGGCGGGTATTCATCGCCGATTACCGCTTGACAGACGCTGCCGCGATGCGACCGCTTCGCTGCATCGCGGCAGCATAGTTGCCTCGGGGGCCGGGACTCTGAGTGACGCGCCGGCAGTCAATAGTGACTTCGGACACATTCTAAAAACCCTCTTTGAGTGCCGCCTCGATTCGTCGGCACGCGGCCTCCTCCTGGCCGTAGACGCACTTCGCGTACACCCGCATCAGGACGTGCACGCTGTGCCCAGCCCACTCGGCGACCTGGGTGGCCGGTACTCCGGCGTTGAGCCAGAGCGACACGGCGGCGTGCCGTAGGTCGTAGGGACGCCGGGCCAGCGGTGAGCTTTGCTGGGCCGGCGTGAGCACCTTTGCCCGCGCGTCGCGCCATGCCTTGCCGTAGGTGTTGTTCGGGATCGGTTGGCCGGCGGTGGGCACGTACCGTCCGCCGGGGCCGCGTCGGGTGACGAACAGCTTGCCGTTCGATCCGGGCGGGTACTCCTTGATGTGGCGATCGAGTAGCCGCACGAGCGGCGGTGGCACGGGTACATCCCGAGTCGCTGCCTTTGCCCGATGTTTCAGCCCTCGGTCCTCGGCGGTGTCGTCTCCGTCGCCCCAGTCTCGGCCAACGGCCACCGTCGAACCGGTCAGGTGCAGCACGCCCCACCCGCCGGGCTGGGCGGGCCGCTCGTACTCGACTTCCCGTAGGTGGAGCACCTCTTCGGGCCGTAGCGCGGCGTAGTACATGCAGCCGAAGAACGCTTCCAACTCGGGCACGGTACGTCCCACCTCGGCGAGCAGCGCCCGTGCCTGATCGGGGTTGACCACCGCACGGCGGTCCACCTCATCGGCCGTCTTCGGCGCGGTCCAGCTCACCACAGACATCGGGTGCGCGTCGAGTAGCCGCAGTTCAACCGCGTACTTGAGGGCGCCGGAGAAGACGGCCCGTTTCCGGGCGATCGTGCTGGGCGACGCGGGAGCGCCGTCCATCCGGAGGGCAAGCGTGTCGAGAGCCTTCCGGACCAGCGCGGCGTCGGCGAGCGCGGCCAGGTCGACCGTGTTGACCTCCAACCAGCGCACGGCGGCGGCGAGGTCGGCGGGCGGCCCTCCGGCGTCACGGCGAGCCTTGTTGAACACCCACCCGTAGAGCGCGGCCCGTAGCACCTTGTCGCTGGGTACTCCCCGGTCCGTCGCGAGCAGGGCCGGGGTGACGGTGGCCAGTGTTTCGGCGATGCCCTTGCGGTGCTTCGCCGACGCGCGGGGCCACTTCATGTCGGCGTAGGCGACGGCGTGCTCGTACCAAGATCGGGTGTTGAGCGCCCGCGCCATCGGTTCGGGCAGGCCGCTGGCCTCATCGAAGGCGACGCCTTCCCGTTGGGCTACGACCAGCTTGGACCGGAAGCTTTCGGCCAGGGCGCGAGTCGCGAACGTCTTGCGGAACGCCCGGCCTGCGACCTTCCACCGGACCACGTACGAGTAGCCCTTGGCGAGTTGATTCTTCAGGATGCCGTGTACGCGTACGTCGTACGTGCTCAAGCGGCTGCTCCTTCTTCATGTTCGTTAAGCCAGGCGTCCAGGTCGCGGCGGCGGACGTACAGGCTGCCGTTGGGGTACTTGATGGTTCGAGGTGCGCGGCCGGTGGCCTTCCAGCGGAAGAAGGTCGACCGGGGTACGCGGAGTTCGTCCAGGACTTCGGCGAGGGTGAGCAGGTTCCCGGTCGGGGTGCGGCGGGTGGTCATCGGCGGGTGTCCTCCCTCGGGGTGGCGTCGAGGTAGATGCGCTGGAACATCGGAAATCGGCGGTCGGGGTAGGGCCGGCTGATGGTGCGGATGCGCAGCATTTGGGCGATGGCGGCGAGCGCTGCGGCTGTCTCTGCGGGGGTGCCGTGCAGCCTGATTCGCACGTTGAGGGCCTTTCGGTGCGGGCGGGATACTTGTGGAGGGATGGGGAGGCATTACCTCAGAAGGGCTTAGAACGGTCCGCTGAGATCGCCGTAGAGCCAAGATCCGGGGTGGCCCGGTGTAAGGCGTAGGGCGATCTGGCTCAGGGGCTCTCAGCGGGCCGTTTCGTGGGCGCCGGTGGCCCGGTCGGCGGGCCGGGCGCGACCGGGATGGGCCGGGTAGCGCTGACACGCTGACAATCGGCCATCTGCGGCACGTTTCCGCAGATGAAAGCCGGTGTCGGGGTGTCAACGCCCCGCGCTGACAGGCGTTGACACCCGTTGACAGCGGCCGCGGTGTCAACGCCTGTCAACGGCTGTCAACGCACCCCGTTGACACCCTCGCGGGCATCCTGAACTGCCGAAACGTCCCCAGAATCGGCCGCTGTCAGCGTGTCAACGCTTCCGGGCACCTCGGCGACGGCACGGGGGTGCAGTTCGTACCGGCCATCCGCGCCGTTGCGGACCCACCCGAGGGCGGCCAGTTCGGCGAGCACCGCCGACACCTCGTCGGACTTGGGCAGCCGGCGGGCTACCCGGCGGTGTAGTTCCCGGCGGGTGAAGGTGGTCATGCCCTTGGCGGTGAGCACGCCGAGCACGTAGCGGGCGTTCTCCATCGCGGTGTCGGTGCCGATGGTGGTGAGCGCGGCCCGGTAGTGCGCGGCGAAGAACTCGGCCAGCCTCACGGCGTCGGCCATGCGGTCGGCGTCGATCGGCCGGCGCCACGCGTCGGCGGGGTGGTGTGCGACATGCAGCAGTCCGGCCAGGCGCAGCGTTGCGCCGGAGAGTTTGTTGCCCCATTCCCGCATGTCGTAGAGGCTGCCGCCGGGCCGTAGTTCCGTCTCGACCTGCTCGGCGGCGGCCCGGCGCACCTGCCCGGCCTCGGGGGTGAGGACGACGACGGCGGGGTCTTCCCATTCGGCGAGGGTGGCGGCCAGGTCGTGAACCCGGTGGGCGTAGCCGGCCGTGACCGCCTCGGGCACCGGTTCGCTGTCGACCGCCCGATAGCCGGCGAGGGATCGGGGCAGGGCAAACAGGAACCGGGCCGGGAGTCCGCGCCCCGCGAGGTCGGCGTTCCCGCCGAACTTGCGCAGCACGGTCGGTTGCGCCATCACGCACACCGTCAGCGCCGGTTTCTCGACCGAGGCACCCTCGCGGGTCTGCCGTTCGTTGCTCATCGGCTGCCCCGCGTGCCCTTTCAGGTAGGGGTCAAGGTTCGGAGCACCCGAGTAGCGGCCGGCGAGGGTGTCGAAGATGCCGCCCTCATCGCTGATGATCGCCATGCGTCCGCCGTTGGCGGCCATCAGCCCGATGAGGGCTTCCGGGGTGGCGTCGTCCACGATCAGTTTGGGCAGGGTCGGAACGGTGATCGCCTCGGCGGCGATGGCGGCGGCTACCGCCTCGGCGGCGGCCTCATCGCGTTTGCCGGGTTCGGTGGCTTTGGCCGCTGCGGCTTTGGCTTGCTCGGCTTGCCGGTCGGCGATATCCCGCAGCGCTGCCGCCTCGGCGATTCTTGGCCGCATCGCCTCGGCGAGCGTTGACTGTGCCGCGAACAGCGGCGCGGTCATCGCTCGGTGAACGGGTGACTTGCGTTCGCCGGGGCCGGCGATGACGGCGGCGAACACGTTCACCGGCTCCCGCCACCCGGCCACCGGCTCGACTTCCAGCCTGCCGCCCGCGCAGGCGGACAGCACCGCGACGGCGAGGGTGCCGGCCATTGCCGGGTCGGTCTGGGTGAAGCGGGCGACGCCGGTCACCATGTCGGCCAGCCAGCGCGGGAACACGTCGACCGGGAACGGCGGCGGTGCGGTGTTCGGGCCGGTCAACGGCACTGGAACATCCCACAGTGGGCCGCCCGCGGCTTCCTCGCCGGTGGCCGTCGGGCCGTCGGTGACCAGGTGTAGACGGGCGGCGCTCATGCGGCCACCTGCCGGGGACGTGCGGCGCCGGCCCGGAAGCCTGACGCGATGGTCCGCAGCACCGCGCCGTGCCGCAGCCCGGCCGTGATCCCCGCGTGTTCCAGCGCAGTGGACGCCTCGTCGACGGACAGCGCGCCACCCGCGACAAGCTGACCGAGGGCCACCGCCGCGCGGTAGAGGTTGTCGTTGTGGTGGTCCGGCGCGTTGACTACCCGCGCGCACTCCCGCTCGACAGCGGCCCGCACATAGGCGCGTTCCCGCCCGCCGGGCAGTGCGACCATGATCGGCCGCTGCGGCGGCAACGGTGCGGGTGCCAGCAACCCGGCAAGCCACCCGGGCAACGGGGCGGGGTCGGTGTCCAGATCGACCGTGTACGGCCGCCCTGCCACCGTGCTGCCGGGGGCGACCACGTAGCCGCCGGTCGCGCGGGTGTCGACCATCGGCCCGACGGTGCCGGCGGTGTTCCGCAGCGTCGGGCCGTGGTCGGGGTGGCGGTAGTAGAGGTGCGTGCCACCCCGGCCGGTGGTCACGGTGTAGGTCGGGGCGATGACCGCGCCGTGCGCGGCGGCCAGCTCGGCGAGCGTGTCCAGCCCGGTCCGGTCGGTGGTGTCGTCCTTGGGGACGTCCAGGTCGACTACCACAAGGCGGGACGGCCCGCACGCGATGCCGATGCCGTAGGGGCGAGTCGACCACGCGCGGCGAATACGGGTCGGGTCGGTGGTGGCGCGGGGCTCCCACCCGACGTGTCCGGCCCGGCAGCGCGGGTCGCGGCCGGTGCAGTCGTCGGCCGCGTGATCGGGAAAAGCCGGTCGTTTGTCGTTGGGACGCAGCGGGAAGACGTGCCAGCCGCGTTCGGCGTGGGCGAGCGCGGCGGCGAGCAGGTCGGCGGTAGGCACGAAGTGCCTCCCTTCCTGTGTGAACGGGTGCAGTGGTGTCGAGGGGGCTTCGAGCTGCCCCGCCACGGCGGCGGGCGTGTGGGCGGGGCAGCGCGGCCCTTGCAGGTAAGGGCGGATGCGTTCGGTGGTGTGGCAGTAGCGGCCGGCGGTGCCGATCCAGTGGCCGCACCACCCGCCGGTCACCGGGTCGCCCGCCCCGGACGGGGCCGGGCGGCGATCGCGGCGCGGGTGGCGGCCTGCCGCACGTCGCCGAGCAGCCCGACCAACTGACGGCGCGCGGCCACCTCGGTCGGGGCGAGCGCGACCCGGATGCGCACCTCGGCGTGCTCCCGGCCGGCGGCGGTGCGGACGCGCACCAGCACGGCGCGGGCGTGGCCGGCGTCGACCACGATTTCCGGCGAGCGGTGCTCACCGAGGCCGCAGCGGTGATCGCGTCCGCACCAGTCGGTGTGTCCGGCGGGGCGGTTCATCGCTTGGCCGTCTCGTACTCGTCTTTGATGTGGTTGATGACGTGTCGACCGACGCGCAGGCGCAGGCCGGTGCCGGCGCAGTTGCGGCACTCTCGGCGGATGCGGCCCAGCGGTGAGCGCTTCCGGCCGTTGCCATCGCAGGAGCGGCAGCGTCCGAACGGCGCGATCACGCACAGGCCGAGGTAACCGAGCGTGAGTGCGGGCAGGATGAGACAGGGGGCGGCGGCTAGTAGGTTGTGGGGGGTCATGACAGCCTCCAGGGCCGGTTTCGGGGTTTGTTCGGGGAGGCCGCTAGATTCCTAGCGTCCTGATCAGGGTTCGGATTGGTTCCTAGGGGTGGTCCTAGGTCTAGGAGCCCTCTGGTCCTAGACCTAGGACCGATCGCGGGTTAGCTCGCGTCCCGCTTTCGGTTACGCTCCGCGATCGCAGCGATGATGGCGGCGCGTTCGAACCCGCCCCGGTTGGCTCCCTTGCCGGTGCCCGGGTCGGTGCCCCACGTCTGCCCGACCTTCACGCCGAACGGCTTGAGCGCGACGGTCACCTGCTCGGCATCCCACCCGCTGTAGACCTCGGGCCGCAGCTCGGCGAGCCGTGCGGCGACCGTGCGGCACCACACCTTGGCCTCACTGGCGGGGACCACGGCGGCAATGTCGTCCAGGAGGTTGAACGAGAGCGCCGGGGCGGTGGTGGGTCGCTCGCCGAGGGCGTGCCCGGTGAGCCGACCGGCGGCCTCGCGGGCGGCGCGGGCGCGGGCGGCGATCCGCTCGGCCATCGGTCCGTCGATGAACACCGTGTTGGTGATCCGGGCGTCTGCTCCCTCACCGACGAAGTAGCCGGTGCCCTTGTCACCCCACGCGAACATGGTGGCGCGGATGCCCTGCTTGTACTTGGACGTGCCGAGCACCATGTCGTTCTCGGTCTGCCCCATGACCTTGAGGCAGAACCGGGTGGATGCGTTCGCGCTGATGCCGGTGGGCAGGCTCTTGGCGTCCGGCCGCTGGGTGGCGAACACGGTCACGATCCCGAGTGCGGGGCCGCGCTTGACCAGGTCGACGCAGATGCCTTCCAGTTCCTTGCCGTACTCGGGGTGCTCGAACCACACCTGGCACTCGTCCACGCCCACGACCAGGGGGTGCAGGCCGAGGGACTTCTTGGACGCCAGTTCGGGGGTGACCTTGTTTTCCGGGCACAGGTCCCGGGGCAGGTCGCGGATCACCTTGGCGCGGCGGCGCAGCTCGTCGCGCAGTTCCCGCATCGCCGCTACGGCGTATTCGATGTCGTCGTCTTCCTCACCGGCGCGGTAGCGGTGGGCTACCTGCTCCAACGCGGACAAGTCACCGGTGCCCTTGAGGTCGTAGGCGTGGATCTCCGCACGCGGGTCCAGGGCGGCGATGAGCAGCACTTCCCGCAGCGTGAACGTCTTGCCCATGCGCGGGATCGAGCCGATGACCATCGCGGTGAACATCAGCGTGAGGTCGACCCACCGGCCGCGCGGGTCGGTGCCGAACGGCTGTGCCCGGAACAGGTCCACGGTGCCGGACTTGAGAAGTGGCCACGCCGGCTTGCGGGCCTTGGACATGTCCTGATCGCCCACCCACAGCACGAGACGGCCGGGGTGGATCTCCGGGTTGCCCTCGGGCCACACGCACCCGAGCGGCCGGGACAGGCCGGCGGCCAGCTTCTCCCGCTGCTCGATGACCTCGGTGGCGGTGACCGCGTTGGGCAATTCCACGTCGGCGCGCCAGCCGGGGCCGTCGCGGGTGATCGGGGCGGGGAACCAATCCTTGCCCCGGTCGCCCTTGGCGATCGCTTGGTTGATGCCGGTGATTCGGAGGTTGCCCAGCGCCCGCACGACCACATCAGAGGTGAGTTTCTGGACCTTGGGGACCATGACGGCGGTGTCGAGTAGCGGCTTGTCCGCCGGTCGGCCCAACGCGCCGAGGGCGGCGACCAGGGCGGCGAGGGTGGCGTAGCGGGCGCCGGACGGGGCGAGCGCGTAGGCGATGCCGAGGGCGGGGAGCACGCCGAGGACCACGGCGGCGGTGACGAAACCGCGCCACCGGACGCGCTGGTCCCGCAGGCGTGACGCCTTGAGGTACATCTCGGCGTCGCCCTTGTCCGCCATCAGTTGGCGCACGTGCTCGCCTTGCAGGTCAAACAGCCAGCGGCCCCACCCCGACAGCAGCCGGTATCCGCCGCGTGGGGCGCGCCACGCCAACTTGCCGGCGTACTTCGGCATGCGGGTCAGGTGGTAGGCGCCCGCGTGGAACAGGTGCCCGATGGTCCATCGGGCGGCGTCGCGCAGCTCGGCGCGGGACCGCAGCCACGCCGGCACGATCGGCCGCCGCTTCGCGTCCTGCAAACCGGCCACCGTGAACCGCGGGGACCTCTGCGCGGCCGCCGAGTCGACCAACCGGCGCTCGCCCGGCTCACTGCCGGGCGTCTCGTCGGCGGTATTGCCGGCCCGTCGGGAACGGGCGGCGTCCAGGTCGACCACCTCGGCGTCGGGGCCGGTGGTGTGCAGGTCGCGTTCGGCGGCCTGCCAGTCGAAACGGTCATCGTCTCGGGGGGACGTCATGATGGGGGTTCCTCCAACGGTCGGGAGATCGGAAGGGGGACCGGCGGCACGGCGCAGGTTGGGAAGCCAGGGGCCGTGCCGCCGGGCGAAGTCAGGCGGCGTGCAGCGCGGGGCGCCAGCCGTTGACGGCGGTGGCGATGCGGTAGGCGCGGGTCTTGTCGCCCCGGCCGCCCATGACGCGGCGGTAGATGGCGTAGCCGCTCGGGTCGGGGTCGAGGTCCCCGGTGGCGATGGCGTGGCGCGCGGCGTCCAGAACCTTCCGGTCGTCGGCGGAAAGCTCGACCATCGCGGGGTCGGTGTCGGGGTGTTCGTGCAGGTTGATGCCGGTCGGACGGTCGCCGTCCGGCGGGGTGGTGAGGGCGGCGATCGCGGCGGCGAAGTGGTCCTGAATCAGCGTGATCACGCTCGCGGCGGCGAACGCCAGCAGCGGCACCAACAGGTGCAACACGATTGAGGCGACCTGTTCGGCCAGCCCGCCGGGGAACCGGTGCACCAACTCCGGGGCCACGTTCATCGCCGTGGTGGCGGCGAGCAGCCCGTATTCGACGCGCTTGACGATCGGTTCGGTGACCTGCCGCATGACGGCCGACAGGTGCCCTCGGGCGATCAGCAGACCGACCAGCAGGATCGAGAACGCGGGGTCGACCAGCCACGCCACGACCCACATGGGCGACCACGGTTCGGCGTGACCGGCGGCGAACCGCTGCACGTTGACCATGGTGAACAGCAGCGCGAACACCAGCGCCGACCACGCCATGACCGACCAGCGCGCCCGTTGGCGCATCAGCCGCACGGCCTGCACGTCCGGGTCGAGCAGCAGCCGGCGCAGGTGGCGGGCCTCGGCCGCCCGTGCGGCCCACCGCTGCACCTTCTTCGTCTCCCCGGCCAGCACCGCGTCGCGGGCGGCCCGCGCGTCGGCGTCGCGGCGTGCTCGCCGCTGCTCGGCTCGACTCGACCGGGCCGGCGGCTGCTGCGGCGGGGCGGCCGGCTCGGGCGCGGGATCGGCCGTGGCCGGCCGGTCATCCTCGCTCGGCTCGTTCGGGGCGGGCAGGGTCCCGGTCGGCACCAACAGGGCACCATGCCGGGTGAACTCCATCGCGGTCATGCGGCAACCTCCATCGGGTATGCGCAGTCAAGGCACTCGCCGAGCGAGCGCGGGATGTAGTAAGGCCGGACAACGCCGCAGACGCGGCAGGTTCGGCGAGCCGTCAGCGCGGCCCGGACGGCGTGTAGCTGTGCGGGGGTGGCGGTGCGCTTGGGTCGGGCCAGGTCGACCCGGTACAGATAGGCGGCGCGGGTACCGCCGACACCGCGCCAGAGGATTTGCGCGGCGATCGGTTGTCCGCCGGGGCGTAGGCCGGCGGCGGTCAGTTGACGGCGGGTGGCGTAGCCGGGCGGGGCACCCTTCCACCAGTAGGTGGGGATGCCGTACCGCGCGCCGTCGGGGTCGTAGTAGGCGGCGCGGATGCGGGACATCAGGCCGCGCGGCGCGGGTTGGTGCGGGCGGCCAGCTCGGCGGCGGCGCGGGTGACGCCGGCCTCGGCGCGGCGCAACCGCCGCCAGTCCAGCACGGTCGGGCCGCCGCGATCCTCGGCGTAGAGCATCATGATCTCGGCGTCCAGTACGTCCAGTTCGGCCGCGATCAGCGGCCACTCCGCGTCGATCGCGGCCAGGTCGGCGGCGGTCGGTTCGGCGGTGATCGGGGCAAGGCGCTTCCTCACGGGAAACCTCCGGGGGAGTCGATGTGATTGGGGGAAGTCCCGGGCTGCGACCAGACCGGCCGCACCGGGACGAACAGGATCAAGAGGCAGAAGCCCAAACCGCGCGCCAAATCCGGTCCGCTCGCCCCGCTCGCCCGGGACCTGCCGGGGTCGACCACCTTGTGGCTCAAGGCGGGGATGCCGCAGACGGATCTACGCGGCGCTTCTGCTGTTCAGTTCTCAATGAACGACCACACGACCGGCCCGTGGGCGCGCAGCGCAAAGCGCCACCTTCCCCGGCTTCCGCTCGGCTTGTCGGGCCTGGCTAGTCAGGTGCGACGAGATGACCGTAGGGCGGCTTGGCTAGTCAGGTCAAGACGACGCGGCGAGCTTTCCTAACTTGGCTAGTCAGCGCTACCGTGAGCGGGTGAGCGAGAACCTCGACTTCCTCGGCCAGCTGGATCCCGACGACCCGAAACAGGCGTCGCAGCAGATCGCGAACAAGCTGCGCGCGGCCATCCTCACGCGCCGACTCGCCCCCGGCGACAAGCTGCCATCACAGCCGGAGCTAGCCACCCGCTACGGCGTCGCGCGCGAGACCGTCAAGCGAGCCCTAGACCTGCTCCGAACAGAGCGGCTAATCGTGACCCGGCAGGGCAGCGGCGCATTCGTCCGTGCGCAGACGCAGCGGGCCGTCGAGCTGCGCCCGCACATCGAAGCCGCGTTCGAGCGGCCCCACGTCACCATCGACTTCGCCGGCTTCTCCGGCGAGACGCTGCGCGACGCGCTCGCCGAAGCGCTCGACAAGGTGCGGGTCGGCCGGCTCGCGCCAGAGACGATCGCCGTGCGAGTGCTGATCTCCGACATGACCGTGCCGATGGCGCTGCCCTCACGCGCCGAGACACAGGCGGACGATCCGGCCGTACGCGAACGGGCAGAGCGGATCACCCGCCGGGCGGCAGACGGCGTCATCGATCAGGTCACCGAGCTCGGCGACCTCGGCCTGATCCGGTCGACCGCCGTCGAGGTCCGGATGCACCGGGCGTCCCCGCTGTTCAAGCTCTACATTCTCAACGGCGAAGAGGTCTTCTACGGCTTCTACCCGGTCGTAGAGCGGACCGTCTCCATCAAGGGTGAGCCGATGGCGATCTACGACCTGATGGGCAAGGACGTGCCGCTGTTCCACTATGCGGTGACCGACGACGACACCTCACACGGCACACAGTTCGTGGAGGCATCCCGCCAGTGGTTCGACTCGGTGTGGTCGACCATCGCCTACCGGTACGACGGATGAGCGCCGACCTCCGCGCACTGCTCGGCGAGGTCGACGCGGTGTTGCTCGACTTCGACGGGCCAGTGTGCAGCATCTTCGCCCGATACCCGGCGCCGCAGATTGCCGCCAAGCTGGTCGACGTGCTGCGGCGGCACGGGGTCGACGTGCCGGCGGAGCTCGCCAGCGAGCCGGATCCCCTTGAGGTGCTGCGCCACGCCGGGGCGGCCGGCGACCAGGGCGTAACGCGCGCGACGGAGGACGCGCTCTGCGCCGCCGAGCGCAGGGCCGCCGAGACCGCCGAACCCACGCCATATGGTCGGGAGGTGATTGTTGCGGCTCGACAGGCTGGGATGCCGGTGGCAGTAGTCAGCAATAACTCAGCCGGCGCTGTATACGCCTACCTCGAAGCGCATCGGCTCGCCTGCTATATTTCGCCGGTTGTTGGGCGCGCCTACGCTGATCCGGACAAGATGAAGCCCAATCCTTGGCCCATCCTCGAAGCAGTGCATCACCTCGACATCGAGCCGACGCGTTGTGTCCTAATTGGTGACGCTATAACCGACATCGAGGGAGCCCGGGCAGCTGGCATTCGCGTTATTGGATATGCCAATCGTCCCCGAAAGATGGACACATTTCGGAGTGCTGCGGCCGATGCTGTCGTTGCGAGCATGGGTGAAATAGCAACTGCGTTGCTGGCTTGATTTACTGTCTCCGCTGCGGCAGGGCGGTCTTAGATGGCCTAGGTGGCGACGTTTGCATGCGATTAAGCCGATATACTAGACGTTCGATTAGTATGGCGACATCCTCCCAATATTCCTTCAGCCATACGTCTGCGCCCTCGGCAGCTCGGTGTCGTACGTTCTTTCGCAGATCCTTCAATTCGGTAAGGAGGATCGTAGGCGGCCGTTCATCAAAATAGCTCTGCAAAAGCCCTGCGGAGTCGGCGGATGTGACGAGTTGGGCGAACGAAAGTTTCTTGGAGCGTCTGTTGACCAGTTCCTCCAAGACAAGTTCACATGCCGTATGTAATTCTTCCAAGAGAACTTCGCCCGCAACCTCCCCGAAGTTCCATCCTACTATCAGTTCGGACGTTATTGATAGGCGCGAGTGAAGTCGTGGTGTCTCGGGGCACTCATACTCATACGGCGGATAGTAGTACCGAGTATCGGTGACTCCACGAAGCGGCATCGGGCTCTCCTGATCGACATCCCTCCCGCGCAGCATCAAATCAGCGAAGCCTCGCCCCAACCGGGCTCGCTTAGAGGGCGAGAGCCCGGTCGCCTCGCAGCCTTCGGCGACCAGGGGGAGATCGCGCTCTAGCCGGTAGCCGAGCAGGTCGGTACGCCGAGAGTTGCCGTCGACAGTTACGAGGATGTGCCGGGTATCGAGAGTCCTCCACCGCCATGAGATGCCGAGCCTTCGTGCTCGCGCTCTCGCCGCAGCTTGACATACCCGAACGATAGGCTCTTGTGCTTCCTTGTACGTGAACTCGAAGTCGAATCCGGCCACGCCGCATTGTTGCAGGTGCTCTTCGACGAAGGCGGGCCGGGCAGTGCCCCAAGGGCATCTTGCGGCGGGTGGCCGTGAAGTGAAGGGGGATGCGCTGGCGACTAGAGGCGCCGCGCGTGCCTGCGACTTATGGGCACCCAAAGAGTAAACAGACATACCTGGATTAGCCGGACTCAGGCGCGTGTCGATGCTCGGCTGGTATTCCCTATGGTCGGTAAAGTGACGCCTTGTGGCCACTCTTAAAAACTCCCGGGGTAAATTCTTTCACGAACATAAGATGCCGCCAGACTTAAACTTCTGGATCTTCTTTTTCCGTTACGCCGGTCGCCCCCTTCCGGTCGATGAGAAGGTGATGGCGCGGGCATTGGAGTGGAAGCCAGAGCGGTCAAACTGTCCGCAGTTGACAATCACGATCGAGCATTTGATTAGATCGGTACCGGATGAGTGGCGAGCACTGGCAAATAACCTTTTCGTAGGTAGGGTGCTTAAGGGCGACTTGAACGCTATGGCTTGGACTGAGCGCCAAGCCGGCGTCATTGAAATGAATATTCAGTACACCTTCACCCTGAGTGCGTATGCGGCCGCCTATGATGAGTTCTTCCATAATCTCAAGTCGTTCGTCGGGGATGTTGCGGCGAAGCGTCCTGGACTCGAATCTATGGTGCATGAGCTAGACAAGCGATTCGCTGAACCTTGGGAGCAGCTCGATACCGCACGGTCTGGCTGGGTGGACCGGCGACTGCTAGTAGTGGCTAACCCCGTCGCTGCTCGTTGGGCGAAGGGTCGGGAATCGCTGCATGAAGACATGGTCGACGCCGCCGAGTCCTTCGTCATCGCACACGAGTTGGCCCATCATCTTCTCGGACACACCGTCTCCAGGCGGGACAAGCGAAAGGCCAAGGACGCGGTTGACGAGGTGATCGAGCGCCTTGGCCTCTTTTACGCGATGTCTCAGTTCAACCAATCGCAACGTGAGGAGCTCCAGGCCGACATTCTGGCCTATCTGATTGTTGCCCAAGCGCTGGAAGGGGCGCCTCAATTTTCTGACCTGTACAGAGCTGTGGCTGGGTCGACACTTGCGCTAGTGACACACGCCCATGTCACTGAATCTTGGGTGGAGCTTGATAGCGCCGCAACGCATCCGGGATTCACTACACGGTTCAACATGGTCCACAAATTGACGGAGATGCTGTGCAGTGATCGGCCAACGGGTGACCAGGGTGACCATCCCATGGCCTTCCTTTCGCAGCTCTCGACGTTCGCCGCAGTGGCGTTGAACAGGTGGGCGAGCCAGACCTTCTCCGGGCCTCAGAAGCCAGTGGGAGTACTGCACGCTGCTGACCACTTGTTACGCCTCATGAATGAGGTCCATGGCAGGATCCCGCAGGCGAGGGCATCGATTCGGCAGGTGGACGTCTGATGGCCCCTGCTTGGCATGTCGTTCGGCCTTGGCGGCGGTGCCGCATCACAACCTGGCATGCACGTACGCCCTCCTGTTGAGGGATGGGCAGTGGCTTGCCCAGTCCTTCCCACCACGAGGAGCCGGCGCGTGTCGCGCACGTGTCGTCAACGGCTCGGCTAAGAGCGTGTGCCCAGCTCAGGAGGCTGGGCTGGGCGCTCTGTAAATCCGTCGCGAAAGCTACAGAGGTTCGAATCCTCTACCCGCCACCAGGTGCACCAACGGCCCCTGACCAGCAGAAATGCTGATCAGGGGCCGTTGTCGTTGAGCTAGTCGAGTCCGGCTGAGTCCCGCCGCTGACGGCTGGTCTTGGGCAGAAATGTGGGCGTTCGATCCTGCCGCCTTGACGCGCTTGGAGACGCCCTCGGCGGACCACGCATACGTCAGCCGTTCGCGGTGGTGCCGGAGAACAGGCGGCGCGCCTCGACGACACGCTCGCCCGCGCGGGCCTTGCACCCGACCGGCCGGTGGGAATAGATGGATCCCTGTAGCGTCGGCCGAATGTGGGTGGTGATCGGAGAGCAGCGCGGCCTGTCGACGGATGCCGGGGAGCGGCCGGCTCAGTTCGAGCACATGGCGGAGGTGACCCGGCAGAGTCCGGGTTTCGTCCGTGGCTGGTGGGGAGCGGACGACACCGATCCGGAGGTCATGCACGTTCTCGTGATGCTGGACTCGTTGGGTGACGCGCGGGCGTTGAAGCAGATGGTGGAGCAGAACGTCGCCGGCGTGCGCTTGCGGATCATGGAGGTCGGCGTCGAGGTCCCTTAGGCGGGCCAGGGCGTTGCCGGTCGGGATGATTGATCTCGCTGGTTATTCTCGCCGGCATGGCGCCGTACCGTGCGGGCGGAACGCTTCCCAAGGTCTTTCCCTCGCTCCCGCTCGCCCTGCTGCTGCCGTGCAGCCTGATCGCGGTGATGGGTGTGACGGATGACCGCCGACCGCCTCCGCCGATGGGCGTGCTGGTGCCGGCGGTGGTCGTGGGGGAGGAGCCGGCGCGTGCCGGCCAGGAGGCGTATGTGGTGGTACGCGCCGAGACCGCCGACGGCCCGGTCCTTTGCAGCATCGGCCGGCGGTCCTTTGTCGACGGGCGCTTGCCGGCGCCGCACCAACGGCTGACCGTCGACCACACGCCGAACGGCTGCCTGCCCGAGCCGGTCAACACCGAGCTGCCCAGGGGTGTGATCGTGACGATGGGTGCCGGCGGGCTGGTGCTGTCGTTGTGCTGGCTCTGGGCCGGCTCTCGCTTCGGGCCACTGGGCCGGCCTCGACGCGCCCGCGGCTGAGCGCCTCGCGGAACGGTTCCCGTGCCTGCATGCTGCATCTCCTGGCGTACCTGGAGGAGCGGGGCGTCGACCTGGAGCGGTCGGAGTTCGACGTCGAGTGGGCGCCCGTCGAGGAGGCGTACGACCTGGTCGTGCTCCTCACGGCGGGACACAAGGCGTACCTGGACCTCCTGCACCCCGCCGGACGCAGCGAGGCGGAGTTGGCCGACCATTTCACGGCGCGGGGCTCGACTTCGAGGAGAGCGGCCTGGCGGGTTCGGACGGGCTTCGCCTGTTGCACGACGAGATCGATCGTCTCCGCCTCGACGAGGTGCTGCTGCTTGCCGTCGGCTACCTCCCCATTGCCCGCCGGGCGAATGCGCTTGCTCCCCTGAATGCGCCTCTGGAAAGGTGCCGTACGGTCGGGCGACGGCGGGAGAGCAGGAGTACGGGAA
Organism: Micromonospora sp. 15K316; assembly: GCF_004348525.1. Taxonomy (GTDB): domain Bacteria; phylum Actinomycetota; class Actinomycetes; order Mycobacteriales; family Micromonosporaceae; genus Micromonospora. The sequence goes on along the minus strand of NZ_SMKG01000012.1, from coordinate 8,835 downwards.
TGTGCGGGATCGATGCCGCGGCGAAGGAGGCTGCGGTCAGCGAATTCCTCGACCGGCATCCTCATACCCGGACGGATCGAAGTGATCATCCCGCGCTGCGGGGCTGTGCGGAGATCCGCTGGTCCGATTTCTCCGGATGTCCGGCTGGGCTTCCGGCGGTGTTCCGCGGGCTTCTCGATGAGGCCAGTGCGCCCGACGCCGAGCGGGTCCTCACGAATGTCCTGATGGACGGCGTCTTTCACATCAACGCGGCGTTGCCGGCGGCCCTGCCATTCCTGCTCCGACTCGCTGCCGACCAGACCGTGCCGGTGCGAAAGTCGCTGCTCGACATCGTCGTCGTCGCCGCGGCCCTCTGCCAGCCTGTCGAGGAGGACGACGAGCGTGCCGTCCGGCTCCTGGGCAGTGACACCGCTCATCCGGAGCGTGCGCAGTGCCGGTCCGCCTTTGCCGAGCACGTGTCGCTGCTGCGCGTGCTCATGATTGATCGTGCGCTGGTGAACGACGAGGACAGGGCGATCCTCGCGCAGGTGGCCTGACCCGGCGACTGCAGGTGCCCGTCGGCGGGGACGTCCCGCCACCAACCGGGTAGGCGTACGAGCCGTGGGCCGAGCCGGGATTCGTCGCGGCCGTCGTCCGGCTGCAGCGCCGACGCCGGAATGTTCCTTCGCTCGTTGCCCGACGGTGTTGCCGACACTGATCGCCGGGGTGGTCCGACAAGGGTATGGCGCGAGTCCATCCGATCAGTCAGCATCGATGGGCCCGGCTTGTCGGCGGCGACCTAGGGTCGCCTGGGACGGCAAGTCGACGGGTACTGGTAATTTGCGCCGCCGTGGCGCATTGTGGAGCCGGTGACGCCGGACGGTCACCTGTGGATGAACGGTTGGCGATCGGGGGGTGCAGCCACCGCTATCTCTTCGTCGGCATCGGAACGCAGCGGAACGGCCGACTCGCTCGCGAGGTGCGGGGCTCGTCCGAGTCGTCCCGGACGTGTCGCTCGCCGGTCTTCCGGGAGTTCTCTCCGAAAGAACGCAATTTGCGGCCTTGGACGGAAGGCACGTCATCTGCGCGGCACACGGGCGCTGGCCCACCCGCGGGCTGCGGCCCTGTCGGATCAGAGCTTGACCTTGTCGGCCCATCCGGTTGGCTCGGCCGTCCGTCCGCTTTGCGGGCCGCGCGGGCTGTGGCACCATCAGGGCACCCCTAGTTCCCCCCTTTGCTGACAGGAGCAACTCATGTCTGGTCGGACGCCTCGCCGGCTTGGCGCCGTCCTTGCGCTCGTGGCTGCCGTCGCGTTCGCGGGCGCGGCCGTTGGCGCCAGTAACGGACTTCACCTCACGGACTACAGCTGGGGCTCCGGGACGAACGACGGTGACTACAGCTGGGGCGTCTCGCCTTCGGGGGCGAACGACGGTGACTACAGCTGGGGTTCGTCGTCCTTCGGAACGAACGACGGCGACTACAGCTGGGGCGTCTCGCCTTCGGGGGCGAACGACGGTGACTACAGCTGGGGTACGCCCGGCAAGAACGGTGAGTTCCACACGAACGGGGACTACAGCTGGGGTGCGCCGTCGTTCGGCGCCAGCGTCCCCGTCGCGCGGTAAGGCATACCCCGTTCCACGCGAGGGAGCGGTATGACAGCCGGCTCGCCCCCCATCCGCAGGTCGACGGACCAGGCCTGGCTGATCACCGCTCCACTGGCCCTACTGGCCATCGTCTGTTCGCTCTTCCTGGCGGTGGTGGCGCCGCCGCCACCCGGCAACCTCGCGATCGCCGCGATCATCTTCGTGATCATGGTGGCGGCCAGCACGCAGGTGCTGCACTTCGTCGTGCGCCGGCAGGCGCTCGAGATCATCGTCACCGAGATCCCGCTGGTACTGGCGTTCTTCTACCTGCCACCGCTGACGGTGGTCGTGATCGCGGTGCTGGCCGCGCTGATCGGTCAGATCCGCCGGCGCCTGAGCGCGGCCAAGGTCTGGTTCAACCTGGCCAGGACGGCGGCCGCCGCCTCCCTGGCCGGGATCGTCTACGTCGCGCTCTCTCCGGTCGTGGGCGTCGGTCCCCGGACGTGGGCAGTCCTCTTCGCGGTCGTCAGCGTGAACGCCCTGGTCTCGCTGGCGGCCATCGTGGCGGTCATCTGCCTCCTGCACGGCTGGCAGGCCGGGTGGGAGTTGGTGCGCAACGCCCCGGCCCCGCAGCTGGCGTCCGCGATCAACGTGGCCATCGGCCTGGTCGTCCTGATGGCGATCGCGTGGACCCCGTGGTCGGTCATCCTGATCACGGCCCTGGCGATCGCCGTCGTCCTGCTCTACCGCTCGTACGCGCAGTTCCTGCGCCAGCACCGCACGCTCGGCCGGATGTACGAGCTGACCCGGGCCATGACCGAGAACGGCCAGGAGGGCAACCTGGCCGACGTCCTGCTCGGCCGGATCCGGGCGCTGATGCAGGCGGAGTACGCCACGTTGTGGCTCCCCGCCCAGGGGCGCCATCCCGAGGTCATGTTGAGCGCCCGGGTCGACGACCGGGGCCTGCTCGACGTGGCGTTGACTCCGGCGCTGCTGCGGCAGCGGGTCCGCACGTCGGGCCGGACGCTGGCGGCGGGCCGAACCCTCGGTGACGACCCCAGCGTCCGCCGCGAGCTGGGTGAGCACCGGATCAAGGACCTCATCGTCGTCCCGCTGCGCTCGGGTCAGGCGGTGATCGGCACTCTCGAGGTGGTCAACCGGCTCAGCGACGTCGGGCACTTCACGGCGGCCGACATCCCGATCTTCGAGACCGTGGCGGCGCACGCCGCCGTCGCGCTGGAGAACTCCCGGCTCGTCGACCGGCTGCGGCACGACGCGTACCACGACGCGCTGACCAAGCTGCCCAACCGGCGGCGGATCATCGGCGCCCTGGCCGAATCGGTCAAGATCGGGGCGCCCGACGAGGTGGTCGCGCTGCTCCTCTTCGACGTCGACGGGCTGCGCCAGGTCAACGAGTCGCTGGGGCACGCCGCCGGCGACAAGGTGCTCGCCGAGGTCGCCGCCCGGCTCCGGGCGTCGGCGCCGTCGTCGGCCCTGGTCGGCCGGGCGGGCGGTGACGAGTTCCTGGTGACCATGCGGCTGGAGAGCGTCGAGGCGGCGATGGAGCTCGCCGCCCAACTACGGGAGCAGATCCGCGACGAGATGGTCTTCGACACGCTCACCCTGGACGTGGACACCGCGGTCGGGGTCGCCGTGTACCCGGACCACGGCGGTGACGCGGCGACGCTGCTGCAACGGGTCGACCTGGCCGCCAGCGCGGCGAAGTCGGTTCCGGGCAACGTCCAGCTGTTCGTCCCGGCGCTGGAGTCCCGGTCGCTGCGTCGGCTGGGCCTCGCCGGTGACCTGCGGCGAGCCCTGGACGAGGGGAAGCTGGAGGTCTACTTCCAGCCCAAGGTCACGCTCCGGGACCGGCGCCTGGTCGGCGTCGAGTGCCTGGCCCGCTGGGACCATCCGGCCCACGGCACGGTGGCCCCGGAGGACTTCGTCGCCGTGGCCGAGCACACCGGCCAGCTCGGCCGCCTCACCGAGCTCGTGCTCCGTGAGGGGCTGCGGCGCAGCCGAGACTGGGCCCAGGCCGACCAGCCGCTCTCCGTGGCGGTCAACATCTCCCCGCGTTCCCTCACCGACCAACACTTCCCGGACCGGGTCCGGGAGCTGCTCGGCGAGTACGGCGTGCCCCCGCAGCGGTTGACCCTGGAGATCACCGAAGCCGGGGTGCTCGACGGCACGGAACGGCCGATCCCCACGCTGCGCCGGCTGCGCGATCTCGGCGTACGCCTGTCGGTGGACGACTTCGGTACGGGCGACTCCTCCCTGGCGCATCTGCGCCGGCTGCCGATACACGAGGTGAAGGTCGACCGCTCCTTCGTGCAGGGCATGGCGACCGACCCGGGGGACCTGGCCATCGTCAACGCGGTGGTCACCCTCTCCCAGCAGTTCGGGCTGGCGGTGGTGGCCGAGGGGGTGGAGAGCGAGCTGACGTTGGAGCTGCTCCAGGACATCGGCTGCGAGATCGGCCAGGGCTTCCTGTTCAGCCGTCCGCTGCCGTACGAGCGTCTGGAGGCGTGGTTCGGCGCCCAGGTCGACCCGGAGACGATCTCCAGCGGGGAGCTCCCTCGGCTGCGTGTCGTGCCCTGACCTGGAGAAACTCCGCCCCGGGGGATCCGATTTCCGGTGCAGGGCAGGGCCGTGTAGTCTTACCTCTGCGCGCCCCACGGGGAAGATCGCGCAGGCCCCCTTAGCTCAGTCGGCAGAGCGTCTCCATGGTAAGGAGAAGGTCTACGGTTCGATTCCGTAAGGGGGCTCTAGGGTCGCTTGACCCACCGCGGCGGTGTAGCTCAGATGGCAGAGCAAGCGGCTCATAATCGCTGTGTCGCCGGTTCAAGTCCGGCCACCGCTACTCTCGTCCTCCGGGCGCGTTCCCGGTGGTCAGTGAGAAGGGCGCCGCAGGCGCCCACTTTGCATGTCCGCGTCAGCATCGCGTAGGCTGATGCGTCGTAGTTGTAACCCGTAGCGAGGAAGGCACTCCGCCGTGGCGAAGGCGACCGATGTCCGGCCGAAGATCACTTTGGCGTGTGTGGAGTGCAAGGAGCGCAACTACATCACGCGCAAGAACCGTCGTAACGACCCGGACCGCATCGAGCTGAAGAAGTTCTGCCCCCGGGATGGTCGGCACACGGTCCACCGCGAGACCCGCTGACCTCCGGCCGGCCCCGTCCGGCCTCGAAGCTCCACCCGATCGCCGATCTGACCGTTTCGGCGCGGCATTCGCCGCCGCCGGCCGCTCAGGTCGGCGATCGTGCTTTACGTGTAGGTTCGCGGCATGTCCCTGGACCCGTCCTACGTCGGCCGGACGTACCCGCCGACCGCCCCCTACCAGGTGGGCCGAGAGAAGATCCGTGAGTTCGCGACGGCCATCGGCGCCACCGATCCGGCCCATCACGACCCCGAGGCCGCCCGCACGCTCGGTCACGCCGACGTGGTGGCGCCGCCCACCTTTCCCTTCGTGCTGACGATGGCCGCCAACCAGCAGATCGTCGAGGACCCGGCGGTGGGCGTCGACTACAGCCGCGTCGTGCACGGCGACCAGCGATTCGCGTACACCCGGCCGGTGGTGGCCGGAGACGAGCTGGTCTGCGTCAGCACCATCGAGGACATCACCAGCCGGGGCGGGCACGGTTTCCTCACCACCCGCACCGACATCACCACCGTCGCCGGCGAGCCGGTCGTCGCGGTCTGGTCCAAGCTCGTCGTACGTGGGGAGGCCTGAGATGGAGCTGCCAGCCAGGACGTTCCGGGTGACCCGCGCGGACCTGGTCCGCTACGCCGGCGCCTCGGGCGACTTCAACCCGATCCACTGGAGCGACCGGATCGCCACCAAGGTGGGGCTGCCGGGCGTCATCGCGCACGGCATGTTCACCATGGCCCTGGTCGGCCGCGCGGTGACGGAGTGGGCCGGCTCACCGGACGCCGTGGTCGACTACGGGGTCCGGTTCACCCGGCCGGTCGTGGTGCCCGACGACGACGAGGGCACCGAGATCGAGGTGACGGCGGTGGTACGCGAGGTCACCGAGGAGGGTCTGACCCGGCTCGACGTCACGGCCACCTGCCACGGTGAGAAGGTGCTCTCGCAGGCTCGGGCGACCGTCCGTACGGCCGGTTGACCCTCCGGCCGGACGGCGCTGACCTGGGGCGTCGACGCGCTGTGGGTGGACCGGTTGGGAAAGTCGGCCGGCTACCCGTACACTGGTCCGCCGTGGGGCAAGTGACCCCTGCTCGACCTGTCACGGGTCGGGTGGGGTGAACGTTGCCGCACAGGGGTGTAGCTCAATTGGCAGAGCAGCGGTCTCCAAAACCGCAGGCTGCAGGTTCAAGTCCTGTCACCCCTGCGCCTCAGGCCTGACCGTTCCCGTGGGTCGCGCCGCCGTGAGAAGGCGGCGTCCGGCCCGTGGTGGTGGCATCGGCGGGGTGGTTCGGAGGCTCGGGCCACCGGTCGATCCGCCGGCCGCGGCCCGTCGCGGGACGGTTGGGCCCGGCCGGCGTGACCAGCGCCGCGCACGCCGCCCGGCGTGCGAACCCGAGATCCCGCGGAGGGCGAAGTGGCCGAGAGCAAGCGGCGCGGCGAGGATGCCGGCGACGATCGTCTGAACGACGAGACCGTCGACGACGTTGCCGGCGACGACGCCACCGACGCGGACGAGCCGGTCTCCCGCGGCGGCACCGCGACGCGGTCCCGCGCGAAGGCTGAGTCGGCCGACAGCCGGCCGAAGACCCGGACGGAGACCGACCGCGTGGGCCTGTTCGGCCGCATCGCCCGGTTCTTCCGCGAGGTCGTGGCCGAACTGCGTAAGGTCATCTGGCCGACCCGCAAGGAGTTGCTGACCTACACCGCCGTCGTTGTCACCTTCGTCGCGGTGATGTTGACGATCGTGGGTGTCCTGGACTACGGCTTCGCCAAGGGCGTGCTGTGGGTCTTCGGCAACCCCAGCTGACCGGCTGTACCAGCCGATAGTGACGGAAGTGAGCGAGCGTGCCTGAGTACGACGAGACCGCCGGTCCCGCGGACGAGCAGTCCACGGTGGCGACGGCGGCGAACGACGAGTCGGTCGAGGCCGCCAGCGAGCCGGAAATCCCGACCACCGAAGCCCCGTCGGACGAGGACTTCGACCCGGTCGCCGAGCTGCGCCAGAAGCTGCGCTACGCGCCGGGCGACTGGTACGTGGTGCACTCGTACGCCGGCTACGAGAACAAGGTCAAGACCAACCTCGAGACCCGGATCACCAGCCTCGACATGGAGGACTTCATCTACCAGGTCGAGGTGCCGACCCGGGAAGAGGTCGAGGTCAAGAACGGCAAGCGGTCCCAGGTCCAGGCGAAGGTCTTCCCGGGCTACATCCTGGTCCGGATGGAGCTGACCGCCGAGTCCTACTCCTGCGTGCGCAACACGCCGGGGGTGACCGGCTTCGTGGGGGCCACCGACCGGGCCGACCGGCCGGCACCGCTCTCCCTCGACGAGGTGCTCAAGTGGCTGGCCCCGGCGGTCGAGACCGAGCAGAAGAAGGCGAAGCCCGAGATCAAGGTCCTCGACTTCGAGGTCGGTGACTCCGTGACCGTCACCGACGGCGCCTTCGCGTCGCTGCCGGCGACGATCAGCGAGATCAACGCCGACCAGCAGAAGCTCAAGGTGCTGGTGTCGATCTTCGGCCGGGAGACGCCTGTCGAGCTGAACTTCAACCAGGTCGCCAAGATCTGAGTCCGGTCGCCGGCGGTGGGCAGCGTCCCGCCGCCGGCGACGCCGTTCCCGCTCGACCTCGGCGAACGGGCGGGGTCCGGCCTGCGCTACCCTTGAACGTCGCTGCCTCGCGCCGCGCTGACCGTGCGCGCCCGCAGGGTGGTTGTCGGATGAGCACCAATCCAGTCAAGCCCCAGGAAGAGACATGCCTCCGAAGAAGAAGCTCGTCAAGACGTTCACGCTTCAGCTGCCGGCGGGCCAGGCCACCCCGGCGCCGCCGGTCGGCCCCGCGCTCGGTCAGCACGGCGTGAACATCATGGAGTTCTGCAAGTCCTACAACGCGCAGACCGAGTCGCAGCGGGGCGACATCGTCCCCGCCGAGATCAGCGTGTACGAGGACCGGTCCTTCACCTTCGTGCTGAAGACCCCGCCCGCCGCCCGGCTGCTGATCAAGGCCGCCGGTGTGCAGAAGGGCTCGGGCGTCCCGCACACGCAGAAGGTCGGTTCGGTCACCCGCGCCCAGGTGCGAGAAATCGCCGAGCGGAAGATGGCCGACCTCAACGCCAACGACCTCGACCACGCCGAGCGGATCATCGCCGGTACCGCCCGCTCCATGGGCATCACCGTCGGCGACTGATCAGAGCCGGCAGCAACCCGTACGGATCGTGGGAGGGCGCGCGGAAGCGGCCCGCCAGAGACCACAGGAGTAACCAGAACATGCAGCGCAGCAAGAGCTACCGCAAGGCCGCCGAGGTCATCGACCGGTCCAAGCTCTACACCCCCGCCGAGGCCGTGAAGCTGGCCAAGGAGACCACCAACGTCAAGTTCGACGCCACGGTCGAGGTCGCGATGCGCCTCGGCGTCGACCCCCGCAAGGCGGACCAGATGGTCCGCGGCACGGTCAACCTGCCGCACGGCACCGGTAAGACCGCCCGCGTGATCGTCTTCGCCGCCGGCGCGAAGGCCGAAGAGGCCGCCGCCGCGGGTGCCGACGAGGTGGGTACCGACGAGCTGGTCGCCCGGATCCAGGAGGGCTGGCTCGACTTCGACGCGGCCATCGCCACTCCGGACCAGATGGCCAAGATCGGCCGGATCGCGCGGATCCTGGGCCCGCGCGGTCTCATGCCGAACCCGAAGACCGGCACGGTGACGATGGACGTCACCAAGGCGGTGCAGGACATCAAGGGCGGCAAGATCACCTTCCGGGTGGACAAGCACTCGAACCTGCACCTGATCATCGGCAAGGCCTCCTTCAGCGAGGCGCAGCTGGTCGACAACTACGCGGCGGTGCTGGACGAGGTGCTGCGGGCCAAGCCGTCCGCCGCGAAGGGCAAGTACCTCAAGAAGGTCATCCTCACCACCACCATGGGCCCGGGCGTCCCGGTCGACCCGAATGTGGTGAAGAACCTGCAGGAGGGCTCGGCCGAGGCCTGAGTCCACCGACTCGTACGGGGCGCCGCCACGGCTGTGGCGGCGCCCCGTCGCGTCTCCGATGTGGCAGGCTCGGCGACATGCGACTGGAGAACGTCTGGCTCCGGTACCACCGGCGGGGGCCGTGGGTCCCTGTCTCTTATACACCTC
>NZ_SMKG01000129.1 GCF_004348525.1 Micromonospora sp. 15K316 | reverse complement strand
CCCCACCGGCCCGTCCGAGGTCGCGGTGCCGGGCTGGACGCGGCCGGCGTCCCGGCCCCCGGTCGCGCCACCCGCGCCGCCCGGGCCACCGTCACCGAGCGGTCCGACCCCGCCGGTGCCGCCGCCGTCCGAGCCCGACCCGTCCTCGCCGGCCACACCCGAGCCCACCCCGCGGGGCCGGCCGGAGGTCGGCACGGTCCGGTCGGTCGAGTGGTCCAGCACCCGCAGCGCGGCCAGCGCCGCCATCGGCACCACCAGAGCGGCCGCGGCGCCCGCCACGTCCAGTGCCACACCGCCGAGCACACCGCCGATGACCGCCGCCACCGCAGTGCCGGCCATCGCCGCCCGCATCGCCGGGTAGATGCCGAACAACCGCATCAGCCCGCCCCAAGGCTGCAGCAGGGCGAACCACACCAGCAACGCGCCGGCCAGGGCCAGCACCGTCAGCGGGCTGCTCACCAGGGTGTCGAAGTTGGAGGTGCTGAAGCGGTGCAGGGTGAGCCCGCCGGTGCCGTCGCCGAAGGCGGCCAGGAACCGCCCCAGGCTGCCCCGCTCCCCCACCGGGCGGCGCAGGTCCAGCACCGCGAGGCCGATGGTGACCCCGAGCGCCGCCATCACCGCCCAGGCCAGGCGGCTCACCGTCAGCCAACCACCGGCGCTGATCACCGCCGCGACGCTGAGCCCGGCGGTCAACGCGATCGCCCCGATCGGGTCCGCCCCCAGGTACGGGCTGCCCACGATCACCACGGCGAGGCCGGTGACCGCCACCATCACCGCCGGGCGCCAGCCCTTGCGCACCTGCTGGGCGAGCCAGCCCGCGCTCAGCAGCGCGGCGGCCAGGAAGACCCCCAGCCCGACGGTGCCCAGCCCGGCGTACCGACCGCCCGCCTGCGCCGAGTAGCCGACCACACCGTTGAGCTGCAACCGCGCGCCGGTGACCACGTCGGCCCCCACGACGAGCGCGGTGAGGGCGGCGACCGCGCCCAACGGCCCGAGGGTGCTGCCGTACCCCGGCGCGAACCGGACCGCGGCGGTGCCGGCGGCCACCAGCAGGGCGGTCACCCCGGCGAAGGTCAGGCCGGGCCGCTCCGCCCGCCACCACGGCACCGCGTCGGCGAGCAGCGCGGCCGGCACCGCGAGCGCGGCGGCGATGAGGAGCAGCTCCACGACCGCCACCACCCGCCGCGGGACCGGCTCCGGGCCGTGCGGGCCGGCGTGCCGGCGGGCCCGGCGCAGCAGCGGCAGCACGGCCACGGCCAGCAGCATCAGGACCGCGGCGAGCAGGGTGTAGAACCAGCCGGCGACGGCCCGCTGGTTCGCCGCCTCCCGCTCGGCGTCCAGCGGTTTGGCGATCGCGTCGGCCAGGTCGGGACGGCCGTCCACCGCGACGGCCGGGCGGCCCACGAAGAGCCGCTCCGGCATCGGGCGGCCCAGCGCGGCCAGCGCCGTCGGCGCGAGGTCGACGAGTTGCAGGTATCCGTCGCGGCCGGTGGTCGGCGAGGTCAGCCACCCCCGCTCCCAGCCCGGCCCGTCGGCGACCGCCACGTGCAGCCGGGCCGACCGATCGGTGTCCGAGATCCCGGCGACCAGCACCAGCGAGTGCGGCGGACGGGCGGCGAGCACCCGGGCCAGCTGCGCGTCGGCCGTCCGGGCGGCCGCCTCCCGCTGTGCCCTGGTGGTGCCCGCCACGGTGCCGAGGTCGACGATGCTGAGCACGCACGAACCGAGCAGCTGGGTCGGGTCTTCCGGCAGCGCCGGCGCGTACCGGTCCACCCGGCCGAACGGCCGGGCGGCGGCCACGGCCGCGCCGGGACCGACCGCCACCGAACAACGCACCGACTCGGCGAGCGAACCGGGCACGGCGCCCCACGGCAGCTGTTCCTGGTTGTAATGGACCACGCTCTCCTGATCGGGGAGCTTCGCCCCGGTGCCGTCGGGCCGCTCCACCGTCACCGCCTGCTGCGGGCAGCCGCCGGCGGGCCGGTTGCCGTTCCACGCGGCGAAGCTGCCCGCGCCGAGGGTCAACCAGCCGTCCACCGGGCAGGTGGGCCGGTGCGCCGAGCGGACCGACAGGGAACCGATCGAGCCCCGCTCGGCCATCCGCCACAGCGTGGGGGTGGTCCGCGGGTCCACGTCCTCCCACCGCAGCCCGGCGACCCCGGCGACGACCACGAAGTCGGCGGTGTGGGGTGGGGCGCTGCGCTGCGGCCGCGCGGCGAGCGCCGTGACGCCGAGCACCATCACCAGGAGGCTCAGCACGACGGGGGCGAGTCGGCGCAGCATCAGCCAGATCCCGTTCCGGGTGCGTCGACGCCCGCGGCGGCGGGGTCGTCGGGGTGCGCGGCCAGCTCGGCGTAGAGCGCCGCCAGGGTGGCGACGGTGTCCGCCTCGGTGGGCCAGGTGGCCGCGCGCTCGGCTCCGCGGCGGCCCAGCTCGGCCCGGCGGTCGGGGTGGTCGAGGAGGTCACGCACGGCGTTGTCGATCGCGTCCACCTCTCCGGGGGGCACCAGCAACGCCGCGTCGCCGACGAGGTCGGGCAGGCCGCCCACCGCGGTCGCCACCAGCGGTACGCCGGCGCGCAGCGCCTCCTGCGCGAAGAGCTGGCGGGCCTCCCAGTCGCTGGTGACCACGGCGAGGTCGGCGCCGGCAAGCAGGTCCGCCACGTCGGTGCGGTGACCGAGCAGGGTCACCGGCGCCCGGACCGCGGAGATCCGCGCGGCCAGCGGCAGGTACGCCGGGCCACTGCCGGCGATCACCACGACCGGCGCCGGGTCGCGGGAACGCCAGCGCGCCGCCGCGTCGATCAGGATGTCGTACCGCTTCTGCGGGTGCAGCCGGCCGACCGAAAGGACGAGGGGCTGCTCGCCCTGCACGCCGAACTCGGCGCGCACCGCGGCGCGACGGCGGCGCGGGGCCGGCAGCGTGGGGGCCGCGACCGGGGCCAGCCGGGCGTCGGCGGCGCCGAGCGCCGTGGCCCGGTCGACCAGGTCGGCGGAGGCGCCGAGCGCGACCCGGGCGCCCCGGGCGACCACCCGCTCGACGAGCCGGGACAGGGCGCCGCGCAGCCCACCGGCGAGCACCGCGTTGTGCCAGGTGACCACGACGGGCGCCGCCGGCCGGGCCAGCACCGCGACGAGCCCCGCCCGCAGGCCGTGCGCGTGCACCACGTCCACCGGCGTGCCGGCCAGGGCGCGGCGCAGGGCGGAGACCGCGCGGGCGTCGGCCGGGGTCGGTTTGGCGGGGATCTCGACCGGCTCGAAGCGCGCCCCGACGCCGGTGAAGTCGAACTGCTCCTGGGTGGCGGCCGGCCCGCAGACGAGCACCGTCGTGCCGGCGGCGGCGAGCCCTCGAGCCACCGACCGGACGTGCTGCCCCACGCCACCGGTGCTGGAGGCGAGCAGCAGCGCCACGCTGCCCGGCCCGCCGGGTGTCGGTTCCGTCGCCGCGCTCACCCGGACACCGTCTCCTTCCCGTCACCCCGCTCCGGAGGGCTGCCGTCCTGCTCCCGTGCCGTTCCCGCGCTCCCGTGCCCCCGCCCGCCGCCGCGACCCAGGCGTCGCAGCACCCCGGCGAGCAGCGGTCGTACGGCCTGCCGGTCGACGAGCCAGACCACGGCGAGGAACACGACGCCGACCAGAACTCCGGACAGCATGCCCTGACCGAGTGCCGCCCCGACGGTCGGGGTGCCGTCGCCCGGCGTGTCGAGCCAGCGGAGCACGCCCACGCCGGCGAGCGCTCCGGCGAGCCCGCCGAGCAGCCCGGCCGCCGCCGCCCGCGGCGCGCCGGCCAGCGCCGCGGCGCCCGCCGTACGCCGTACCGCGACGATCAGCAGGCCGCCGAGGAGCAGCATTCCGACCGAGTTGGCCAGCGCCACCGCCAACACCCGGTCCCCGGTCGGCAGCACCGCCCCGAACAGCAGAACCGCCACAGGCACCAGCAGCCACCCGACAGCGGTGGCGACGGTCGCCGCCCTGGTCTCCCCGCGTGCGTAGAGCGCCCGGGTGAGCACCGCGAAGAGACCGTAGCCGAGCAGACCGGGGGCGAACCCGGCGATCGCGGCGGCTGCCGCGCCCGCTGTCGTCGCCGACCCCGGAAAGAAGAGATGCCCGACCGGAACGGCGGTGCCGACCAGCGCGGCGGCGCCGAGACTGCTGAAAAGCAACACGCTGCGGACAGTCGGTGCGAGGGTCGACCGGTACGCCTGCTCGTCACCGGCGGCGCGGGCTGCGGCGAGGGTGGGGTATGCGGCGACCGCCAGCGGCACGGCGAGCACGGCCCACGGCAGCAGGTAGACGGTCCAGGCCAGGTTGTAGACGCCGGGGCTGTCGGCCGTGCCGTAGGCGACCTGGTTGATGCTCACCGCGAGCGCCACCTGTTGGGCCGTGACCGTGATGGCTCCGGCCGCGACGAGGCCCCGTACCCGGGCACGTGCCTCGGCGGGGAAACCGAAGCCCGGTCGCAGGCGCAGCCGCAGCCGGCGCAGCGGAATCAGCAGCGAGAGCGACAGCACCACCACGCCGAGCGTGGTGCCCGCCGACAGCAGCAACTCCCCGTCCGCGCTGACGTCGGAGACGGTGGCCAGCCGCCCCTCCAGGGCGGTGAAGCCGAGGTAGACCACGATCACCGTCAGGCTGGACAGCAGTGGCGCGATCACCGGCCACGCGAACCGGCGGTGCGCCTGAAGCACCCCGGTGAGCACGATGCCGATCCCGTAGAGGGGCAGCTGCGGGGCGAAGACCTGGAGCATCCGCGCACCGCTCTGCTGTTGGGCGGCGGTCAGGCCGTTGCCCTGCAACCCGACGATCGGCTCGGCGAAGAGGACCACCAGGACGGCCAGCGGCACCAGCAGCGCCAACGTCCAGGTGAGCAGGGCACCGGTGGTGCGAGCCACCGTCTTCCGGTCGCCGGCCTCGACCGGACCGGCCAGCAGCGGCACGACGAGGCTGGCCAGGGCTCCACCGGCCACGATCTCGAAGATGAGGTTCGGTACCGCGTTGGCGACGATGTAGGTGCCGCCGAGGTCGGTGGGGGCCAGCGTCCAGGTGAAAACGGCCGTGCGGCCGAAGCCGGCCAGGCGGCTGACCACGGTGAGGACGGCGATGAGCGCGGCTGCTCCGGCCACCCGGCCGGCGCCGGCGAGGGGGGCCGGTCTGGTCACGTCAGTCGGCGCGTCGGCCCAGCGCGTCGAGCTCACGCAACCCCGGGGTCCGCTGGATCACCTGCGTGAAGCTGACCTTCTCGCTGGCGGCGGTGAGACCGGCCAGCACGGCGAGCAGCCCGGCGCGCCCGAGCGGGCCGGTACGGGCGGCGAGCGCGACGCCGAGCACCGCGCCGAGGGCGTTCGCGCCGCTGTCGCCGAGCATCACCTCCTCGCCGAGGTCATCGGGGAGTAGCCCGGCGGCCGCCCCGGCCGCCCCGGCGGCGATCCCGCCGTGCGGGCCGCCGGCCAGCGGAGCGCCGAGCAGCAGGCCCGACTTGAGCGCCCGGCCGGGGCGCAGGTCGAGCAGGTTGAGCAGGTTCGCGGTGCCGGCCACCACACCCGCGCCGAGCAGCACGTCGGCGCCGCGGCCGAGGGCGCCCAGCCGGCGCCGGCCGCGGTGCCCGGCGACCCGCGGGTCGGCGGCGAGCAGCGCGGCCGCGCCGAGCCCCGCGGCGCCCACCCCGACGATCTTGACGAGGCCGGCGGTGACCCGCCCCTCCCGCAGCGCGGCGAGGTGACCGGCGAAGCCCTTGGCCGTCTTCTGCTCCGGCCGGGCGCCGACCACGTCGTCGTAGAGCCCCACCGCGCCCGCGCCGAGGCCCGCCACCATCGTCGCGGCACCGGAGGCCACGCTGGTGGCGCCGAACGCCGCGCCGCCGGACGCGCCGACGGCGAGCGCCGGCCCGGCCGCGAGGCTCACCGGCCGGCCTCGGAAGTTGGTGCGCGCCAGCGCCGGCCCGGCCGGCGAGGTACGCACCTCGCGCAGCGCGTACCGGGCGGCGACCGCCCCGGCGCCGGCGGCCAGCAGCCGACCCAGCATGCTCACGCGGTCACTCCGATCGGCTCGTCGACGCCACATCCGGTCCCGTGATTCGGTCACTGGGGCAGTTTAGGCAGCTGCGATTCGGCGTTGTCGCCCATGCCGTACTGGCCGGCCTTCTTCTCGGTGAGCTGCTGCACCAGGGCGAGGGTGGTGACCAGCTGACCCTGGATGGTGTTCGCGTTGTCGACGGTGGAGATCGACTGGGAGAGGACGGCATCGCCGCGCACGATCGCCACGAGGTTGCCGCCGTCGGAACCGTTGCCGCCGACCACGATCGCACCCGTCCGGTCGAACTGCTCGGCGACCTTCCCCACCGACTCGTCCTTCTTGGCCGAGTCCTTGTCGACGTACGGCTGGCCGCTGACCACCACGACGGCCTCCGCCGGACCGCTGATCCGGTCCTCGGTGGTGAGGTAGCCCTCGTTGGTGTAGGCGGCGAGCACCGCCCGCCGGTCGGCGTCGCTGACCGGGGTGACGCCCGCCCCCCGGTCGAGCAGCACGCTGGCGAGCAGGGCGCTGGAGGTCTCCACCCCCTCGCCGTTGCCGGGCAGGGTGCTGGTCTGCGCACTGGTCGGCCGGACCGCGGTCACCGCCAGCTCCAGCAGATTGTTGTTGTTGTCCGGGTTGATGAACTTGTCCTGGAGGTCCACCCGGCCGGTGATGTTCGCGCCGGCCATCTGGAGCATCTTCAACACGCCCTCGGTGTGGTCCCGCCCGCTGGGCAGGCTGAGCACCAGCACCCGACGGCCGGCGAGCTTGCCCGGGAGGACGACCTGCGACATCTCCGCCGCGAAGCCCTCCTCCGACTCCAGCTCCTTCTCCATGTTGTTGTACGCCTGGCGCATCTGCTGGTTGTCCTTGCGCAGGGCGGTGACCTGCTCCTTGAGCGAGTCGGCCACCGGACCGTTGAGTGCGGCGGTGCCGACCACCAGGCCGATGGCCAGCGCCAGGAACACCGCGGTCAGCGACACCACGTGGTAGCGGAAATTGATCACGCTTGCAGCCTCTTGATCGTCGGAGCTAGAAGAGCTGGCCGAGCTGGAAGACGAAATTGTCCCACCACTCGGAGACCACGCCCAGGTACGCCTTTCCGACCGTGGAGACGGCCACCGCGGAGGCCATCGCGGCGACCGCCGAGAGCACCAGCAGCAGCAGGGACGAGCCGGAGATGCTCTGCCGGTAGAGCCGGCTCACGCCCTTGGCGTCGACCAGCTTGCCGCCGACCTTTAGCCGGGTGAGGAACGTCGAGGCCATGCCGCCACGACCCTTGTCGAGGAACTCCACCAGGGTGGCGTGGGTGCCGACGGCCACCAGCAGCGAGGCGCCCTTCTCGTCGGCGAGCAGCATGGCGAGATCCTCGCTGGTCGCGGCGGCCGGGAAGGTCACCGCCGGGACGCCGAGCGCGGTCACCCGGGGCAGGCCGGGCGCCCGCCCGTCCGGGTACGCGTGCACGATCACCTCGGCGCCGCAGCGCAGCACGTCGTCGGTGACCGAATCCATGTCACCGATGATCATGTCGGGGGTGTAGCCCGCCTCGACCAGCGCGTCGGCCCCGCCGTCGACGCCGATCAGCACCGGCTTGAACTCCCGGATGTACGGGCGCAGCACGTCCAGATCGGCCTTGTAGTCGTAGCCCCGAACCACGATCAGGCAGTGCCGACCCTGGATCTGGGTCTGGATCTCGGGTACGCCGACACCGTCGAGCAGCAGGTCCCGCTCCTGCTTGAGGTAGTCCATGGTGTTGGCGGCGAACGCCTCCAACTGCACGGACAGCCCCTCGCGGGCGTCGGCCATCGCCTTGGCGACCGTCTCGGCGTCCTGCAGCGCGCCGTGCGCCACCGGCTCCTCGCCGACGTAGACCGTGTTGCCCTCGATCCGCACGGTGTCGCCCTCGCGGATCTGCTCGAAGATGCCCTCGCCCAGGTCGTCGAGGAGCGGGATGCCCGCGCCGATGAGCACCTCGGGGCCGAGGTTCGGGTAGCGCCCGGAGACCGACGGCTTCGCGTTGAGCACGGCCGCCACGCCGACGGCGACCAGCGAGTCGGCGGCCACCCGGTCCAGGTCGACGTGGTCGATCACCGCGATGTCGCCGGGGCGGAGCCGGCCGACCAGCCGCTTCGTACGGCGGTCCAGGCGTGCCGTGCCGAGGACACTGCCCGGTTCCGCGTTCCGGGTCCGGCGCAACGTGGGTAGACGCATCGTGACCATCCTGGCATGTGAGGCAGGGTTTTCTGTCGCGACATGCCTGAGCAGGGCCGCCTACCCAGGGAAGCACACCAGAGCGCAGGCTGGTGTGCTTGCGCTCACAATACCGGCGGTCACGCCCGCCTTTCCTTGGCCGCCACGGCCAGAAGCTCCTCGGCGTGAGCGATACCCAGATCCGAGTCCGGCAAACCCGCCAGCATCCGGGAGAGTTCCCGCGCCCGCTCTGTGTCCTCCACCACACGCACGCCGCTGGTGGTCACCGCGCCGCCGGTGTCCTTCGCGACCACCAGGTGCCGGTCGGCGAACGCGGCGACCTGCGGCAGGTGGGTGACGACCAGCACCTGGTGGCTGCGGGCCAGCCGGGCCAGCCGCCGCCCGATCTCCACCGCCGCCTGACCGCCGACACCGGCGTCGACCTCGTCGAAGACCAGGGTGGGCGGGCCTCCGGAGCCGGCGAAGACCACCTCGATGGCGAGCATGACCCGGGACAGCTCACCGCCGGAGGCGCCCCGCTGCAACGGCAGCGACGGCGCACCCGGATGGGCCAGCAACCGCAGTTCGACCTCGTCACCGCCGTCCGGGCCGACCCCGACCTCGGACCCGTTGACCGTCAGCGTGGGCTCGGCGCGACCGGCCGGCCGCGGCAGCACCGCCACCTCGATCCGGGCGTGCGGCATGGCCAGCCCGGCCAGCTCGACGGTGACCTGCTCGGCGAAGCGCTGGGCCGCCTCCTGCCGGGACACCGACACCCGCCCGGCCAGCTCCGCCACCTCGGTGGCGAGCCGCTGCCCCTCCCGCTCCAACTCGTCGAGGAACTCGTCGGACGTGTCCAGCTCGGACAGTCGGGTGCGGGCCCGCTCCGCCCAGGCGATCACCCCGTCGACGTCGTCCGCGTACTTGCGGGTCAGAGCGCGCAGCGCCGCCCGCCGCTCGTAGACCGTCTGCAACCGGGCCGGGTCGGCGTCGAGCGACGCGAGATAGGTCGACAGCTCGGCGGAGACGTCGGTGACCAGGGTGGCCGCCTCCTCCAGCCGCGCCGCCAGGTCACCCAGGGCCGGATCGGTGCCCGCCTGCGCTTCCAGCGCCCGCCGGGCGGCGCCGAGCAGCGCCGTGGCGTCCGGGGTGTCGTCGGCGGCCTCCGCGCCGCCGGCCACGCACTGCTGCGCGAGCTGCGCCGCGGTGCGCAGCCCCTCGGCGTGCTCCAGCCGCTGCGCCTCGGCCTTGAGCTCGTCGTCCTCGCCGGGCTGCGGATCCACCCTGGTGATCTCGTCGAGCCCCAGCCGCAGCAGGTCGGCCTCCTGGTGCCGCTCGCGGGCGTTGCGCCGCCGATCGGCCAGGTCGTCGACCACCCGCCGCCACCCGGCGTACGCCTCGCGCAGCGCCTCGAGCAGCTTCTCGTGCTCCGCGCCGGCGAACCGGTCGAGCGCGGAGCGCTGCTCGGCGGGGCGCAGCAGCCGCAGCTGATCCGACTGGCCGTGCACGGCCACCACCTGCTCGCCGACCTCACCCAGCATCGACACCGGCATGCCGCGGCCCGCCACGTGTGCCCGGGACCGGCCCTCGACCGTCACCGTGCGGCTCAGCAGCACCGAGCCGTCCTCGTCCGGTTCGCCGCCGGCGTCGGTGACCCGGGCGTGCACCGTCTCGGCGACCGGGCCGGTCAGCCGCAGCCGCCCCTCCACCACGGCACGGCCGGGCTCGGCCCGCACGCGCCCGGCGTCGGCCCGACCCCCGAAGAGCAGGCCGAGCCCGGTCACCACCATGGTCTTGCCCGCACCGGTCTCGCCGGTGATGACGTTCATCCCGCCGGTCAGCGGCAGCGTGGTGTCCTCGATGACGCCCAGTCCGGTGATGCGCAGCTCCTCCAGCACAGCACCCGACAGTAGCCGCGTGGTCCGACAGTTGACCAGCCGACGACCCCACGTCGTAGTGTTCAGCCCCGTGTTCGAGGTGATCGGTCTGACGCCGGACGAGGAGCAGCTCTACCGCGCGCTCATACAGCTCACGGCCGCGCGGGTCGACCAGCTGGTCGAGCGGCTGCGCCGGCCGCGTACGGAGGTGCTGGCGCAGTTGGAGGCCCTGCGTGGCAAGGGCCTGGTGCCGCCGGCCGGCCCGGACCCGGACGCCCCGCTGCGCCCGCTCGCCCCCGACGTGCCGCTCGGCGCGGCGCTGCTGCGCCGGCAGGAGGCGCTGGAGTCCGCCCGCGCGGCGGTCAACCAGCTGACCGAGGAGTACCGGGCCGGGATGCGCCGGCACGACGCCGCGCACCTGGTGGAGGTGGTCCACGGCGCCGCGGCGCTGCGGGAACGCCTGCGTGACCTGCAGAACGGCGCCCGCCACGAGGTGTTGTGGTTCTGCCGCGCCAATCCGCTGGCCATGCCCGGGCAGGACAACCTCGAGGAGTTCGACGCGCTGGCCCGCGGGGTGCGCTACCGGGCCATCTACGAACGGGAAATGCTCCTCGAACCTGGCGCGCTGGAGGACCTCGAGCAGGGCGTACGCGCCGGTGAGCAGGCCCGGCTGCTCGACCGGCTGCCCGTGCGGCTGGCCATCGTGGACGGCCGGACGGCGATCTGCCCGCTGGTGCCGGACCGGGCCAGCGGCGAGACGAGCGCCGCGATCATCGGCCGGAGTCAGCTGCTCGACGCGCTGCTCGCCCTCTTCGAGAGCCACTGGCGCATCGCCACGCCGCTGCGCCCGACGGTCACCCCGGTGCACGAACCGGGCGGTGACGACTACCGGCCGGACGCCGACGAGATCCGGCTGCTGGCGCTCTTCGTGGCCGGCGTACCGGACAAGTCCATCGCCTCCCAGCTGGGGGTGAGCCGCCGCACCGTGCAGCGGCGCCTCGCCGACCTGATGACGGCCGCCGGGGTGGACACCCGGCCCGGGTTGGCCTTCCAGGCCGCCCGGCGCGGCTGGCTCTGAACCGGACCGGGGGCGGGACGCGAGCCGTCCCGCCCCCGCCCGCGTCAGCGCAGGCCGTACGCGTCGATCACGGTCTGCTCGACCGTGCTGCCGGCGCGGTCGCCGGCGTGCACCCGTAGCGACACCGTGCCGTGCCCGGCCGGCACCGTCGCCGTGAACCGGGTGCCCGAACCCTTCACCGACACCGGCCGCCAGCGGTGGCCGCCGTCGAAGGAGACCTCCACGCGCAGGCTGGTGCCGGCCGGCCGGGCCACCCCCGCCGGCTGGCGCAGAGTCAGCCCGAGCTTGTGCGCCTTACGGCCCGACACCTCGCCGCGCGCGTCGGCCGGCACGTCGTAGTCCACCTGCAGCAGCGGCAGCGGCTTCGCCGCGTCCCCGCTCGGCCGGGCCGACGTGAACTGCCACGCCGTCTCCGTACGCGTCCCGAACCGCCACTCCTCGGAGGAGCGCTCAGTGGTGACGTCCAGCCGGTAGCGCGCCGATCCCGGGGTGGTCGGCACGGGCGCCCAACCGGCGGAGAGGTCGGCGATCTGCGTGCCGTCGCGGCTGAGCCGGACCTGCCTGGTGTCCTGCTCCTCGCCGGCGCCCGCCGGGCTGTGGTGGCCGTCGGCGTCGACGAACTCCAGCACCCGCAGGTCGAGGCTGTCGCCGGTCCGCGTCGGCGCCGGTGCGGCGGCCGGAACGGCCGGACGTACCACCGGGGCGTACCAGCTCGTGTCGATCCGGTCGTCGGCGGCGTACCGGCGCGGCTGCTCGGTCAGGCCACCGAGCAGCGGCCCCCAGGAGAACTGCAGCTTGTGCAGCACGCGCTGCTGCCACCACGAGTCACCGGAGCTCACGAACTCCTGCCGCGTGGTGCCGGTACGCACGATCCGCTGGTCGTCGTTCCAGGAGTACTCCTGCCACGGCCGCCAGCCGAACCGCTGCTCGGTGGCCCAGTCGAACCCGCCGGTGTCGCCGTAGCGCGCGGTGACCTCGGCGGTGTTCGCGGCGGTGACCTTGTGCACGACCTTCTCCGGAATCCGCCCCTTCGACACCTGCCACACGTCGTACAGGTACGGGCTGTTCACCGTCAGCGTCAGATCCACAGTCGCCCGGCCGGTCCTCGCCGCCGCGATCAGCTTCTGCCCGTCGTCGTGCGCCACCGCCATCGCGGGGATCGGCAGCCGCTCCCCCTGCGGGTTCCACACCGTCCACGCGCTGAAGTCGGCCGGCCGGACGATGAACACCGCGGCCGCCCCGGCCGCCGCCGCGGCGGCGATCTGGTCGTCCTCGGCACGGTCCGCGCTGCCCTCGACGAGGACGGCCGCGCCGCGGGCCCGGGTCAAGTCGGCGGGAGTCCCGCCGCCGCCCCAGACGACCGGCAGCTTCCGCCGGCCGGCCGGCGCCGGTGACATGTGCATCAGGTTGATGTCCAACGGCCCGGAGACCTTGCTGAACTCGGCGTCCACCATGGGCGCGACGAGCTGCCAACGGGAGGAGAACTCGAACTCGCCCTGGCGCACCGGCCGGGTCGGCGTGACGTTCACCTGCTGAACCGTGCTGAACGCCATCGTGCCGTGGTCGATCTGCCGGCCGTTGCCGAAGACCCGGTGCTCGTAGAAGCTGATGATCGCGCGCTGCTCGGTCGGCTTCGGCGTCTCGATCCGCACCGGGGTGCCCTTGCGCGGGTCGAGCACCACCGTGAGGTCCCGGTCGACCGTCAACTCCGGGTCGGTGACCAGCGTGAGCTGCTCGTCCAGCGGCGCGCCGTGCTCGATGAGGCCCTGCAGCAGGTACGGGCCCTCCTCGACCTGCACCTGCGACTCGCCGGGAACCCAGCCGAGGTAGTCGGACTCGGGGTGCTCGCCGAACAGGGTGAGCACCGTCGCCACGCCGGGCTGCCCGGCCATGTCCAGCGAGCGCAGGGTGACGGTGTGCACCGGGCCGCTGACGGTCAGGCCGACGGCGGTACGCACGGCGACGCCGTCCGCGCCCGTGGCCACCAGCCAGCCGCCGTGCGGGCCGCGGTCCAGCTTCGCCGGGTCGGCGCGCAGCACGACGCGCACGCTGCCGCCGGCCGGCACGGTCACCTCGGTGGCGCCGACCGACACGCCGTCACCCTCCACCGCGCCGCTGTCCAGGTTGCGCAGCTCCAGCGCCAGGCGCAGGGTCTGCGCCGCGCCGGTGCCGTTGGTGTACGTGACGGCCCGCTCGGCCACCTGGCCGCCGGTCGCCACCCGGCCGAAGTCGGCGGTGGCCGACCCGTACACCCGCTGGCCCAACGCCCGGGCCACGTCGACCCGGCCGCCACCCTGCTCGAAGACGGTCAGCTCGGGGTTGCCCTTCGCGGTGCTGACCAGCGCGTCCTTGAGCTTGCCGGCGGTCCAGTCGGGGTGCTCCTGGGCGAGGATGGCGGCGGCGCCCGCGACGTGCGGGGTGGCCATCGAGGTCCCGGACGCGGTCGTGTACGCGTCGTCCACCGGAGTACCCATGCTGGTTCCGGCGGCGCGGGCCGCGACGATGTCGACCCCCGGCGCGGTGATCTCCGGCTTCAGCCCGTTGTCGCCGACTCGCGGGCCGCGGCTGGAGAACGGGGCCAGGTCGTCGTTGCGGTCGACTGCGCCGACGGTCAGCGCGGAGGTGGCGGCGCCGGGGCTGCCGACGGTCCGCGCGGCGCCCTCGTTACCGGCGGCGATCACGAAGAGCGCGCCGGTCTCGGCGGTGAGATCGTTGACCGCCTGGCTCATCGGGTCGGTGCCGTCGGTCGGCGCGCCCCCGAGGCTCATGCTGACCACCTTCGCGCCGGAGTGGGCGGCCCACTCCATGCCCGCGATGATCCCCGAGTCGTAGCCGGAGCCGGAGTCGTCGAGCACCTTGCCGACCAGCAGCTTCGCGCCGGGCGCGACGCCCTTGCGCAAGCCGTCGGAGGCCGCGCCGCTGCCGGCGATGGTGGCCGCCACGTGGGTGCCGTGGCCGTGCCCGTCCCGGGCGCTGCCGCTGCCGGTGAAGTCCTGCGCCTCGGCGATCCGCCCGGCGAGGTCGGGGTGCGTGGCGTCGACGCCGGTGTCGAGCACGGCGACCTGGACGCCGTTGCCGTCCCGGCCGGCCGCCCAGGCCGTCGGGGCGCCGATCTGCGGCACGCTGTGCTCCAGCGCCGGGTGGACCCGCCCGTCAAGCCAGACCCGCTCGATGCCGGCGCCGAGCTTGGCCGCCGCGCCGGCGGTCGTACGCCCGCCCGGCGTGCTCCGCAGCGCGCCCCACAACTCGTCGAGGTCGTCCTTGTCGACCCGCAGGGCGGCGCCGTTGATGCTTTCCAGCGGCCGGGCGGCGGTGGCCCCGGCCAGTGGCCGGACGCGACCGGCGGCCGGCTCCTGGTAGCGGACGATCAGCGGCAGGCCGGCCTGCGCGCCGTCGCCGTACCCCTGCGCGACGAGCTCCTCCACGTCGAACAGGTCGGCGTCGAGCACACCCGCGGAGACGTACGGCACGACGTCGCTGGGCAGCACCCGCAGCCCACCGTCGGCCGACACGGTCTGGAACGTGATCCGCTCACGACCCGGTCCGGGGTGAACGGTGGCGGCGACACGGCCGGTGGCGGCCGGCGCCAACACGACCTGGTCACCGGTGATCAGGGTGACGCGGGCGGGTGCGGCGCCCGGGGCGAACGGGGCGGGGTTCCCGCCGGCGGGCCGGGCGGCCGGATCGGCGGACGCCGGTGCGGCGATCCCGACCACCAGCGCCCCGACCGCGCCGGCGGCGAGCCAGCGTGAGGGCCAGTGCATGCGATGCGCTCCTCTACTCCAGAATCGGCGCCCTCGGAGGGCGACCGATCGGAGTCTGCGACGCAGATCACTGGACGGTCACTAGCTGGCGTACGCCGCACCGGCGACATGTCGCCAGGTGGACACCGCGGCCACCACGGAACAACCACCATGTGTCCGGCGGGTTACCGACGGCACCGGCGGGTCGGTCAGCTGCGCGAGCCGCGCCAGCCCTGCACCGGCAGCCCGAACTTGGCCACCATCCGGTCGGTGAACGGACGGTCCCGCAGCCGGACGATCCGCACCGGCAGGGCGCCCCGGCGCACGGTCACCCGCGCGCCCGGTGGCAGGTCGTACACCCGCCGCCCGTCGCAGCTCATCACGGCGAGGGTGGTGAACGGGTCCACGGTGATCGCGAACGTCGAGGTGGGTGCGGTGACCAGCGGCCGGCTGAACAGCGCGTGCGCGCTGATCGGCACCAGCAGCAGCGCCTCCACCTCCGGCCACACCACCGGCCCGCCCCCGGAGAAGGCGTACGCCGTGGAGCCGGTGGGGGTGGCGCAGACCACCCCGTCGCAGCCGTACCGGGACAACGGCCGGCCGTCCACGTCGACGAGGAGTTCGAGCATCTGGGCCCGCTCCCCCTTCTCGACGCTGATCTCGTTGAGCGCCCAGGACTCGATCGTCGGCCCGCCCTCGAATTCGGCCGTCACGTCGAGGGTGAGCCGCTCGTCGACCGTGTAGTTCCGCGCGACCACGTCTCGGACCGCACTGTCCAGGTCGCCGATCTCCGCCTCGGCGAGGAAGCCGACCTTGCCGAGGTTGATGCCGAGCAGCGGCGCCTTGGCGGGACGAGCGAGCTCCGCCGCGCGCAGGAACGTACCGTCGCCGCCGAGCGCGAAGACGATCTCGGCGCCCTCGGCGGCCTCCAGGCCGGTGACCGGCACGACGCCGGGCAGGTCGAGGTCGTCGGCCTCCTCGGCGACCACGCGTACCTCGAAACCGGCGGCGATCAGGTCGGCGGCGACCGCCCGGGCGTGCTCGGTGCTACGGCGCCGACCGGTGTGGGTGACCAGCAGTGCGGTCCGGGTCATCGGGGCCTCCTCATCGTCACGCGACGCCGCCGGGCGCCCGCCCACACCCCGGGGCGGGCCGACCGGCCCGCCGCGGACCCTGCCCTGCCCATCCTCACCCTGCGACCTCCTCCGCCGCCGTTCCCGGCATGTCACCGGGCGTCGCCGGACCCAGCGGCCCGGCCGCCACCACCGCCCGTACCCGCTCCGGGTCGGCCGGTGCGGCGTCCTGGCGTAACCATACGAAGAACTCCACGTTCCCACTCGGCCCCGGCAGCGGACTCGCGGCCACATCCGCCAGGCCGAGGCCGAGCTGGGCGGCGGCCCCCGCCACGTCGAGCACCGCCTCGGCGCGCAGCTCCGGGTCGCGGACCACCCC
>NZ_SMKG01000128.1 GCF_004348525.1 Micromonospora sp. 15K316 | reverse complement strand
GGGTGGGGACGGGTTCGGCGGGGAGTGCCACGTGCAGGCGGAGCTGGGGGACCAGCATGTCGTCAACGTCGAGGGCGCGGGCAGCTCCGTCGGCGGCCCAACCGGTGCTGGTGAGGAACTTGCGGGTCGCCTCGTCACCGTCGAACACCCAGGCCACCGCGCGGTCGAAGCCGTCCGAGCGCCACAGGTCGACGGTGGCGGCGAGCAGGCGGCTGCCGTGCCCACGCCGCCCCCACCGCGGCTCCACCAGCAGATCGGTGACCGCCGCGACCTCGCCGGCCAGCGCCTCGGCCGGTTCGTTCGGTGCGAGCGCCTCCGCATCGGCCGGGCCGAACGCGGCGAACCCCACCAGATACGATTGCTCGGCCTGTTCGACGGCGACCAGCACCCGGTGGGCGTCCGAGGGCGGTTCCTGCACCGCGGCGGTCCACCGCCGGGCCAGCCACGCCTCGTCCAGGTTGTCGAGGACGTGCCGGGGCAGGATCCGGCGGTAGGCGACCCGCCAGGTCGCGAGCTGGATGCGTGCGATCTCGCCGGCGTCTTCCGGACGCGCCGGGCGGACGTACCCGAGAGCCATGGGACGTGAGCCTACGCAGGGCGAGGGAGGCGACGGTGGTGCAGGGTGCCAGTAGGACGGTCGCGCAGGTGGTGGGCGTGCTCCTGCTCGCCGTCGCGGTGGCGGCCTTCCTCTCCGTCGCCGCCGTCCGGCACGGTTTCTTCGACCTCCAGGTCTACTACGGCGCGCTGAGCTGGTGGGTGCACGACGGCGGGGAGATCTACGACTACCTGCGGCCGCTGACCCAGTACGGCTTCACCTACCCGCCGTTCGCCGCCCTGGTCATGCTGCCCATGGCGTACCTGCCGTGGCTGGCCGCCATCGTCGTCAGCGTGACCGCCACCGTCGTCGTCACCGCGGTGCTCTTCTGGTGGCTTATCGACCCGATCTCGGTCCGCGCGGGCTGGACCCGCTGGTTCGCCCTCGCCGTCGCGCTCTGCCTGGTCGCCGCGTACGAGCCGATGCGCGAGACGGTCAACTTCGGCCAGGTCAACATGCTGCTGCTCTTCCTGGTCGCGGTGGACCTGCTCCGGTTGCTCCCGGCGGGGAACCGCTGGGCGGGCGTGGCCATCGGGCTGGCCACCGCGATCAAACTGACGCCCGGCATCTTCATCGTCTACCTGCTGGTGACCCGACGCTGGCGGGCGGCCGTCACGTCGATGGCCACCGCGGCGGCCGCGTCAGTGGTGGCCGGCGCGCTCTTCCCCGACGCCTCGCGGGAGTTCTGGACCGAGGCGCTGTGGAACACCGGCCGCGTCGGTGAACTGGCCTTCGTCTCCAACCAGTCGCTGCGCGGGGTGGTGGCCCGGCTCGACCCGGAGCATCCGAGCACGCTCGCCTGGCTGGCGCTGGCCCTCGGCACGCTGGCGCTCTGGGCGTGGCGGTCCCGCCGCGCCGCGGCCGCCGGCGACGAGGCGACCGGGCTGGCGCTGACCGGCGCGGTGATGTGCCTGATCAGCCCGGTCACCTGGGTGCACCACCTGGTCTGGCTGCTGCCCGCGCTGATCCTGCTGGTCGACAACGCCATGGCCGCGCCTGCCCGCGCCCGCCGGCGCCGGCTGCTGCTGGTCGCCGCCCTCGCCGGGTACGGGCTCCTGACCAGCCGGATCGTCTGGGCCTGGGAGCAGGACTTCACCGGGCTCGACGGCTTCCTCGGCAGCAACACCTACGTGTGGATCAGCCTGGCGCTGCTGGCCTTCCTGCCGGTCCGTCGCGGGCCGGTCTCGCCCGGGTCAGCCGGCGAGGCGTCCGGCGTACCGCAGCTCGACGAGCCGGACGGGCGGGCGTCCGCCGCTGAGCGGCACCGGATAGGTGGTCCACTCCCCGTCCGGTGAGAGCCCGGCCCGCGCGTAGAACCGCCGGGCCCGCTGGTTCTCCGCCAGCACCCAGACCCGGTACGTCGGGAAGCCCCGGGCGGCCAGCCCCTCCCGAGCGGCGGCGAAGAGGGCCGCCGCGGTGCCGTCGCCCCAGTGCCCCGGGTCGACGTAGAGGGCGAGGAGCTCGCCGTGCGCCGGATCGAGGGTGGCGCGATCCTGGTCGACCCGGTACGGCCCGAAGGAGGTGAACCCGACGATCTCCGCGCCGTCGGCCTCGGCCAGCAGCGTGGTGAACGGGTGTTCCGGGTCGGCGGTGCCGAGGTCGCGTCGACGCTGCGCCCAGGCGGAGACGTTCAGCCGGCCCAGCACCTCCGCCGGCATGATGCCGGCGTAGCCGGCCTGCCAGCCGTGCACGTGCACCCGGGCGACCGCCTCGGCGTCATCGGGCTCCTCGGTTCGGATCGTCAGCACGAGTCCGTTCTATGCCCCTATGGGCGGGCCGTCCAGCGTCCGCGCCGGGGTGTCGGACCGCTGGGTTAGGGTCGCCGCGATGGCCGCTCCGGAATCGCTCTCGCTCGCCCAGGCCCGTCGGGTGGCGCTCGCCGCACAGGGCTTCGCCGACCCCGCGCCCACCGGCGCGCCCACCCGTCGTCACCTGCGCCGCGTGCTCGACCGGGTCGGGCTGATCCAGATGGATTCCGTCAACGTGCTGCAACGGGCGCACTACCTGCCGCTCTACAGCCGGCTCGGGCCCTACCCGACCGACCTGCTCGACACCGCGGCCTACCGCCGGCCCCGCGACCTCTTCGAGTACTGGGGGCACGAGGCGTCCCTGGTCCCGGTCGGGCTGCACGCGGCGCTGCGTTGGCGGATGGCCCGGGCGCAGAGCGAGGCGTGGGGCGGCATGCGTCGGATCGCCCAGGAGCAGCCGGACCTGGTCGCCTGGGTACGCGCCGAGGTGGCCGCCCGGGGCCCGCTGACCGCCGCCGAGATCGAGCACGACGCGCCCCGCGAGACGGGCAACTGGGGCTGGAACTGGTCGGCGGTGAAGCGCGCCCTGGAGTTCCTCTTCTGGGCCGGCGAGGTGACCGCGGCCGAACGCACCAGCTCCTTCGCCCGCCGCTACGACCTGCCCGAGCGGGTGCTCCCCGCCGCGGCGCTGGACGCGCCGACGCCGACCGACGCCGAGGCGTACCGCACCCTGGTGGCGGTGGCGGCCCGGTCGCTCGGGGTGGCCGCCGAGCCGGAGCTGCGCGACTACTTCCGGCTCCCGGTCGCCGGCGCCCGGCAGGCCGTCGCCGAGCTCGCCGAGGCCGGTGAGCTGCTGCCGGTCACCGTGGCGGGGTGGCGGCAGCCCGCCTGGCTGCACGCCTCGGCCCGGCTGCCCCGGTGGGTGCGGGGCAACACGCTGGTCAGCCCCTTCGACCCGCTGGTGTGGGAGCGCAACCGCGCCGAGCGGCTCTTCGACTTCAGCTACCGCATCGAGATCTACGTTCCGGCCCCGCAGCGGGTGCACGGCTACTACGTGCTGCCGTTCCTCCAGGGGGAGCGGTTCACCGCCCGGGTCGACCTGAAGGCCGACCGGAAGGCGCGCGTGCTGCTGGTGCCCGCCGCCTGGGTAGAGCCGGGCGCCGACCCGGGCGAGACCGCCGTGGCGCTCGCCGCCGAGCTCTACCGGCTCGCCGGCTGGCTCGGTCTCGACTCGGTGGCGCCGCCCGTCGCGGGCGATCTGGCCGGCCCGCTGGCCGCCGCGCTGGTGGGCGTCGCGGGTGTACGGTGATTCCCGTGACGAGCGTTGACGGGCCCGCCGTCCCACCGCAGCCGCCGGCCGGCGCGGTCCCGGCCCCCGGTGCGGCTCACGGAGCCGTCGCGGCTCCCGGCATGACCCCACCGGCCGGCTGGCCGGCGGGCGCCACCCCGGTCTATCCGGTGCCCGAGCCCGACCGGTTCACCCGGTTCGTGGTCCGGCTCTACGACCGCTCGCCCCGGTGGGCGGTGCCGCTCGCCGCGCTGGGCTGCGTCGCCCTGGGCATCGCCTACACGTTGATCAGCGACCCGACCCGGTCGGACCCGACGGCCGCGCCCAGCTGCGTGCTCAAGCTGACCACCGGGCTCGACTGCCCGGGCTGCGGCGGCACCCGTGCGCTCTGGTACGTGGTGCACGGCGACCTGCCCGCCGCCGCCCGGCACCACTTCGTCTTCGTCTTCGCGCTGCCCTTCCTGGCCTACCTCTTCGTCGCCTGGGCGGGCCGGCAGGCGTTCGGCTGGCGGCTGCCGGAGCTGCGCGTCAGCAACAAGATGATCACCGGGTTCCTGGCCGCCTGGCTCGCCTTCTCGGTGCTGCGCAACCTGCCCTGGAGCCCGTTCACCTCCCTGTACGTCTGACCCCGCAGACACGACCAGGGGATGATCGGCTCCGGTGGGGCCGTTCCGGCCGCCCTCTCCTGAGCCCTTCCCCGGCGGGTGCTCCCGGGTCGTCCGCTAGGTTAGGAGGATGACGCACGACCACCCTGACACCCCCGACCGGGCGGCGTCCCGCCCCTTCGGCCGGGTGCTCACCGCCATGGTGACCCCGTTCACCGCCGACGGCGAGCTCGACCTCGACGGTGCCGCCCGACTGGCGAGCCACCTGGTCGACGAGCAGGGCAACGACGCGCTGGTGGTCAACGGCACCACCGGCGAGTCGCCGACCACCAGCGACGCGGAGAAGGAGCGCCTGATCCGGGCCGTCGCGGAGGCGGTCGGTGACCGGGCCAAGGTCGTGGCCGGGGTCGGGACGAACGACACGCGGCACACCGTCGAGCTGGCCGCCGCCGCCGAGAAGGCGGGCGCCCACGGGCTGCTGGTGGTCACGCCGTACTACAGCAAGCCGCCGCAGAGCGGGCTGCTGCGACACTTCACCGCCGTGGCGGACGCCACCGGCCTGCCGGTGATGCTCTACGACATCCCGCACCGCGCCGGTGTGCCGATCGCCACCGAGACCATGGTGCGTCTCGCCGAGCACGGGCGGATCGTCGCGGTGAAGGACGCGAAGGGCGACCTGACCGCGACCAGCTGGGTGACCAGCCGCACCAACCTGGCCTTCTACAGCGGCGAGGACTCCCTCACCCTGCCCGCCCTGGCCGTCGGCACGGTCGGCGTCGTCGGCACCTCCACCCACTTCACCGGGGCGCTGACCAAGCAGATGATCGAGGCGCACGACGCCGGCGACAACGGCACCGCGCTCGCGCTGCACCGCCGGCTGCTGCCCCTCTACACCGGCATCTTCCGTACCCAGGGGGTCATCCTCGTGAAGGCCGGACTGACGGTCGCGGGTCTGCCCGCCGGCCCGGTGCGGCCTCCGCTGGTGGACGCCACCGACGACGAGATCGCCCAGCTGCGTGCCGACTGCGCCGCGGCGGGCCTGGCACTTCCCGAATGATCGAACGACACGACGGACGCCCGGTGACGGCGTCGCAGAATGAGGTGAAAGCGTGACCGAGGCGCACATCGAGGCGGAACTCCCCCCACCGCTGCCGGAGGGCGGGCTGCGGATCATTCCGCTCGGCGGGCTCGGCGCCATCGGTCGGAACATGACCGTCTTCGAGTACGACGGCAAGCTGCTGGTGATCGACTGTGGTGTGCTCTTCCCCGACGTCGAGCAGCCCGGTGTGGACCTGATCCTGCCCGACTTCGGGCCGATCCTGGACCGGCTCGACGACGTGCAGGCGATCGTGCTGACCCATGGCCACGAGGACCACATCGGCGCGGTGCCGTACCTGCTCGCGCACAAGCCGGACATCCCGCTGGTCGGCTCGCAGTTCACCCTGGCCCTGGTCGAGGCGAAGCTCGCCGAGCGGCGCATCCAGCCCTACACGCTGACGGTGCGGGAGGGGGGCCGGGAGCAGCTCGGCCCGTTCGAGTGCGAGTTCTTCGCGGTGAACCACTCGATCCCGGACGCGCTCGCGGTGGCCGTGCGTACCCCCGCCGGTCTGGTGCTGCACACCGGCGACTTCAAGATGGACCAGCTCCCGCTCGACGGCCGGATCACCGACCTGGCCGGGTTCGCCCGGCTCGGGGCCGAGGGAGTGGACCTGCTGCTGTCGGACTCCACGAACGCGGAGATCCCCGGCTTCGTCACCCCGGAGCGCGAGATCGGGCCGGTGCTCGACTCGATCTTCGCGAAGGCCAAGGGGCGGATCATCGTCGCCTCGTTCGCCTCCCACGTGCACCGGGTGCAGCAGGTGATGGACTCGGCCGCCGAGCACGGCCGCAAGGTCGCGCTCATCGGCCGGTCCATGGTGCGCAACATGGGCATCGCCCGTGACCTGGGCCTGCTCAACATCCCACCCGGTCTCGTCGTCGGCCTCGAAGAGGCGACCACCATGCCGCCGGAGCAGATCGTGCTCATGTCCACCGGCTCGCAGGGTGAGCCGATGAGCGCGCTGGGCCGGATGGCCAGCGGAGACCACCGGCACATCACCATCGCCCCCGGCGACACCGTGGTGCTCGCCTCCTCCCTGGTGCCGGGGAACGAGACCTCCGTCTACCGGGTGATCAACCGGCTGGCCCGGGCCGGCGCGGTGGTCGTCCACAAGGACGTGGCCAAGGTGCACGTCTCCGGTCACGCCCCGGCCGGCGAGCTGCTCTACCTGCTCAACGTGGTGCGTCCCAGCAACCTGATGCCGGTGCACGGTGAGTGGCGGCACCTGCGCGCCCACGCCCGGCTCGGCATCGAGTCGGGGGTGGCGGCGGACCGGGTGGTGCTCTGCGAGGACGGCGACGTCGTCGACCTGGTCGACGGGCGGGCCAGCCTGGTCGGCCACGTGAAGAGCCGGTACGTCTACGTCGACGGTCTCGCCGTCGGTGACGTGAGCGAGTCGCTGTTGACCGAGCGGCGGATCCTCGGCGACGGAGGCTTCATCGCCGCCACCGTCGTGGTCGACTCGGTCACCGGCAAGGTGGTCGCCGGCCCGACCGTCTCCGCGAAGGGCTTCTCGGAGGACCCGGAGGCCTTCAACGGTGTGATCCCGCTCGTCACCGAGGCGCTCAACCGGGCCGCCGCGGACGGGATCACCGATCCCCACCAGCTCCAGCAGATCGTCCGCCGGACGGTGGGGCGCTGGGTCAACGACGCGTACCGGCGGCGTCCCATGATCGTGCCCACCGTGGTCGAGGTCTGACCCGAACGACGCCCGACCGGCCCGATGCCTCGGCGCGGGCCGGTCGCCGTCAGGGCAGGGCTCAGGGCAGGGCCGCCACCGCGTCGGCGTACGCGACGCCGGTGGTGATCGCGGCGTTCAGCAGCACCGCCAGCTGAGCCGGGGCCACCCCGTGCGCCAGGTCCGTGCTCACGTCGCCGGCGAGCACCAGCTCACCGCCGGGGTCGTGCACGTACGCCTTCGGCAGCAGCCGGTCGTGGTTCCAGGCGTTGCAGAACGCGTACGCCTCGGCGCGCCGGGCGGCGGGGAGACGGCGGGTGGCGAGCGAACGGGCGTGCAGGATCTCGCCCCGCTCGCCGAGCTGCCGGAACTGGATCACGGCGTCGCCCCAGCGGCCGACCACCGTCGCCCCGGGCTGCACGGCGTACCGGTCGCCGCGCCGGTCCAGCGCTTCGGTGATCATGGACAGGGTCAGGGGCGCCGGCTCCAGGTCGGCCGGCTCCGGATCGTCGTCCGGGCCGGCGGGCTCGTCGTCCGGTTCGTCGGCGGGAATCGGCACCGGCACGGCCACCGGCCGTTCGGCCAGCCAGGCGGCGATCCGGCCGGACTGGTGCCCGGTGCCGTTGCGGGCGTCGAAGCTGCCCGCCAACTCGGTGGCGGTGGCGAGCAGCACCGCGCCGAGCGTCGCCACGTCGAGAGCGGCGGCGGGCCGCTGCCCGTACGCCGGCCGGCGCACCGTACGCCCGCCCAGCCCCGCCTCCACGGCCAGGTTGCAGACCAGCGCTCCGGCGGCGGCGAACTCCATCGCGGACAGGTCGTCGTACGGGTGGTCGAGCCGGGGCAGTTGCTCGGCGAGGATGTCGAGCGCCCGGCCCGGATGCCCGCCGAGCGCGCAGAAGCGCAGGTGGGTGGCGAGGTACGGGAAGGCCGGGCGCTCGCCTCGGTGCCGCCGGTAGGCGCGTACGTGCGCGACGCCGGCCCGCTCCGGCTCACCGTGGCGCAGCCACGGCAGCAGCGCCGCGGTGAGCGCCCGCTCCGGCTGGTCCGTGCAGTAGGCCGCGCCGGCCAGGACGTCCCGCAGCTCCGCCAGCGCGGCGGCCTGGTCGCCCCAGCCGGCGAGCAGCTCCGCCCGCCGTACCGGTGCACAGCCGGGGCAACCACCGGCCACGTCGGGGTCGGCACGCATCCAGCGCGCGTACCACTCCCGGGCGGTCGGCTCGTCGCCCAGGTGGTCGGCGATCCGGCAGCGCAGCTCGACCACCGCCTCGGCGTGGGCGCCGACCCGGCGGGCCAGGTCGTCGACCGCGCGACTCTGCTCGAAGCCGATCCGTGGCGTGCCGAGCAGCGCCTCGACCGCGTACCGCTGGTAGCGCGTCAGCAACTCGTCCTCGCCCTCGGCGAAGATCTCCGGGCGGCGGTCGAGCACGGCCAGGCAGCGCCGCGCGGGCTCGACGAGCCGCCACCGTTCACCCTGGACGAGGGCCGTCTCGATCAGCGCCAGCCGGGCGTCCACTGCGGACCGGTCGTCGCCGGCCGCGTCGGCCGCCGTGGCGATGCGCTCCAACTCCATCAGCCGCTCCGGGCCGTCGGGGAGGTCCCGAGCCTCGGCGAGCGCGTCGATCAGCTCCCGGTTGCGGCCCGCCGGCGCGCGACCGGGCCCGCCGAGGCCGAGGTCACCGAGCGGGATGGGCCGTGTGCCGGGCCCCCGCGCGCCCCGGTCCGGGCGACCGGCAGGCCCGGCGTCGCCGCCGCGCGGACCGCCGGGCCCACTCACCTCGCGACGGGGCCGCCCGCCGGGACCACTCACGGCCGGGTTTCCCGGGAGAGGCGCCCGGCCGCCGCGGCGAGCTGGCATCCGGTGGAGATGCCGCAGTCGAGCAGCTGGTCGAGCTGATGCGGGGTGACGCCCCGTTCCAGGTCGGTGATCACCTCACCGCAGACCCGGGCCAGGCCGTCGTCGTCGACGTGCACGAACGCCTTCGGCCAGAGCCGGTCGTGGTTCCACGAGTTGCAGAAGGCGTGCAGTTGCGGGACCTGCTCGATCGGGAAGGTCGACGCGACCATGGTGCGGATCTGGAGCAGCTCTCCGGCCTCGCCCAGCCGCAGGAACCACACCAGGTTCTCCTCCCAGCGGCCGACCAGGTCGCCGTCGGCGTCGGCGGTCACGGCGTACCCGCGGTTGCCCAGCACCGCGGCGATCAGCTCGGGGGTCAGCGGTCGCAGCCGTCGCGGGTGCCCGGCCAGGGGGTCGTCCGGACCGTCCTCGATTCCCGGCGACGCCATCGGGCATCCCTTCTGAGGCAGATATCACGTCATGCGGCGGAGTCCGTGCTGCGACGCGCGGACACGACCCGGAAAAGCGGCGATCCACCGGGCCGCGCCGTTACGGTGATGCTATGGCGGGCCGTACCTCTCAGGCGAGCCGGCGGCGCGGCGCGTCGCCGCGCGGTGCGACGAACAGCCGCGCACGTCAACCGGCGAAGAAGACCCGCACCCCGGTCCGGCGCACCCGGCCGACCCGCCCCAGTCCCGCCGTCTACCTCGGACGCGCGCTCGGTGCGTTGTGGATGGGGCTCGCGCACGGCATGGGCTGGGCCGTCCGGGCCGCCGGCCGGCAAGCTGCCTCGGCCCGGGAACTCGACCCGGAACACCGGCGTGACGGGGCCGGGCTGCTGCTCTTCGGCCTCGCGCTGCTCAGCGCCGTGGGGATCTGGTTCTCCGGCGCCGGCCCGGTGGGGGAGCGGCTGGCCGACACCGTCCGGCTCTTCCTGGGCGCGATCGCCGTCGTGGTGCCGGTGCTGCTGGGGATCGGCGCCTGGCGGCTGATGCGCCAGCCGGCCGATCCGCAGCACCGCGGCCGTGGCCTGGTCGGCTGGGGGTCGATGCTGCTCGCCCTGGCGGCGATGCTGCACATCGGACAGGAGCCCGTCGACCCGGCACAACGCGACTACGCGGGCGGCCTGATCGGGGCCGGCATCGGTAGCCTGCTCGAGCGGGCGGTGACCGCGTGGGTCGCGATGCCGCTGCTCATCCTGCTGCTCCTCTTCGGCCTGCTGGTGGTCACCGCGACACCGATCAACAAGATTCCGGAGCGGCTCGGGCTCCTGGTCGGCACGGTGGTCGCTCCGTCGACGAAGGAGGACGAGGTCGAGGAGGCGCCGGCCAAGCCGGCCCGGAAGCGGCCGGCGAAGCGCACGCCCTCGCCGGTCGACCCGGACGACTTCGACGACCTCGACGGCGTCGACCTGCAGGAGACCCTCGTGCTGACCCGCACGCCGCCGACCAAGGTGCCGGTCAGCCGCA
Organism: Micromonospora sp. 15K316; assembly: GCF_004348525.1. Classification (GTDB taxonomy): domain Bacteria; phylum Actinomycetota; class Actinomycetes; order Mycobacteriales; family Micromonosporaceae; genus Micromonospora. Next base: position 6,057 of record NZ_SMKG01000128.1, on the reverse strand, counting down.
AGCCGGTCGAGCCGCCGGAGCACTCGCCGCTGCCCACCCGGGCCGAGCAGCTCGCGCTCACCGGCATGGCGGGCGACTACACGCTGCCCCCGGCAAACCTGCTCGGCACCGGCGCGACGCCGAAGACCCGGAGCAAGGCGAACGACGAGGTGATCGCCGCCCTCACCGGAGTCTTCGAGCAGTTCGACGTGGACGCCGCGGTGACGGGCTTCACCCGCGGCCCGACTGTCACCCGGTACGAGGTGGAGCTGGGGCCGGGCGTCAAGGTCGAGCGGATCACGCAGCTCTCCCGCAACATCGCGTACGCGGTCAAGTCACCGGACGTGCGGATCCTCAGCCCGATCCCGGGCAAGAGCGCGGTCGGGGTGGAGATCCCCAACACCGACCCGGAGAATGTCTCCCTCGGTGACGTCCTGCGCTCCCGGGCCGCCACCGGCGACCACCACCCGATGGTCGTGGCGCTCGGCAAGGACATCGAGGGTGGCTTCGTCGTGGCCAACCTGGCCAAGATGCCGCACATCCTCATCGCGGGGGCCACGGGCGCGGGCAAGTCGAGCTGCCTCAACTCGCTGCTGGTGTCGGTCCTGACCCGGGCCACACCGGACGAGGTGCGGCTGTTGCTGATCGACCCGAAGCGCGTCGAGATGACCGGCTACGAGGGCATCCCGCACCTCGTCACGCCGATCGTGACCAACGCGAAGAAGGCGGCCGACTCGCTGGAGTGGGTCGTCCGTGAGATGGACATGCGCTACGACGACCTCGCCGCCAACGGGGTCCGGCACATCGACGACTTCAACCGCAAGGTGCGCAACGGCGAGATCAAGGCCCCGCCGGGCAGCGAGCGGGAGATGCGGCCGTACCCGTACCTGCTGGTGATCGTGGACGAGTTGGCCGACCTCATGATGGTCGCCCCGCGGGACGTGGAGGATTCCATCGTCCGGATCACGCAGCTCGCCCGCGCCGCCGGCATCCACCTGGTCCTCGCCACCCAGCGTCCCTCGGTCGACGTGGTGACCGGTCTGATCAAGGCGAACGTGCCGTCCCGGCTCGCGTTCGCCACCTCGTCGCTGGCCGACTCGCGGGTCATCCTCGACCAGCCCGGCGCGGAGAAACTGCTCGGCCGTGGCGACGGGCTCTTCCTGCCGATGGGCGCGTCGAAGCCGATCCGCATCCAGGGCGCCTGGGTCACCGAGCGCGAGATCGCCGACGTGGTCAAGTTCTGCAAGGACCAGCGCGAGCCGGAGTTCCGCTCGGACGTGCTGACCGTGGCGCAGGAGAGCAAGAAGAAGATCGACGAGGACATCGGTGACGACCTCGACCTGTTGCTGCAGGCGGTCGAGTTGGTGGTCACCTCGCAGTTCGGTTCCACCTCGATGTTGCAGCGGAAGCTGCGGGTGGGCTTCGCCAAGGCCGGCCGGCTGATGGACCTGATGGAGACGCGGGGCGTCGTCGGGCCCTCCGAGGGCTCCAAGGCCCGGGACGTGCTGGTCAAGCCGGACGAGCTGGAGGAGGTCCTGGCCGGCATCCGCGGCGGTGGCGATGAGTGAGGCTCCGCCTCGGTTCCGCGCAGCTCGGCGTCGGCAGGCCGAGCAGCGCACGCTGGAGAACGACCGGATAGCGCTCTGGGTGTACGTCGCCGACTGCCCTGCCGTGGTGCGGCGGCTACGGACCGCCGGCGCCCGGGTGGTGGCGGAACCGGCGGCACAGCCGTGGGGGGAGCGGATGGCCGTCGTGCTCGACCCGGACGGCAACCGGGTGATGGTGGCGGACCGGGGCTGAACGGCTCCGGTCGGCGGTGGTCACGACGGAGCCCGCCGGCCGGCCGACGGGCTCCGGGTGGTCGTTGGTCAGGAGTTGAGGACCGCCATCGCGATGACGAAGCCGAGGATCGCGCCGACGACACTCGCGGCCGCCGCGTACCAGCCGAGCGGCTTGTCGCCGAGCACCGCGCCGACGATGCCGAGGATCAAGCCGATCACCCCGAAGATCAGCGGGGACAGGAAGAGCGCGAGGACTGCGAAGACGAAGCCCAGGATGGTGCAGACGCGGGCCGCGCTGCTGCGGGGGCGGGCGGTGCTCGGAATGTCGGCCATGACGTCCTCCGTGGTGAGAGCCGTGACTGTGGGCCGATCACTACCCATCCCGTCGTCGCCGTATGCACGCGAGCCGATGCCCGCCGTATCCCCTCGACCGGCGAGGGCGTCGCCGGGGGTGTGGCGGGCCGGCCGGCCGGTGGGCTCAGTGGAAGAACTTCAGGCCGACCACGCCGGCGATCACCAGGAAGAGGCAGAGGATCCGGGGCAGGCTGGCCGACTCGTGCAGCGCCAGCATGCCGACCAGGGCGGTGCCGACCGCGCCGATGCCGACCCACACCGCGTACCCGGTGCCGACCGGGATCTCGCGCAGCGCGTACGACAGGCCGGCCATGCTGAACACCAGGGCCACCACGAAGACCACCGAGGGTCCGAGCCGGCTGAACCCGGCGCTGCGGTCCAGGGCGACGGCCCACGCCGTCTCGAGCAGTCCGGAGAGTACGAGCACGATCCAGGCCATCGCCGCCACCTTCGGTGAGCGCCCGGACCACCGGGGCCGGGACGAGTCGGTTCATACTGATCGGGGCGTCTTCGCCTGACCGGGTACGCCCGCCGCTCGTCCGGGGTGGCCGAACAGCCACCGGAGCCGACGGTAGCACCACAGGCCCGGGGCGTGGCGATGATGATCCGGGCGTGACCCGGGTGGGGAGCCTCACCACGGCACGGAGGTTGACCTGAACCTCGCTTCAACTTGCAGTATTTGCGCTTATGACCCTTCTCTACTCCGACGCGGAGGTGTCTGCCGCGCTGGACGCCGCCACCACGGTCGACGCCATGCGTACCGCCCTGCTGGCCGCGTACGACGGGCGGCTGACCGCCCCACCCCGGGCCTCGGCGCCGCTCGGCGGCGGCCGGATGGTGCTGACCGCGGGTCATCTCACCGGCTCGTGGTACGGCTACCGCTCGTACGACACCTTCGGTCACCCGGAGTCCCAGCAGCTCGTGGTGCTGCACGACGGTCGGACCGGCGCGGTACGGGCGGTGGCGGTGGGCGAGGAGCTCGGGTCCCGGCGCACCGGCGGCCTGGGCGGGGTCGCGGTGGACGTCCTGGCCCGTCCGGACGCCGCGACGGTCGGCGTGATTGGCTCGGGCCGGCAGGCCTGGACGCAGGTGTGGGCGGCCGCCGCGGTGCGCCCCCTGCGGGAGGTGACCGTCTACAGCCGCTCGGCCGCCCGGCGGGAGGCGTTCGCCGCCCGGGTCAGCGCCGAGCTGGGCGTCGCCGCCCGAGCCGTGGGCGACGCGGCGAGCGCAGTCGCCAGCCGGGACGTGGTGGTGCTCGCCACCACCAGCCCCACGTCGGTGCTCGACGCCGCCGACCTGTCGCCGGGGACGCACGTGAACGCCGTCGGGTTCAAACAGCAGGACCGCGCCGAGTTCGGGCCGGACCTGCTCGCCGCCGCCGACGTCCTGGCCACCGACTCACCGGCCCAGGCGCGCGCGTACGCCCCGCCGATGCTCGCGGCCGAGCCGCCGCACGTCGAGCGACTGCACGATCTCGGCGCGGTGCTCGCCGGCGCCGCGCCCGGCCGGACCGCCCCGGAGCAGATCTCGGTCTTCTGCTCGGTCGGCCTCGCCGGCACCGAGGTCTTCCTCCTCGACCGCCTGGTCCACGTCGGCGCGGCCGCCGTGTGAGCCACCACCCACGCCTCGGCGGCCGGCGAGCGTTGATCGATGGCCCCGCCGGCGCAGCGGGCCGCCGTCGGTGGGCGACCCGGAGCGGCCCGGTACCCTCGGATGGTGTCTGCCACCTCCCCACCCGACAGTTCCCGCTCGGCGCGTCCGGCGCCGCGCCACGACCTGGTGCCGTCGTCCGCCGACGGCCGCCGGGTAGCCCTGCTGACCCTGGGCTGTGCCCGCAACGAGGTCGACTCGGAGGAGCTCGCCGCCCGGCTGCACGCCGACGGCTGGCAGGTCACCACCGACGGCGAGGGCGCGGACGTGGTGCTCGTCAACACCTGCGGCTTCGTGGAGAAGGCCAAGCAGGATTCGATCCAGACCCTGCTCGCCGCCGCGGACACCGGCGCCAAGGTGGTGGCCGCCGGCTGCATGGCCGAGCGGTACGGCCGGGAGCTGGCCGAGAGCCTCCCGGAGGCCCAGGCGGTCCTCAGCTTCGACGACTATCCGGACATCGCCGCCCGCCTCGACGCGGTGCTCGCCGGCGAGCAGGTCGACGCGCACACTCCGCGCGACCGGCGGGAGCTCCTTCCGCTGACCCCGGTCAACCGCCGTGCGGCGGCGGTGTCGCTGCCCGGCCACGGCACCCCGCCGCGCGCCGCCGTCGAGACCGACGAGCACACCCCCGCCCATCTGCGCCCGGTGCTGCGTCGCCGGCTGGAGACCGGCCCGGTCGCCTCACTCAAGCTGGCCAGCGGCTGCGACCGGCGCTGCGCGTTCTGCGCCATCCCAGCGTTCCGGGGGGCGTTCGTCTCGCGTACCCCCGACGAGCTCCTCGCCGAGGCCGAGTGGCTGGCCAAGACCGGCGTCCGTGAGCTGGTGCTGGTGAGCGAGAACTCCACTTCCTACGGCAAGGACCTGGGGGACCCCCGCGCGCTGGAGAAGTTGCTGCCGCAGCTCGCCGCGATCGACGGCATCGTCCGGGTGCGGGCGAGCTACCTCCAGCCGGCCGAGACCCGCCCCGGCCTGGTCGAGGCGATCGCCGGCACGCCGGGTGTGGCGCCCTACTTCGACCTGTCGTTCCAGCACTCCAGCGAGCCGGTGCTGCGCCGGATGCGCCGGTTCGGCTCCACCGACCGGTTCCTCGAGCTGCTGGCCACCGCTCGGGCTCTCGCGCCCGACGCGGGGGCCCGGAGCAACTTCATCGTCGGTTTCCCGGGCGAGACCCGGGCCGACGTGAACGAGCTCGTCCGGTTCCTCTCCGCGGCGCGGCTCGACGCGATCGGGATGTTCGACTACAGCGACGAGGACGGCACCGAGGCCGCCGGCCTGCCGGGCAAGGTCTCCGCCGCGACGATCAAGCGCCGGTACGACAAGCTCAGCGCGCTCGCCGACGAGCTCTGCGCGCAGCGGGCCGAGGAGCGGCTCGGCTCGACGGTCGAGGTGCTTGTCGACTCGGTCGACGACGGTGTCGTGGAGGGGCGTGCGGCCCACCAGGCGCCCGAGGTCGACGGGTCCACCACCCTGGTCGCCCCCGAGGGTGGCGGCGTCGACCTGGCGGCGCTGCGCCCCGGCGACCTGGTACGCGCCACGGTGACGGGCACCGAAGGAGTGGACCTGTACGCCGTGCCGGATGAGATGATCTCGGCGGCGCCCGGCGCGGCACGGTGACGGCGGGCCCGGACGGAGCGGGGAGGCCACGTGGTGGGGTACGGGAGACGCCACGTCCGGCCGTGCGGGGTGCGGCGGTGACCGAGGCGACCGACTCCACGCCGGCCCGGGTGGTCAGCCCGGTGCCGCTGCTCAACGCGGCCAACGCGCTCACCGCGCTGCGACTGGTGCTCGTGCCGGTCTTCGCCGCCACGGTGGTCGCCTCGGCCATGACCCACGCCGGCTGGCAGATGGCCGCCTGCCTGATCTTCGCGTTCGCCTCGGTGACCGACCTGGTGGACGGCTGGATCGCGCGCCGGTTCGGGCTGGTCACCTCGGTCGGCAAGGTGGCCGACCCGATCGCCGACAAGGCGCTGACCGGCGCCGCCCTGGTGCTGCTCTCCTGGTACGACCGGTTGCCCTGGTGGGTGACGGCGCTCATCCTCCTGCGTGAGCTGGGGATCACGGCGATGCGGTTCTGGGTGATCCGGCACGGGGTGATCGCGGCGAGCCGCGGCGGCAAGATCAAGACCGCGCTCCAGATCCTCGCCATCGCCTGGTACCTCTGGCCGATGCCGGCCGCGCTCGCCCCGGTGGGCCCCTGGATCATGGGCGCCGCCGTGGTGGTGACCGTGGCCACCGGGTTCGACTACCTGGCCCGGGCCGTGCGTCTGCGCCGCCCCCGCCCCGACGCCTGACC
>NZ_SMKG01000127.1 GCF_004348525.1 Micromonospora sp. 15K316 | reverse complement strand
CTCCTCGGGGACGGGGCCAGGGCTGGGACCATCCTGCCCCGCGCCGGCCCGTACCGGGGACCCGGGACGTGACGGCGCCGCCTGCGGTGCGACGCCGTCCGACCGGTGCCCGGCCGGGCGTCCCGGGCCGGGAAGCGCGGGTCCGATCGACGGGACCCTCGCGTGTCCGCTTTGCCCCTCGGTGGGTCGTGATTCGGCCCATGCCCGGCCGGACCGAGTCCGTCGTGTTGTGTGCGACCGTTGTCTAATACAGGATCAGCAGGGCACTCGGAAGGAGCCCGACATCACCAGCGAACTCCCGCGTCTGGCGGCGGTGACCCGGCCGAACCGGGGGACCGGTCTGGCCGGTTCCCCCGTGGTGCCGTATCCGCACGGCGGCCTGGGACGACACCCCCACCTGCCACCGGGCGAGCGGCTGCGGGTGCTGCTGGTCGAGGACGACGAGGGCGACGCCTTCCTGGTCGGTGAGCTGCTGGCCGAGACCAACTCGATGATCGAGCTGCTGGTGGCGACGAGCCTCAGCGAGGCGCGCCAGCGGGTGACGGGTGTGGACTGCGTCCTGCTCGACCTCGGCCTTCCGGACGCGCAGGGCCTCGACGGGCTGCGCCAGGTGCTGGAGATGGCGAGCGGGGCGGCGGTCTGCGTGCTGACCGGGCGCAGCGACGAGCACCTGGGCATCGTGGCGGTCGCCGAGGGAGCCCAGGACTACCTCGTCAAGGGGCAGGTCGACGGTGTCCTGCTGACCCGGGCGCTGCGTTACGCCGTCGAGCGCAAGCGCGCCGACGAGAACGCCCGCCGGTTGCGCGAGGTCGAGCTGCGCCAGGCCGAGTCGGCCCGCCTGGAACGGGGCCTGCTGCCGCAGCCGCTGATGTCGACCGACCAGCTCGCGGTGCACACGTTCTACCGGCCCGGCCGGCACGCCGCGTTGATCGGCGGCGACTTCTACGACGTGGTGCAGACCCGCCCCGACCGGGTGGACCTGATCGTGGGCGACGTCTGCGGGCACGGGGTCGACGAGGCGGCGCTCGGCGTCGAGCTCCGGGTCGCCTGGCGCGCCCTGGTGCTCGCCGGGGTGCCCGACGACGAGGTGCTGCCCGCGCTGGAGCAGGTGCTGATGAGCGAACGCCGGCTCCAGGAGATCTTCGCGACCGTGGCGACGGCGCGGCTCGACCTGGACGCCAACCGGGCGGTCGTACGGTTGGCCGGGCACCCGCCGCCGCTGCTGCTCAGCCGCGGTGGGGTGGCGCCGGTGCCCGCCCCGGGCAGCCTGCTCCTCGGCGTCCGGCCCCGCCCGCCGGTCGCCTACGACCTGAAGTTCGACACCGAGGACTGGTCCCTGTTGATGTACACCGACGGCCTGATCGAGGGGCGCGTGGGCGACAGCGACGATCGACTCGACGTGCCCGGGCTCGGCGAGCTGCTAGCGGAACCGGCCAGCCGCGAGGTGCCCCTGCCCGAGCTGCCGGCCTGGCTCGTCGGGCGGGCCGAGCAGATCAACGGCGGTCCGCTCGCCGACGACGTCGCCATGCTGCTGGTCACCCGGGGAGGTGGCCGATGAGCGCCGGCCTGCGCGGCTGGAGCCTGCGCAAGCGGGTGGTCGCGCTGCTCGCGATCGTCGGCGTGCTGCTCATCGGGCTGGCGGTGGCGGAGGCGTCGCTTGCCGAGCGGAGCCGCAACCAGGTCGACGCGCTGCTGAACCAGACCGGCCCGCTGCGGGTGCAGTCGCAGGAGCTGCTCAACGCCCTGCTCGACCAGGAGACCGCGGTACGCGGCTTCGCGGTGAGCGGCGACCGGGCCGACCTCGGCCCGTACGAGGCCGGGGTGCGGCAGGAACAGGACATCATCGCCTCGATGCGACGACTGCTCGACGACTACCCGCAGGTCGAGGGAGACCTGCGCCAGGTCGAGACCCGGGCCGAGGAGTGGCGACAATCGGTCGCCGTGCCGGTGATCACGGTGACCGAGCGGCAGGGCACGGCGGCGGGTCAGGCGCTCGTCACCGAGGTGGCCCGGCAGCAGTTCGACGAGGTACGGGCCGCCGTGGACGATCTCCAGGCCGAGATCTTCGACGCCCGGGAGAACAACGCGCGGGAGGCGCGTCGCAGCGGGAACCTGCTCGCCGTGCTGCTGATCGTCGCCGCCCTGGTGGTCGTGGTCACCGGTGCGCTGCTGCTGCTCTCGCTGGACCGGACGGTCGTGCGTCCGCTCACCGAGCTCGCCCAGCACGTGCGGAGGGTCGCCGAGGGGGACTTCCAGCACGCGATCCCCGGTTCCGGCCCGCCCGAGTTCGTGCAGCTCGCCGACGACGTGGACGCGATGCGCCGCAGGATCGCGGCGGACCTCTCCGAGGTGCGCGAGGCGCGGCAGCGGATCGAGTGGGTCAACAGCCAGCTCCAGAAGCAGGCCGAGGAGTTGACCCGCTCCAACCGTGACCTGGAGCAGTTCGCGTACGTCGCCTCGCACGACCTCCAGGAGCCGCTGCGCAAGGTCGCCAGCTTCTGCCAGCTGCTCCAGCGCCGCTACGCCGGTCAGCTCGACGAGCGGGCCGACCAGTACATCGCGTTCGCGGTGGACGGCGCGCAGCGGATGCAGCGCCTGATCAACGACCTGCTGGCGTTCTCCCGGATCGGCCGGCTGACCGCCGGCTTCACCGAGGTCGACCTGAACAAGGTGATGGGGGAGGTGGCCGGTCAGACCGAGGCGGCCCGGCAGTACGCGGACGCCGAACTGACCTGGTCGGAGCTGCCGGTGATCCGGGGCGAGGAACCCCTGCTGACCAATCTGCTCGTCAACCTGGTCAGCAACTCGATCAAGTTCCGCCGGCCGGACGTGCCGTCGAAGGTGCACATCTCCGCCCGGCAGGTGGGCGACGAGTGGGAGATAACCTGCCGGGACAACGGCATCGGCATCGAGCCCGAGTTCGCCGACAAGATCTTCGTCATCTTCCAGCGGCTGCACTCGAAGGACGCCTACCCGGGCACCGGTATCGGGCTGGCCATCGTCAAGAAGATCGTGGAATACCACGGCGGTCGGGTCTGGGTGGACACCGACGTCTCGGAGGGCACCGCGATCCGGTTCACCCTGCCCGCGCTGCAGGAGGATGGACCGGGGACCGGCGACGGCCCGGACGAGACCGCCGGGGCGCAGGCGGGGGAGACGCCGGACGGCGTCGCGGAGGGCTCGCCGGAGCAGCGGGACCGGTCGGAGGGCACGGAGGAAGCGCCGGAAGGCGGTAGGACGGGTGGCATGAGGGAGACAGTGGGATGACCGCGCCGGCGGACGGGAAGAGTCCGATCGAGGTCTTGCTGGTCGAGGACGACCCGGGTGACGTGCTGATGACCCAGGAGGCGTTCGAGGAACACAAGCTGCGCAACCGGCTGACCGTCGTCTCCGACGGGGCCGAGGCGTTGGCGTACCTGCGCCGTGAGGGCCAGTACGCCGAGGCGGTAACCCCGGACCTGATCCTGCTCGACCTCAACCTGCCCCGCCGGGACGGCCGGGAGGTGCTCGCGGAGATCAAGAAGGACGAGGAGCTCCGCCGGATCCCGGTGGTGGTGCTCACCACCTCGCAGGCCGACGAGGACATCCTGCGCAGCTACCAGCTGCACGCCAACGCCTACGTGACCAAGCCGGTGGACTTCGAACGGTTCATCTCGGTGGTCCGCCAGATCGACGAGTTCTTCGTCAGCGTGGTGAAGCTGCCGCCGCGTGGCTGACACCCTGCTCGACGACGTCGGTGTCCTGCTCCGTGAGACAGCCGACCAGGTCGTGCTCCCCCTGTTCCAGAAGCTGGACGACTCCGACGTCGCGGAGAAGGCGCCCGGCGACATCGTCACCGTCGCCGACCGCCGGGCCGAGGAGATGATCTCGAACGGGTTGCGCCGGCTCCGTCCGGGCTCGGTGGTGGTCGGTGAGGAGGCGGTCGCCGAGGATCAGGGGCTGCTGCGGCACCTGCGCGGCAGCGGAGACGTGTGGCTCGTCGACCCGGTCGACGGCACCGCGAACTTCGCCGCCGGCCGGCGGCCGTTCGCGTTGATGGTGGCGCTGCTGAGCGAGGGACGACCCGCCGCGTCCTGGGTGTTCGACCCGCTCGCCGACACGCTCGCCACCTGCCGGTCCGGCGAGGGGACGTACGTCGACGGGAGTCCGATCCGTACGGACGCGGCCTCCGCGGAGCTCGGCCGGCTGCGTGGGATGGCGATGACCCGGTTCCTCCCGTCGGCGAACCGCGACCGGGTGCGCGCCGGCGGCGACCGGATCGGCGAACTGCTTCCCGGGCAGCACTGCGCCGGCCGGGAGTACCTGGACATCCTCGTCGGGCGGCAGCAGTTCGCGGTCTTCTGGCGCACGCTGCCCTGGGACCACGCCCCCGGGACGCTGCTGGTCCGCTGCGCGGGCGGCGTCGCCCGCCGGTTCGACGGCGCCGAGTACCACCCGGCCGGCGAGGGGAACGGCCTGCTCGTCGCAGCGAGCGATCGGATCTGGGAAGAGGTCCGAGCGACGCTGCTCGACGGCTGATCCACGCGCTCGGCGACCGGCCCGACACGGTGCGTCGACGCGACGCGCCCCCCGGCGTTCACGGGACCGGCCGGCGTCGTCCGGTCCGGTATCGTGACCGGCGGTCACCGCCAGCAGGCCGCCGAACGGGGCCGGTGGGACCGCCGCCGCGCAGGATGCACCGGGGGGCCGGCGGTCGACGGAAGGACGCTGTCGTGCCCAGGATCATGCCCAGCCGGCGTCGCGCCCGCGGCCCGCTGATCGCGCTGCTCGCCGCCGTCGCGCTGCTGCTCGGCAGCGGCGCGGTGCCCGCGTACGCGGAGCCGAACGAGGGCGGCACCAAGAAGCTGCGGGACGCGCTGACGGCCACCGCCCGGGCGCACATCGAGGCGAAGCAGAAGCTCGACAACTCCAAGCGCCGGCAGAAGCAGTTGACCGGTCAACTCACCGCGCTCCAGACGCGGGTGAACGACCTCAACACGCAGGTCGGCGAGGTGGCGGCCCGTTCCTACCGGGTGGGCCGACTCACCCCGGCGTCGATGCTGCTGGGCAGCGCCTCCCCCGACGCGTTCCTGGAGCGGGCGGCCAACCTCGACCTGATGGCACAGCGGGACGCCAAGCGGCTGCGCGAACTGACGGAGGCGCGCGAGCAGGCGCAGCGGGCCAAGCTCGCCATCGACGCCGAGGTGCGGCAGCAGGCGAAGCAGCTCGCCGTCATGGCGAAGAAGAAGAAGGAGGCCGAGGCGGCGCTGGCCGCGGTCAGCTCCGGCGGCAGTGGCGGCTTCGGCGGCGCCAGTTCGACCTCGGCGAAGCCCGCCCCGCGCAACTCGGACGGCTCCTGGCCGTCGGAGTCCTGCTCGGTGAACGACCCGACCACCTCCGGCTGCATCACTCCGCGCACCCTCAACGCCCTGCAGCAGACGAAGGCGGCCGGCTACACGCGCCATGTCTCCTGCTACCGCAGCGGTGGCGACGGTGAGCATCCCAAGGGGCGGGCCTGCGACTTCTCGGCCGCCGCGGGAGGTTTCAAGGACGAGAACGCCACCGGTGGCGACAAGGCGTACGGCGACAGTCTGGCCGCGTGGCACGTGCGCAACGCCGATCGGCTCGGTGTGCTCTACGTGATCTGGTACCGGCAGATCTGGCATCCCGGCACCGGCTGGCGCTCCTACAGTGGCAGCGGCAGCCCGGCGGCGAGCCACACGAATCATGTTCATCTATCGATGTACTGACCCGCGGGGGCGGGTGGGCTGCGTACCATCGCGACGATGAATCTCTCACCGTCCGACGTCGTGGACCCACCCGCGCCCTCCGTGCCCGGCACCGCTCGGGCCCTGCCCAACGGGCTCGCCGCCTTCCTCGTCTTCTTCTCCAGCGGAGCCGTCCTGGTGCTGGAGACGGTCGCGCTGCGCCTGGTCGGCCCGTACGTCGGCGTCACCCTCCAGGTGACCAGCTCGGTGATCGGCATCGCGCTGGCCGCGATCGCCTACGGGGCGTGGGCCGGGGGCCGGCTGGCCGACCGGCGTGACCCGCGCCCGCTGCTGGCGCCCGCGCTCGTGCTCGCCGGTATCGCCACCGCCGTCACCCTGCCGGTCGTCCGGTACGCGGGCGAGGTGCTGCGCGGCGGGGCGGCCAGCGCCATCCTGCTCCTCGTCGCCCTGGCCGTCTTCGTTCCGGCGCTGCTGCTCTCCGCGATCACCCCGCTGGTCGTCAAGCTCCAGCTCGCCGACCTGCGCCGCACCGGCCAGGTGGTCGGCCGGCTGTCCAGCATCGGCACGCTCGGCGGCATCACGGCCACCCTCTCCACCGGTTTCGTGCTGGTCGCCGCGCTGCGCAGCACGGTGATCCTGCTGGCGCTGGCGATCTCGCTCGGCGTCGCCGGCCTGGTCCTCGGCTGGTACCTGCACCGGCAGGGCGCCGCGGAGCTGCCCGGTCGGGGCCGGACCAAGGCGGCGTTGGCGGTGCTCGGTCTGGTCGGCGCCGGCCTCAGCACGGTGGCGCCGAACCCGTGCGACATCGAGACGGCCTACCACTGCGCGAAGGTCGAGGTGGACTCGTCCCGGTCGACCGGGCGGACTCTGCTGCTCAACTCGGCGCAGCACTCGTACGTGGACCTCGCCGACCCCCGTCACCTGGAGTACGCGTACACGAAGTGGTTCGGCGCGGTGGCCGACGTGGCCGCACCGGCCGGGCAGCGGCTGGACGCACTGCACCTGGGCGGGGGCGGTTTCACCGTGCCCCGCTACCTGACCGCCACCCGTCCCGGCAGCGACAACCTGGTCTTCGAGATCGACGGCGGGCTCATCGAGCTCGGCGAGCGTGAGCTCGGCGTACGCCAGGGGCCCGACCTGCGGGCGGTGGCCGGGGACGCGCGGCTGCTGGTCGCCGCCGAGGCCGACGAGAGCCGGGACCTGGTGGTCGGCGACGCTTTCGGGCATCTGGTGGTGCCCTGGCACCTGGCCACCCGGGAGATGGTGGCCGAGGTGCGCCGGGTGGTGCGCGCGAGCGGCATCTACGTGCAGAACGTCATCGACTATCCGCCGCTGCGCTTCATCCGCAGCGAACTGGCCACCGTCGCCGCCGAGTTCCGGCACGTCGCGCTGATCGCCCCACCGGAGGCGATCATCGGTGAGCAGGGCTCCAACTTCGTCCTCGTCGCCTCCGACGCGCCGCTGCCGATGGACGCGATCCGCGACCGACTGGCCGAGGTGGACGGGCGCGCGACCCTGATCGCCGACGCCGAGCTGGACGAGTTCGTCGGCGAGGCGTTGGTGCTCACCGACGACTACGCGCCGGTGGACCAGCTGCTCGCCACCGCCTGATCGAGTGACTTCCTGAGCGATTTCGCCCCGAGAGGTGTAGCCCGGACCGGTCCGGGCAACAACCTCGACCATGGGTGGAGGGGACCGGTTCGGTGTGCGGCCGCTCGGTGAGCGGTACCGGCTCATCGAGCAGCTCGGTGCAGGTGGCATGTCCGTGGTCTGGCGCGGGTACGACGAGGTGCTCGGGCGCCAGGTCGCGGTCAAGGTGCTGGCGTCCCGGCTGGCCAGCGAGCGCGCCTTCCGGCACCGGCTCCGGGTCGAGGCGCAGGCCGCCGCGCGGCTGTGCCACCCCCACATCACCAACGTCTACGACTACGGGGAGGCCGAGCACGACGGCGTCACCGTCCCGTACGTGGTGATGGAGCTGATCGACGGCGGCTCGCTGAGTGGCCGGCTCGGCCGGGAGCGGCGGTTGCCCTGGCGGGAGGCGGTGACAATCGCCGCCGAGGTCGCCTCAGCGCTGGCCACCGCACACGCCCGGGGGGTGGTGCACCGCGACGTCACCCCGGGCAACGTGATGCCGACGCCGACCGGGGTGAAGGTCGTCGATTTCGGCATCTCCGCCCTGGTGGGGGAGAGCGAGAGGGGCACGGACGGCGCCCTGCTCGGCACCCCCGCCTACCTCGCACCCGAGCGCCTCGACGGCGGCCAGGTGTCACCCGCCACCGACGTGTACGCCGTGGGCCTGCTGCTGTACCGGATGCTCACCGGCCGGCTGCCATGGCAGGCCAGCACCACCACCGAGATGCTGCGCGCGCACCTGTACAACGACCCGGATCCGATGCCCGCCGTGCCGACGCTCCCCGATGGGGTGGCCGACCTGGTGCATCGCTGCCTGGCGAAGCGCCCCGAGGAGCGGCCCGCCACGACGGAGCTGGCCCGCGCGCTGGCCGACGCGGCGGGGGTGCTCACCGCGGTGCCCGTCTCGCCGGCTGCCGGTCCGGCGGGCCCGGTCACCTTGGCGGACGCCGGCACGACGATCCTGCCCTGGTCGGCCGAGACCGGTGCGCTGCCGCTGTCCACCCGGCACCGGCGGGCCGTGACCCGGCGCCGGCGCGTGGAGGCCGGGGCGGTGGCGGCGGGCCTGGTGGCGGTCACCGCGGCGCTCTGGGGGGTGACCGCGCGGAGCCCGGCGAGCGGCGGGGTCGAGCCGCCGACCGAGGCCCGGTTGGGGATGCCGGGCACGCCCGTCTGCCAGGTGGCGTACGCGCTGCGCAGCGACTCCGGCAAGGACTTCGCCGCCGAGCTGACGCTCACCAACACGGGCGCCCGGGAACTGCGCGACTGGGCGATGAGCTTCACGTTTCCCGGCCGGCAGACGGTGACCCGGGCGACTCCGGCGTCCGCGAGCCAGCAGGGGCGGACGGTGGTGGTGCGTCCGCCGGCGGTGCGGCCCGCGCTGGCGCCGGGCGCCGCCGAGAAGGTCAGCCTCGCGGGACGTTACACCGGGGGGAACCCGCTGCCGGTCACGTTCACCGTCGGCGGCGAGAGCTGCGGGGTGCAGGTGTCCGGGGTGGCGGGCCGGGCGCCGACCCCGGCGGCCACGAAGTCCCCGGCGGCCACGACGTCCCCGACCGAGGCCACCACCACGAAGGCGAGCACCACGTCGCGCGGCACCGGCTCCGGCGGCCCCGGCGGCGGCTCCGGTCCGGGCGGCGGCCCCGCCGGGCATCCGAAGCCCAAGCCCGACAAGCCCGACAAGCCCCCCAAGGGCAAGCCCGCCAAGAAGTAACCGCCCCGCCCCACCCAAGATCCGCGCACTTTCTCGGAGCGAGTGGCCATTCGCGCTCGGATGGCCACTCTTTCGGGGAAAGTGCGCGCCCCGGAGGGCCCGGGCTCCGGCGGCAGGGGCTGGGAGCAGGGGGCAAAGGGTCAGGGGAGGTCGGCGAAGCGTTGGAGATGGTCCAGGTCGCCCTCGACGACCAGGACGTCGTCCGGCCGGAGCACTGTGGAGTCCGAGGCGTACGCGAACGGCTCGCCGGGGTGCTTGGCGCCGAGCACCCGTACGCCGTGGTGCTCGATCGGCCTGATCTGCGAGAGCGGCTTTCCCGCCAGGGCGTGCGGCACGCGGACCTTCGCGATGGCGAAGTCGGCGCCGAACTCGATGAAGTCGAGCATCCGCGTGACGATCAGGTGCGCCACCCGCTCGCCGGTCTCCGCCTCCGGAAAGATCACGTGATGCGCGCCGACCGCCCCGAGGATCCTCGCGTGCTTGTCGGAGGTGGCGCGCGCCCAGACCTGTGACACGCCGAGCTCCACCAGGGCCAGCACGGTGAGCACGCTCGCCTCGACGGACGCGCCGATCGCCACCACGACGCGGTCGAAGTCGGTGATGCCCACCTGGCGCAGCGCGTCCTCGTCGGTGGCGTCGGCCTGTACGACCCGATCGAGCTGGTCCGACCAGCGTTGGACGAGGTCGGGGTTGCGGTCGATGGCCAGGACCTCGTGGCCGAGCCGGATCAGCGAGCCGGCGAGTTGCCCACCGAACCGTCCCAACCCGACCACCGCGACGCCACCCGCCTCGCTCTCCCTATCCGACAATGGGTTGCTCCTCTGGGTAGCGGTAGAGCCGGCGCCGGGTGTTCAGGGCGATCGCCGAGCCGAGGGTGAGCGGTCCCACCCGACCGATGTACATCAGGACGACGAGGGCGAGCTGGCCGCTCTCGGGCAGCGCCGGGGCGATCCCGACGGAGAGCCCGGTGGTGGTGAACGCGGAGGTCACCTCGAACAGCGTCTGGAGGGCCCGGGTGTTCTCGGTCATCAGGATCAGCGTGACCGTGCCGATGGCGAGCAGCACGACGCTGATCAGGACCAGCGTGATCGCCTGCCGCTGGCTGGCGTTCGCCACCCGGCGCCGCCCGATGGTCACGTCCGGCTCGCCCCGGATCTCCGCCCAGATGACGAAGGCGAGCAGGAAGAAGGTCGCCACCTTGATGCCGCCGGCGGTGCTGGCGCTGCCGCCGCCGATGAACATGAGCGCGATCATCAACGGGTAGGTCTCCTCGTCGAGCGCGTCGGTGGGGACGACGTTGAATCCGCCCGTACGGATGAAGGCGTCCTGGGTGAACGCCGCGAGCAGCTTGTCGGGCCAGGCGTAGGCGCCGAGGGTGCGCGGGTTGGTCCACTCGGCGAGGAGCAGGCCGAGGAAGCCGACCAGGAGTAGCGCGATGCTGCCCCAGACGGTGAGTTTGGTGGCGACCGCCCAGCGGGAGGGCTGGCGCCACTCGCGTACCGCTTCGAAGAGCGCCGGGAAGCCGAGGCCGCCGATGATCGCGCCGAGGGCGAGCGGGAGCGTGATCCACCCGTCCTTGGCGAAGCCGACCAGGTTGTCCGGGTAGAGCGCGAAGCCGCCGTTGTTGAAGCCCTGGACGGCGTGGAAGACGCCGTGCCAGAGCGCGCGCCCGAGCGAGTAGTCGTAGCCGAAGTGGAAGCGAAGGGTGAGGATCACGGTGATCACCGCCTCGCAGACCAGCGCCGTGGCGGCGATGCGCAGCAACAGTCGCCGTACGTCGCCGAAGCCGAACTCCTGGGTCTCGGCCTGGACCAGCAACCGGTTGCGCAGCCCGAGTTGCCGTGCCACCAGGAGGATGACCAGGGTGGCGCCGGTGACGATGCCGATCCCGCCGATCTGGGTGAGCACGGTGATCATGGCGAGCCCGAACGGGTTCCAGTAGTCCGGCGTGTCGACCACTGCCATGCCGGTCACGGAGACCGCCGAGGTGGCGGTGAAGAGGGCGGTCACGAAGGGCGTGTACCGGTGTTCGTTGGTCGCCCAGGGCAGCATCAGCAGGCCGGTGCCGAGCAGGATCACCGCCAGGAAGCCGAACGGCACCAGCCGCACGGGGTGACGGAGAAACCGGCGCACCAGACAATCTTCCTTTTCCGCCGGAATCGGGGAGGGTGAACCGGCGATCCGGAGATTCGTCCGCAGGTCACCCGGCGACCAACTGCCGGTCAATCGAAGGCGGTCTGCCAGCCGCCGGCCTGCCCGACTTCAAGGAAGTCGGGCCATCAAGGGGTACGCGACACACGGACTTCCCTGAAGCCGTGTCGATCTTGCCGCTGGTTGTCCGGCGGCCGGGGTCGATGGCCGGGGCCGACACATGCGGTACGGCGAAACCGGCGTCCGCCGCCATCACCATGCGGCGCCCGGGTGGGTGTGCACGGCCCGTTGTAAGGCCCGGCCACCCCGCTCCGGTTACTTGTGTGTATCGACCACATAGCTCGTGGGTGACGTCACTTCTAGCGTGAGCCGACAATGAGTTCCCTCCCTCCGAGTCCTCACGTGGAGTCGTAATGACGGTCCGGACGACGCGGCGGGTGTTCCTCTCCGCCGCCACGATGATGGCCGCGGCCCTGGCCGCCACGGCCTGTGGCAGCCCGCAGGACACCGCCTCCGGCGGCGGCGACAGCGCCGCGCCGGTCAAGGTCGGCCTGGTGTACTCCCAGTCGGGTGCCCTGGCCAGCTACGGGAAGCAGTACATCGAGGGTTTCAAGGCCGGTCTCGACTTCGCGACCAAGGGCACCAACAAGGTCGGCGACCGGGCCATCGAGATCACCGAGGCCGACGACGCCGGTGACCCGGCGAAGGCGGTCTCCGCGGCGAAGGACCTGATCGGCAAGGGCACCAAGATCATTGCCGGCTCCACCGCCTCCGGCGTGGCGCTCCAGGTCGCCCCTATCGCGGCGCAGAACAAGGTGCTCTTCATCTCCGGGCCGGCCGCGACCGACGCGGTGACCGGCGCGAACAAGTACACGTTCCGCTCCGGACGGCAGTCGTACCAGGACGTGGTGACCGCGAAGTCGTTCATCGGCGACCCGACCGGCAAGAAGGTCGTGGTGTTCGCCCAGGACGGCGCCTTCGGTGACGCCAACGAGGCGGCCGTGAAGACCGTCATCGGCGGTGCCGGCGCGACCGTCAGCAGCGTCCGCGCCCCGGCCAGCGCCACCGAGTTCACCCCGTTCGCCAGCCAGATCAAGGCCGCCAAGCCGGACCTGCTCTTCGTCGCCTGGGCCGGCACCACCGCCCCCGCCATGTGGCAGACCCTGGACCAGCAGGGTGTCCTCTCGTCCACCACGGTCGTCACGGGCCTGGACATCCGTGCCTCCTGGCCCACCTTCGGTGCGGCCGGCAGCAAGATCTCCTTCCTGTCGCACTACTTCGACGGGGCCAGCGACACCGAGGCCGCCAAGGCGCTCAAGGCCGAGGTCGGCACCGTCGACCTCTTCCACCCGGACGGCTTCGCCGCCGCCCAGATGGTGGTCCGCGCCGTGCAGGAGGGTGGGGACGACGTCGACAAGATGGTGACGGCGCTGGAGGGCTGGAGCTTCGACGGGATCAAGGGCAAGATGACGATCCGCGCCGAGGACCACGCCCTGCTCCAGCCGATGTACCAGGCGAAGCTGACCGGCAGCGGCACCGAGTTCACGGCGACCGCCCAGAAGAGCCTCACCGGTGACGAGACCGCGCCGCCGGCCGTGGCCATGAAGGGCTGACCCGATGCTCGCCACCCGCGGTCTGACCTGGCGGATCGGCGAGGTCGCCATCGTCGACGGCGTCTACCTCGACCTGGCGCCCGGGGAGTTCCTCGGCGTCATCGGGCCCAACGGCGCCGGCAAGACCTCGCTCTTCAACCTGATCACCGGCCTGCGCCGGGCCACGGACGGTCGGGTCCTCCTCGACGGGAAGGACATCACCGACCTTCCGCCGCACCGGCGCGCCCGGCTCGGGCTGGGCCGTACCTTCCAGGCGTCGTCGGTCTTCGGCTCGCTCAGCGTCCTGGAGAACGTCCGGCTCGCCGTGCAGGCGCACCGCGGGGGCTCGATGAAGCTGTGGCGGCGGGCGGCGGCCGACCGGGAGGTGGCCGCCGCCGCCGACGCGGCGCTCGACCGGGTCGGCCTCGCCCACCGGGGTACGGCGCTCGCCGGCACCCTGGCCCACGGCGAGAAGCGCAAGCTGGAGATCGCGCTGCTGCTCGCCGGTGAACCCCGGGTGATGCTGCTCGACGAGCCGATGGCCGGGGTCAGCGCCGAGGACGTCCCGGAGTTGGTCGCGGTGATCCGGTCGCTGACCGGCGAGAGCGGCCGGTCGGTGCTCATGGTGGAGCACCACATGGACGTGATCCTGGAGCTGGCGGACCGGATCGCCGTGATGCACCACGGGGCGCTGCTCGCCTGCGACACCCCGGAGACGGTGATGGCCAACCCCACGGTCCAGGAGGCCTACCTGGGGGAGTCCCTGTGAGCGCGAGGAGTGAGCCGGGTTTGCGAGCCCCGCAGTCGCGATCGGAAGGCGGTTCATGATGGAGGCCGTCCTCAGCGTGGAGAACCTGTCGGTCCGGATCGCCGGGCTGCACATCCTCCAGGGAGTGTCCTTCCCGGTCGCCCCGACCGGGGTGACCGTGCTGCTCGGCCGCAACGGCGTCGGCAAGACCACCACACTGCGCGCGATCGTCGGGCTCACGCCGCGTAACGGTGAGGTGCGCGGCACGATCCGGATGGGGGCGCAGAGCCTGCTCGCCCGCCCCACCCACCGGCTGGTCCGTGGCGGGCTCGGTTACGTGCCGGAGGACCGCTGCGTCTTCGCCGGCCTGACCGTGGCGGAGAACCTGCGGCTCGCCGAACGGCGGGGCGTCACCCCCGCGTACGACAAGGTCTTCGCGCTCTTCCCGGAGCTGGAGCGGCGCGCGCGGCAGCGGGCCGGTTCGCTCTCCGGCGGGCAGCAGCAGATGCTGGCCATCGGTCGGGTGCTGCTCAACGACAACCGCCTGCTGCTGGTCGACGAGCCGACCAAGGGGCTGGCGCCGAAGGTGGTGACCGAGGTGACCGAGGTGCTGGAGCGGGTCGCCGAGTCGGTGCCCGTACTGCTCGTCGAACAGAACCTGGCAGTGGTCCGGCGGCTCGCGAGGGACGCGGTGGTGCTCGCCGCCGGCCAGGTCGCCTGGGCCGGCGACGCGCGGGAGTTGCTGCTGGAGACGGCGCTGACCAGGTCGCTGCTCGGCGTCGGCACCGGTGAGCCGCACCGCGGGCCGGACCGGGCCGCCGCGACCGGGAAGGACGCGAACTGATGGGCACCGTGATCCTGTTGACGCTGACCGGGCTCGGCCTGGCGGCGCTCTACTTCCTGGTCGCCTCCGGGCTCTCCCTGGTCTTCGGCCTCGCCGACGTGCTCAATTTCGCGCACGGGCTCTTCCTCGGCGTCGGGGCGTACGCGACCTGGTGGGCGGCGGGGAACCTCCCCGGCGCGGGGCCGGACGGGTTCGGCTTCGTGCTCGCGGTCGCCTTCGGGGTGGCCGCCGGCACGCTGGTGGCGGTCCTCGTCGAGCTGGTGCTGATCCGTCCGCTCTACTCGCGCACCATCGAGCAGGTGCTCGTCACCGTCGGCCTCTCGCTGGCCGGGGTGGCGCTGCTCCAGGCCACCTGGGGTGCGGACGCGCGCCCGTTCCCGCGTCCCGAGTGGACGCGCGATGTGACCGGGATTCTCGGCGCGCAGGTGCCCAACGGCGGTCTGCTGCTGATCATCGCCGCGGTGCTGGTGCTCGGCGCGCTGCTCGCCTTCCTTCAGTGGACCCGCTACGGCCTGGTGATCCGGGCCGGGGTGGAGAACCGGGAGATGGTCACCGCGCTCGGCATCGACGTGCGCAAGGCGTTCACCCTCGTCTTCGCGATCGGTGGGGCGGCCGCCGCGCTGGCCGGCGCGCTCGGCGGGGTCTACTTCGGCACCGTCTCACCCGGGCAGGGCAGCTCACTACTGATCTTCGCGTTCATCGTGGTGGTCATCGGCGGCATGGGGTCGGTGCTCGGCTCCGCGTACGCGGCGGTCGCGGTCGGCCTGCTGCAACAGTTCGTCAACTACTACGGCACGTCCGGCCTCGGCGACATCTGCGTGGTCGGTCTGCTCGCCGCGGTGCTGCTGCTGCGCCCGCAGGGCATCGCCGGAAAGGTGGCCACGGCATGACCGAGGTGAAGAGCCCCGAGGTACCGGCGCCGCCCGCGGCGGTGCCCGCCGAGCTGAGCCCGCAGCCGGGCCGGTGGCACCGGGTACGGCCGTACCTGCCGCTGGTCGCGTTGCTGGTCGCGGCGATCCTGCCGTACTCGACGCTGCACCTGCCCGGCATCTTCGAGGGGCCACTGAACTCGCCCGGCACCCTGCAACTGCTCGCCGTCTGCCTGATCTTCGGCGGGCTGGCCGCCGGGTACGACCTGCTCTTCGGCCGGACCGGCATGCTCTCCTTCGGGCACGCGCTCTACTTCGCGGCCGGGGTCTACGGCACCGACATCCTGGTCACCCGGGCCGGGCTGCCGCTCTGGCAGGCCGCGCTGCTCACCGTCACCGGCGGGACCATCCTGGCCGCGCTGCTCGGTGCGGTGGCGCTGCGTACTGTCGGCATCGCGTTCGCCATGGTGACGCTGGCGTTCGCGCAGGTCGGGGCGATCCTGGTGGCCCGGGACTTCGGCGGGTTGACCGGCGGCGAGGAGGGGCTGCCGCTGGACGTCTCCGGGCTGCCCGAGGCGCTGGTCGGGGTGACCAACACGGTGAACCTCTACTGGTTGGCGCTGGCGTACCTGGCCGTGGTGGTGCTCGTGGTGCACCGGGTGAGCGGCTCGCCGACCGGTCGGGTGCTGGCCGGGCTGCGCGACGACGAGCGGCGGATCGGGGTGCTCGGTCTCGACCCGTACCGCTACAGGCTGGTGGCGTTCACGCTCGCCGGCGGGCTCGCAGCAGCCGGGGGAGTGGTCTACTGCCTGATCGTCGGCGGCGCGTCGCCGCACATCACGTCCTCGGAGCTGACGCTGTCGCTGCTGGTCATGGTGGTGCTCGGTGGGCCGGGCACCCGGTGGGGGCCGGTGCTCGGTGGTGTCCTCTACATGTACCTGGACCACCGGCTCACCGCGTTCGGCACCTCCGAGGCGGTGGACTCGTTGCCCGCGGTGCTGAGCCGTCCGCTCTCCCAGCCGCTCTTCGTGCTCGGCACGATCTTCATTCTGGCCGTCTACTTCTTCCCCGGCGGCCTCGCCGGTCTGACCTCCCGATTGACCATGCTGCGCCGCTCCCTCCGTCTCCCCTCCCGCACCCCCTGAC
>NZ_SMKG01000126.1 GCF_004348525.1 Micromonospora sp. 15K316 | reverse complement strand
GAGGGGAGCCGTCAGGCGGTGCCAGAGGCGGGTCAGCGGATTGCGGGGGCGCGGTACCGGGGCGGCCGTGGCGAGCAGCGTGGTGGCGAGCTCGCGGGTCTCGGCGTCCAGTGCCGGCGCGGCCAGCGCCAGGTGGGCCAGTGACGTGGCGATGGGCACCTGTCGCGTCCGGGCGGCGGCCGCCGCGTCGGCGATCCGCCCGGCGACCACGCGGGCCACGTCGGGGCGTACGGCCGGATCGACCCAGGCCGCGGTGACCAGGGCGAACAACGCCGCCTCGGTGGTCCAGTCCTCCACGCCCCAGACCAGGTCGAGCAGCACCCGGCGACGCGCGGAGGTGTCCCACGGCTCGTCGGTGCGATGGTGCAGCAGCCCGAGGCAGGCCCAGACCTGCACGCAGCGCACCCAGAGCGTCGGGTCCTGCGCGGCCAGCACCCGGCCCACCGCGGTCGCCGGTGGCTCGGGCGGGTGCACCAGCAGCCCCACCAGGTCCGCCAGCTCCAGGGTGGCGAGCCCCACCGCGGCGTCGTACGCGGCCGGTGGGTGCGGCCACGCCGGGTGCGCGAGCCGGCGGAGCCGGTCGGCCGAGGCCGCCGAGGGCGCCGGCACCGCGGGCACCGGGACGCCGCCGTCGTAGCGCCAGAGCCGCTGGACGCCGGGCCGTCGGGGCTCGCGCGCGTCCGGCGGGCCGTCGCCGTCCACCTCGATCCGCAGCCCCGCCCCCATGATCGTGCGCAGCGCGCTCGGCGAAGGCGGGGTCGGCAGCCGTACGGTCGCCCCCCGCTCGTCGGCCGCGGCCACCCGGCGCAGCGCCTCGGCCACCGTCCCGCCGGCCGGCGTCACCTGCCCGAGCCACGGGCGGCCCCGGCAGCACTCGGCCAGGTCGCCGTGCTCGTGCGTGTCGTCGGGGTGGTCCCGGACGAAGTCGGCGAGCGCGACCAGGTGTGCCACGTCCCCGTCGCGCAGGTAGCGCAGCCGGTGGGCGGTGTGCACCGCGCAGTCGAAGGTCGGGTCCCGGCCCAGGGCCCGCTCGATCCAGTCGATCGCCTCGTCGAGCCGGCCGGTGTCGGCCAGGGTGCCGGCGATGTCGGCGTAGACGGCGAGGTCGTCGGGGTCGTGCGCGACCGCCCGGCCCAGCGCCGCGAGCGCCTCCCGGGTCCGGCCGGCGCTGCGGTACGCGTACCCGAGCCAGACCTCGCCGAGCTTCGTCGGTTCGGCGCGTACGCCCCGACCGGCCCAGTCGATCGCCAGAGGGACCTCGCCGAGCCGCCGGGCCAGCGCGGACGCCGCGCCGAGCAGCAGCGCGTGCTCGGGGTACGCGGTGACCGCGTTGCGGGCCAGCGTGAGGTACGCGGCCAGCGCCGGCCGCCCGGCGCGCGGCACCGGATCGGGAACCGCCGCGCAGACCTGCATGAGGATCCGCGCGACGTGCTCCGGCGTGACCCGTTCGGCCAGCTCGGGGGCGATCACCCAGGGCACCCCGGCCCAGTCCGTCTGCGGGGCGTAGCCGGTCGCCGCGGCGAGCAGGTCGAGGCCGTCCCCGGGCTTCCCGGCCGCGGCGAGCAGGTGGGCGCGGGCGACCGCGGCGCCGACGTAGGTGTGCTGGTCGAGCGGGAAGAGGTCGACCCCGCCGCCGCTGATCGCGGCGAGCCGGGCCAGCGTCTCGTGCGCCTCGGGCAGGGTCGGCGCCTGCGCCAGCGCGCCGGCCACATGCCCCGCCGCGTGCTGGAGGTCGCCGTCGGCCAACGCCAGCCGGGCCAGGGCGAGTTCCTCCGCGGCGGAGAGCGCGGCGTCGTCGGGCACGTCGTCCTTTCGTCGTCCGGTGTGGCGGAATCGAGCCGGGCCAGCCTAGGTGATGTTGAACCGGCATGGTGATCGCCTGCGCACTACTGCGCGTTCGATTGCTCAGGCCAGATCAAAGATGCAAGACTGAGCAGGAAACGCGCGGCAACCGCGCAGTGGGAGGAGTTTCCGTGACGCGTGCAGGGGCCGGGATGGCCGCCGACATCGACGAGCAGCCGGCCGGCTACGAGCGGTTGCTCTCCGCCGAGCACGCCGCGGCGATCGCCCGGGTCGCCGCCGTGATCGCCGAGCGCCGGCCGCGGCACGTCGTCTTCACCGCGCGCGGCACCTCGGATCACGCGGCGCTCTACGGGGCGTACCTCACCGAGATCCGGCTCGGCCTGCCGGCCGGGCTCGCCTCGCCCAGCGTCGTCACCCTCTACGGCGCGCGACCCGACCTCTCCGACGCGCTCGTCGTCGGGGTCAGCCAGAGCGGCGGCTCACCCGACCTGACCGAGGTGCTGCGGGAGGCCCGAACCTCCGGAGCGCTCACCCTCGCGGTCACCAACGCGCCCGACTCGCCGCTCGCCGCAGCCGCCGAGCTCAGCGTCGACGTCGCGGCGGGGCACGAGCGAGCGGTGGCGGCCACCAAGACGTACACCGCCGAGTTGCTCGCCCTGCTCCTGCTCGTCGAGGGCGTCCGTGCCGGCGGTGGGCCGCTGCCGGCCGAGGAGCAGGCCGCGCTCGCCGCGCTGCCGGAGCTGGCCGCCCGCACCCTCGCCGACCCCACCCCGGCCCAGCTGGCCCCGCGCTACCGGTTCGCCGCTCAGCTGGTCACCACCGGTCGCGGGTACGCCTACCCGACCGCGCGGGAGGCGGCGCTGAAGCTCATGGAGACCTCGTACCTGCCGGCGCTCGCCTTCTCCGGCGCCGACCTGCTGCACGGCCCGCTCGCCATGACCGACCCGGACGTGCCGGTGCTCGCCGTGGTCGGTTCGGGGCCCGGCGGGCGCTCGATGGGGAAGGTCCTGCCCCGGCTCGGTGAGCGCCGCGCGGACGTGGTCGTCGTCGGCTCGGCCGACGTCGAGGGGGCCACCCGGATCGCCGTCCCCGAGGTCGACGAGCGGTACGCCCCGCTGCTGGACATCCTGCCCCTGCAGCGGCTCGCCCTGGCCCTCGCCCTGACCCGGGGCGAGGATCCGGACTCCCCGCGCGGGCTCAAGAAGGTCACCGCGACGATGTGAGGCGGCGCGTGGCACGCTGGTGGGCGTGTCCACGCTGCGCGACCTCGCCGAGGAGCACACCCAGCTCCGCCCGGCGGACATCGACCACCTGCACCGGATCGCCGGAGACTGGCAGCTGCTCTCCGACATGTCCTTCGCCGACCTGCTGCTCTGGGCGCCGGTGGACACGGACGGCACCTTCCTCTGCGTCGCCCAGGTACGCCCGACCACCGCGCCCACCGCGTACCAGGACGACCAGGTGGGCCGGATCGTCGGCGGGCCGGAGGTGGCGCACCTGGAGGTCGCCTACCGGCAGGGCCGCATCTGGCGGGAGGGCGACCCGGTCTGGTACGGCGACGTGCCCGCCCGGCACGAGGCGATCCCGGTCCGGCTGCGTACGGCCGACGGCGAGGCGGGCGAGGTCGTCGCCGTGGTCGGCCGGGACACCAACCTCTCCACCGCGCGTACGCCCAGCCAGCTGGAGCTGAACTACCTGACCACCGCCGACGACCTGGCCCAGATGATCGCCGACGGCACCTTCCCGCCGCCCCGGCACCCGGGGGAGACGACCTCCGCCCCCCGGGTCGGCGACGGCCTGGTCCGGTTGGACGCCAACGGCAAGGTCACCTATGCCAGCCCGAACGCCCAGTCCGCGTACCGGCGGCTGGGCTACGCCTCGCACCTGGTCGGGGAGGACCTGGCGGCGCTGCACCGCCGGCTCGCCAACGACCCGCTGGAGGGGACCGACGCGGCCAACGCCGTCCTGGCCGCGCTGCGCGGCGACGCGCCGCCGCGCCGGGAGATCGACGCCCGGGGCGCCACAGTGTTGACCCGGGCGCTGCCGTTGATGCCCGCCGGAGTGCCGATCGGCGCGCTGGTGCTCGTCCGTGACATCACCGAGGTGCGCCGCCGGGACCGCGCCCTGATCACGAAGGACGCCACCATCCGGGAGATCCACCACCGGGTGAAGAACAACCTGCAGACCGTCGCCGCGCTGCTACGCCTCCAGGCCCGGCGGGTCGCCATGCCGGAGGCCCGGGTCGCCCTGGAGGACTCGGTGCGCCGGGTGGCCTCGATCGCGCTGGTGCACGAGACGCTCTCCATGTCCAGCGACGAGGCGGTCGAGCTCGACACGATCGTCGACCGGGTGGCCAGCGCGGCGACCGAGGTGGCGGCGACCGAGGTGCCCGTCGGCATGCGTCGTAAGGGGAGCTTCGGCGTACTGCCCGCCGAGATCGCCACCTCGCTGGTGATGGTCCTCAACGAGCTGCTGCTCAACGCCGTCGAGCACGGCTTCCCGCCGGCCGAGGCGGGCGACGAGGCCGACGGGGCCGGGCTCACGGCGGAGGCGAGCGAGTCGACCGGCGGCGGTGACCCGCTGGCCGCGCCGGAGGTGGTGGTCTCGGCGCACCGGTTCCGGAAACAGCTGCACATCACGGTGACCGACAACGGGCGGGGCCTGCCCGCCGGGTTCGACGCGGACAGCGGCGGCAACCTCGGCCTGCAGATCGTCCGCGCCCTGGTCACCGGCGAGCTGCGCGGCAGCATCGAGCTGCGCGACGCCGCCGGTGGCGGCACCGAGGCGGTGCTCGTCGTGCCGCTGGCACGCGGCGGCGTGGACGGGCGCTCCGCCTCCTGACCGCCGCGTTTCCGCCGCGCCGGTCAGCGGGTGAGCAGGGCGAGCGTCAGCCCCGGGCGTTGCCAGACCTGCGCCACGGTGAAGCCGTCCCGCAGGGCCGCGCCCTTGGCACCGGAGACGGCGGCCACCGGATCGGCGTGCCGGCCGGAGAGCACCAGCCAGACCCGGGGCACACCGGCCAGGCACTCCGCGGGCCTGGCGCACTCGGTGGCCCAGAGGTCGCCGCGACGGGCCGCCCCCTCGACCAGCAGCGCGTCCCGGGGGCGCCGGTCCCGGAGCTGGTACTCGATCCCGAAATCGAGGAAGAGCCAGCTGCGTCGGGGTGAGTAGACGATGGCGTCCCCGGGGCGCTGGCCCGCCGCGATGACCTCGGCCACCGCGCGGTAGTCGATGGGCGCGCTGCGCGGCCACTCGTGCGTACGCCGCAGCGCCGCCTGGTCCGGCCCGCCGAGCAGCCCGGCCAGGACCACCACGGCGAGCCCGCCGGGCAGCGGCACCGCCGCCAGGGCCGCCCCGGCGAGCAGGCATGCGAACGGGACGACGAAGACGAGGTAACGGGGCACCCAGATGGGTACGGCCGACCCGGCGACGAAGAGCAGGAGCACCGGCAGCAGCACCGCGGCACCGGGTAGCAGGGCTCGCCGGCCGAGTCGGGCGGCGCCGAGTGCGGCGAGCCCCACCAGCAGCCCGCCCACCACGCTGCTCTGCGCGAGCCCGCCCGGCAGCGTGGTGAGATCGCTCGGCCGGACGATGTCCACCCACTGCAACTGGCGTCCGCGCTGCGATCGGGCGACCAGCGCGAGCGGTGCCACCAGCAGCACCGCCGGCAGCACGGCCGGTACCCAGAACCAGCGCCGCCGGTTCCGGCCGCCTCCGCCGTCGTCGGTGAGCCCGACGCGGTCGGCGGCGAGCACGGCGACCGCGTGGGCGGCGAGCAGGGTGAGGGCGATCAGGTGGGTCAGTCCCAGGGCGGCGAGGGCCGCCGCGTACCCGATCCAGCGCCACCACCCGGGTCGGCGCAGCGCGTCGACGAGGAGCAGCGTGGCGAGTACGGCGAGCAGGGTGGCCAGCGCGTAGGGGCGGGCCTCCTGGGCGTAGCGGGACGTGCCGGGCAGGAGCGCGAAGAGCAGCCCGGCGAGCAGCCCGGCGCGGGCCCCCGCGAGACGCCGGCCGAGCAGTGCGGTCAGCGCCGCCGCCCCGGTCATGGACAGTACCGAGGGGAGCCGCAGCGCGATTGTCGAGTCGCCGGCGAGCGCCGTCCAGCCGTGCATGAACAGGTAGTACGGCCCGGTCGCCGCGTCGATGGTGCCGGCCAGCCGCACCAGGTCGCGCACGGAGCGGGTGGCGGCGCTCCACGTCGCCAGCTCGTCCCGCCACAGCTGCGCATGGTCCAGCCCGACGGAGGTCACCACGAGGGTCAGCAGCGCGGGCGCCAGCCAGAGAACCGTTCCCCGCAGGCCGTGCCGGGCCGCGGACGGCGCCGCGCCGCTAGCCGCCGGGGTCGCCCGATGCCGCCTATCGGACTTTTCGCCCACGAGTCGAGCCTATCGACGGCACCGGCCCGTGATGTGGGATCGGGCGCGCACCCGTTGGCCGCGCCAGGGCGGGTGTGGCAGCATGACGGGCATGACTGCCGCCGTCGTGCGTCGCTTCGTGGCCCGCCGCCACGTCGACTACGGCCGCGTGCGCAGCGCGATCTGTCCGGCCCACTGACGACGCCCGACTCATTCATCTCGGGCGCGATCCGCGCCGGCTCTCCTGACATCGCTGTCCTCAGCCCGTCCTGACGGGCCGCCGTCGCGTACGCGCTCCCACCGAGGTCCAGCAGACGACGGAGGAGGCCGCGATGGCGGTCAGCAGCATCTCCACCCGGCCCGAGGATCCGCCGACCCGCCCCGCCCGCACCCCGCGCCGCCCGCGCGGGGAGGGGCAGTGGGCGCTCGGTCACCGCGAGCCGCTCAACCCCAACGAACGGACCAAGAAGGACGACGATCCGCTGAACGTCCGCGCGCGGATCGAGACCATCTACGCGCACCGCGGCTTCGCCTCCATCGACCCCGCCGACCTGCGTGGCCGGTTGCGCTGGTGGGGCCTCTACACCCAGCGCAAGCCCGGCATCGACGGCGGGCGTACGGCCGTGCTGGAGCCGCACGAGCTCGAGGACGAGCACTTCATGCTCCGGGTGCGGATCGACGGCGGCCAGCTCTCCCTCGCCCAGCTCCGGACGATCGCCGCCGTCTCGCAGGAGTTCGCCCGCGACACCGCCGACATCACCGACCGGCAGAACATCCAGTTCCACTGGATCCGGATCGAGGACGTGCCGGAGATCTGGCGGCGGCTGGAGTCGGTCGGCCTGCAGACCACCGAGGCGTGCGGCGACTGCCCGCGGATCGTGTTGGGCAGCCCGGTCGCCGGGGTGGCCGAGACCGAGGTGATCGACCCGACCCCGGCGATCGACGAGATCGTCCGTCGTTACGTGGGCAATCCCGAGTTCTCCAACCTGCCGCGCAAGTTCAAGACGTCGATCTCCTGGCTGGTCGACACCCCGTACGAGGCGAACGACATCGCCCTCCTCGGCGTGGAGCATCCCGAGCACGGCCCCGGCTTCGACCTCTGGGTCGGTGGCGGGCTCTCCACCAACCCGATGCTGGCGCAGCGGCTGGGCGTCTGGGTGCCGCTGGCCGAGGTGCCGGACGTCTGGGCCGGCGTGGTCGGGATCTTCCGCGACTACGGTTACCGCCGGCTGCGCAACCGGGCCCGGCTGAAGTTCCTCGTCGCCGACTGGGGCGTGGCGCGCTTCCGTGAGGTGCTGGAGAAGGAGTACCTGGGCCGGACCCTGCTCGACGGTCCCGCACCCGAGCTGCCCGGGAAGCCGATCGACCACATCGGCGTGCACCGCCAGCGCGACGGGCGCAGCTACGTGGGCGCCGCCCCGATCGTCGGCCGGGTCTCCGGGGGCCAGCTCGCCCGGCTCGCCGACGTGGCCGAGGCGCATGGCAGCGACCGGGTACGGCTCACCCCGTACCAGAAGCTGCTGGTGCTGGACGTGCCGCCGGAGCGGACGGAGTCCCTGGTCGCCGCGTTGCGCGGGATCGGCCTGGAGGCGCGGCCGTCGGCCTGGCGGCGCGGCACGATGGCCTGCACCGGCATCGAGTACTGCAAGCTCGCCATCGTCGAGACCAAGGCCCGGGGCGAGGAGTTGGTGACCCGGCTCGAGCAGCGGCTGCGGGACTTCGACGCGGACATCTCGATCCACCTCAACGGCTGCCCGAACGCCTGTGCCCGTACCCAGGTGGCCGACATCGGGCTCAAGGGCCAGCTGGTGCTCGGCCCGGACGGCCGTCAGGTGGAGGGGTTCCAGGTGCACCTCGGCGGGGGCCTCGGCATGGCGGCGGGGCAGACCGCCGGCTTCGGCCGCAAGCTGCGCGGCCTGAAGACCACCGCCGAGGAGCTTCCGGCGTACGTGGAACGGCTGGCCCGCCGCTACCTGGCCGGCCGGCACGAGGGTGAGCCGTTCGCCCGGTGGGTGATCAGAGTCGACGAGGAGGAACTGCGGTGAGCAGCGAGAACCGAGCGGCACCTCTGTACTGCCCGTACTGCGGCGAGGAGGACCTGCGGCCGAACGAGGCGAGCCACGGCGCCTGGGAGTGCCACGCCTGCGCCCGGGTCTTCACCGTCAGGTTCACCGGCCTGCTGAGCCGGGCGGTGGCCCGGTGAGCGCCGAGGCCGCGCCGGCGCCGCTCGTGTCGGCGGTGAACCTGGCTCTGGTGGGTGTCGGCGCTCCC
This sequence comes from Micromonospora sp. 15K316, assembly GCF_004348525.1. Taxonomy (GTDB): domain Bacteria; phylum Actinomycetota; class Actinomycetes; order Mycobacteriales; family Micromonosporaceae; genus Micromonospora. Next base: position 8,013 of record NZ_SMKG01000126.1, on the reverse strand, counting down.
ACGCCGGCCGACCCCGCCCGGCGTGGTCCGGAGGAGCTGCGCGCGCTCGCCGAGGAGGCCGGCCGGGCGTTGGAGGGCGCCCCGGCGCTGGAAATCGCCGGCTGGGCCGCGGAGACCTTCGGCGAGCGGTTCTGCGTCACCAGCTCGATGGCGGACGCCGTCCTGGCCCACCTGGTGTCCCGGGTCGCGCCCGGGGTGGACGTGGTCTTCCTCGACACCGGGCTGCACTTCCCCGAGACGCTGCGCGTACGCGACGAGGTGGCCCGGCGGCTGCCGGTGACCGTGCGCTCCGTCCGGCCCCGGCTGACCGTCGGGCAGCAGGACGGCGAGTACGGTCCGCGGCTGTTCACCAGGTCCCCGGACGACTGCTGCCGGCTGCGCAAGGTCGAGCCGTTGGAGCGCGCGCTCAGCGGGTACGACGCCTGGGCCGCCGGGCTGCGCCGGGACGAGTCGCCGACCCGGGCGAACACGCCGGTGGTCGCGTTCGACCCGCGGCGCGGCAAGGTGAAGGTGAACCCGATCGCGACCTGGACCCAGGCGGAGGTGGAGAACTACATCGCCCGGTGGGACGTGCCGGTGAACGAACTCTTCAAGCAGGGGTACGGCTCGATCGGCTGCTGGCCGTGCACCCGGCGGACGAGGGCGGGGGAGGACCCGCGCGCCGGCCGGTGGGCGATGTTCGAGAAGACCGAATGCGGCCTGCACACCTGACCCGGCCGGTCCGGTCGGTGGGGACTCCGGTGGCGACACCGCCCGCCGACCCCGTCGTCCTGGTGGCGCATGGCAGCCGTGATCCGCGAGCTGCCGGGGCGACCCGGGCGCTGGTCCGGGCGGTGCGCGCCGCCCGGCCCGGCCTCCCGGTCTCGGCGAGCTGGCTCGACCACACCGAGCCGGGGCCGACCGAGGCGTTGCGGGCGCTGGCCGTCGCCGGGCGGCGCCGGGCGGTGCTGGTCCCGCTGCTGCTCACCGCCGCGTACCACCGCCGGGTCGACGTTCCGGCGGCGGTGGCCGCGGTCCGGGCCGCCGAGCCGGAGTTCGCGGTGCGGGTGACCGACGTGCTCGGGCCGACCGGGGCGGAGGTGGACGGGGCGCTGCTGGCCGCGCTGCGGCGCCGGTTGGCGGAGGCGGACCCGGGCCGGTTCGACGCGCTGGTGCTGGCGGCGGCGGGCACCCGCGACGCGCGGGCCCGCGGGTCGGTGGGTCGGGTGGCGGCCGCTCTCGGCCGTGCGGTGGGCGTGCCCGTCCGGGTGTCGTACGCCTCGGCGGCTCCGCCGTCGGTCGGTGCGGCGGTGGCTCGGCTGCGTGCGGAGGGGGCTCGCCGGATCGCGGTGTCGGCGTACTTCCTGGCGCCCGGCCTCTTCCACGACGCGGTGGCGGCGGACGCGCGGGACGCGGGAGCGGTGGCCGTCTCGGCGCCGCTCACCGACGCGCCGGAGTTGGCGGGGCTGGTGCTGCGTCGGGTCGACGCGGTGCGCGCCGGGTCGATCCGGCACGGGAACGTCGGCTCGACCGTGCCGCGGATTGACGCTGCGTGACCGTGCTCACCGTCACTCTCCGACGTCTCGGTGCGGCCGAAGGACGTCGTTGCGTGACGGACTCCCGGGCCCACCGCGCTTGCGGCGGTGATTCCCGGGCGGGGAAAGCAGAACGCCCCGCGGGTGACCCGCGGGGCGTGCAGCTGTGTCGTGGTCAGGCGGAGTGGGCGCGCAGCACCCGGAGGCCACCGCGGCGCTTGAGGGCGCGCCGCTCCTCCTCGCTCATTCCGCCCCAGACGCCAGCGTCCTGACCCGACTCGAGCGCCCACTGCAGGCACTGGTCGGTCACGGAGCAGCGCCGGCAGACGGCCTTGGCCTGCTCGACCTGCAGGAGAGCCGGGCCAGACGTCCCGATCGGGAAGAACAGCTCCGGGTCCTCGTCGCGGCAGACAGCATGGTGACGCCAGTCCATGGCGGCAACACTCCTCATTCTGGATGGGTGGCAGTAATGCTTTTGGTGCTTTTCCTATATGCGTCCGCATCGCCGGTCGTAACGGTTCGCGTTCGACTATTCGGCAATGCGTGAGCAGGCTGTTGGCCCCGGGGACCTGCTGGAACTACTCCGCTTCGTGAGTGCGTCCAGGCGATGTCCCGGTAACTCAAGTTCGCTTGTGAATACTTTCACGAACTCACGCAATGTCAAGGGTGACGCTCGGAAAAACTCCGTGCGGTGAGCAAGCCCACAACCCATTTGTCCGGATTCTTGGGCCCTCTGGTTACCCGGAGTGCCACAGTCGAGGATCAATATAGTACGGATGAGGTGTCAACGCTGACATTTCCGGCACCCTCCCTTCGGCGTGGCGGCCTGCCTCGTACGGTGCGGCGGCCGCGTCAACCTGCGGTGGTACCCGAGAGCTAGCAGATTACTCTGAGTGCGGCAGGAACGGATGCAAATCTGACTTTCTCCCGCTCGCCGAGGTAGTCACCGTCGAGCTGGAACGCCTGCGGGCGGCTGGAGAGCAGCGTGAACTCGGCGACGTCGTGCAGGCGCAGCGCCCGCCGTCCCGGGGGATCGGGTCGAGCGGAGAAGAACTGGGTGACCGTCCGTGTCGTACTGGGCACCCGTAGCTGGCGCAGCGCGAGGACGTCGAGGCCCAGGTCGAAGGAGGCCTTCGGATTGGGGTTGACCTCCCGGTCGCCCAGGTAGGTCCACGGAGCCGTGTTCTGGATGATGGCCGTGGAGAGGCCGTCCTCCACCGGCTCGCCCGGCCGCTCCAGCCGTACGGCCGGGTGCCGCCGATCCGAGGCGAAGAAGTACTGGCTCAACATCGCACGCAGGTAGAGGCCGGGGCTGGAGACCCGTCCCCGGCGGCGTGCCTGCTCCACCCGGTGGATCACCGCGGCGTCCAGCCCGAAACCCGCGCAGAAGGTGAAGTAGCGGTCGTCGGCCCGGCCCAGACCGATCGTCCGGTAGCGACCGAGGCGCAGACCTTCGAGGATCATGCTGGTCCCCTCCGGCCACTCCCGCGGCAGGCCCAGCGCCCGCGCGAAGACGTTCGTCGACCCGCCCGGCACGGTGGCCAGCGCCGGCAGCCGCTCGGCCGGCGACGCCGCGCCGGGCACGGTGGGCGGCTGCGCCGTCATCAGGCCGTTGACCACCTCGTTCACCGTGCCGTCGCCACCGAGCGTGACGACGACGTCGACCCCCTCCTCGGCGGCCTCCCGGGCCAGCGCGGTCGCGTGACCCCGCCGGCGGGTGTAGCGCACGGTCAGGTCTACCTCGCTGCGCAGCGCCCGGACCAGCACGTCCCGGCTGCGCTCGCTGGTGGTGGTGGCCTTCGGGTTGACCACCAGGACGGCCCGCATGGGCGGCACTGTACCTCCCGGCAGCCCGAGTATCGTGGCGCCCGTGACCACCGACGCAGACCCGATTCCCGTCACGCTCCGCTGGGCCGTACGGCTGCTGCGCGGCGAAGCGGTCGCCGTGGGGCTGATCGCCGTCTGGCTGATCTGGGCCGACCTGACCGCGGAGACCACAGTCGGCCTGACCTCGGCCCTGCTGGTGACGGGGTTCGCGGTCGCCGGCGCCGTGGCCCTCTGGGCGCTCGGTGGGGCGCTGTACCGCCGCCGCGCGGGCGCGCGCGCCCCGGCGATCGTGCTCCAGCTGATGCTCCTGCCGATCGGCTGGTACATGATCCAGGGCGGGCTGGGCTGGCTGGGCGTACCGCTGATGGCGCTCGGCCTCGGTGTGAGCGCGCTGCTGGTCGCTCCCGCCAGCAACCGGGCCCTGGGCTTCTCCTGAGCCGGCGGACGGCGGCTCAGTAGCCGGTGGACCGCCGGGTGAGCAGGGAGATGGTCGCCCGCCCGTCGCCGGCCGTGGCGCTCGCGGACGTGGTGAGCGCGGTGAGCACCTTCCAGGCGAAGGAGGACTCGGCGGGGAGCGTGGCACCGCGCACCGTCGGCACGGTCACCTCGACGGTCAGCGCGTCCTCCGTCACCGAGAAGCGGCACTCCAGCTCCGCGTCGGAGGTGGCGATGGCCAACAGCATGGCGCAGGCCTCGTCGACGGCGATACGCAGATCCTCGATCTCGTCGAGGGCGAACTGCAGCCGGGCCGCGAGGCCGGCGGTGGCGGTGCGGAGCACGCCCAGGTAACCGCCGTCCGCGGGCACGGTGAGGTGCACGACATCGTCGTCGGTGGCCGCCTGGCCGGTCAGTTGAGTCACCACTCATCCCCCCGGTCGGGGACTCTACCCGCTCAGACGGTCGTCTGCGTGGGGGCCGTCACCGCCTGGCGGGCGAGCCCGTGCAGGGCCTCGCCGCTGAGCCGGTAGGGAACCCACTCGTCCATCTTCTCCGCGCCGATCGCGGCGTAGAAGCCCGCCGCCGGGTTCCAGTTGATCATCCACCACTCGAGTCGGCGGTAGCCCCGCTCGACGCAGATCGATGCGAGGGTGGCCAGCAGGAGCCGGCCCGCACCGCTGCCCCGGGCGGCCGGGCGGACGTAGAGGTCCTCCAGGTAGATCCCGTGCACCCCGGCCCAGGTCGAGAAGTTGAGGAACCAGAGCGCGAACCCGATCGGCTCGTCCCGCGCGTCCACGGCGACGTGGCCGAAGAGCGCGGGCGCCGGGCCGAAGAGCGCGGCGGTCAGCTGCTCGTCGGTGAGGTGGCACTGGTCGGGGGCGCGTTCGTACGCGGCCAGTTCGTGCACCATGGCGACGACGGCCGGTACGTCCTCGGGACGTACCGGCCGGATCGTCGGTGCCTGAGCTCCGAGCGTCACGCCTTCTTGGTCTCCCAGAAGATCTTGGAGATCTCGTCGATCTTCTGCAGCAGCTGGTCGGCGGTGGCCGGGTCGAGGCTGCCCTTGACGCCGCCGGAGCCGGCGAGCTTGGTGGCCTCGTTGAAGAGCTGGTGCAGCTGCGGGTACTTCTCGAAGTGGGTGGCCTTGAAGTAGTCCGTCCAGAGCACCCAGAGGTGGTGCTTGACCAGCTCGGCGCGCTGCTCCTTGATGATGATCGCGCGAGTGCGGAACTCCGGGTCGGTGTTCGCCTGGTACTTCTCGCAGATCATTTTCACCGACTCGGCCTCGATGCGGGCCTGGGCCGGGTCGTAGACGCCGCAGGGCAGGTCGCAGTGGGCGCTCGCCGCGACACGGGGCGTAAGGATGCGTGGAAGTCGCATCGGGATCCTCCATGGGAAGTTTGCGATGATCCAAGACGACATTACTCCTGGACCGGCTCCCCGACCCGGTGGAGGTGAAACCATGCCGCCCAGTCACCCGGCGGAACCGCAGCGGCTGCGTTGGCCGCTCACCGCGGTCCTGGTGACCGGCCCGTCCATGGCGCCGACGCTGCGCCACGGCGACGCGCTGCTGGTGCGCCGGGGCGGTCGGCCGGTACGCCCCGGCGACGTGGTGGTCGCGGTCTTCCGCAGCCGCCCGGACCTCCTGGTGGTCAAGCGGGTGGTCCGGGCGCAGGACGGCGGCTGGTGGCTGCACGGGGACAACGACCTGGTCACCGACGACTCCCGGGCGTACGGCGTGGCCGACGTGCGCGGCCGGGTGCTGGCCCGCTACTGGCCCCGGCCCGGCCGGGTCCGAGCGCGACGGTTATGACCCTGCGCACGTCCGGCGGGTGCCGCCGACACTATGCTCGGAAAGTGCCCGGGTGACCCCCTGCACCGCGTGCCACCGCTCGCCGCCCACCTCGCGTGCCGAGCGAGCCGCCCCGTCTGCTCGACAGATTTCTGGAGTCACCGATGCCTTCGTCCCCCGTGGACCCCGCTGATCCCGTCTTCCGGCTGCACCGGGGCGGCAAGATGGCCGTCGCCTCGACGGTGCCGCTCACCAGCCGGGAGGACCTCTCCCTCGCGTACACCCCGGGAGTCGCCCGGGTGTGCGAGGCGATCGCCGCCGACCCGGCGCTGGCCGCCGACTACACCTGGGCCTCGCACACCGTCGCGGTGGTCACCGACGGCTCGGCGGTGCTCGGGCTCGGCAACATCGGTCCCCGCGCGGCGCTGCCCGTGATGGAGGGCAAGGCGGTGCTGTTCAAGCAGTTCGGCGGCGTGGACGCGGTACCCGTCTGCCTGGACACCCAGGACGTCGACGAGATCGTGGCGATCGTGCGGGCGCTCGCCCCGTCGTTCGGCGGGATCAACCTGGAGGACATCAGCGCTCCGCGCTGCTTCGAGGTGGAGCGCCGGCTCGACGAGGCGTTGGACATCCCGGTCTTCCACGACGACCAGCACGGCACCGCCATCGTGGTGCTCGCCGCGCTACGCAACGCCGCGACGCTGCTCACCCGCAAGCTCGGCGACCTCCGGGTGGCCGTCAGCGGCGCCGGCGCCGCCGGGGTCGCCGTGACCCGGATGCTGATCGCGGGCGGGGTGGACCCCGACCAGGTGGTGGTCTGCGACTCCAAGGGGATCATCGGCCGGCACCGCACCGACCTGACCGGTACGAAGGCCGAGCTGGCCGCGATGACCAACGCCGAGGCGCGTACCGGCGACATCACCGAGGCGCTGCGCGGCGCCGACGTGCTGATCGGCGTCTCCGGCGGGCAGATCCCGGAGGCGGCGGTCGCCGGCATGGCGGCGGACGGCATCGTCTTCGCCCTGGCCAACCCCACGCCCGAGGTGCACCCGGAGGTGGCGGCCCGGCACGTCGCCGTGGTCGCCACCGGGCGCAGCGACTACCCGAACCAGATCAACAACGTGCTCGCCTTCCCCGGCGTGTTCCGCGGCGCGCTCGACGCCCGGGCGACCCGGATCACCGACGGGATGAAGGTGGCGGCCGCCGACGCCATCGCCGGAGTGGTCGCCGAGACGCTCACCGCCGAGGCGGTCGTACCGTCGCCGCTGGACCCGCGGGTCGCGCCCGCGGTGGCGGAGGCGGTCGCCGAGGCGGCCCGCCGCGACGGCGTCGCCCGCGCCTGAACCTCGCCGCGCGGGCCGACACAAGGCCCCTCCCTGTCGCGTTCGGCACAGGGAGGGGCCTTCTTAACGGTCGCTCAGCTTGTTACGGTGCCGACCATGCGTGCCGCCTTCGCCTCCCGCTTCGATGACGCCAACCCGCTCGCCGCGCTCACCGTGGGGGAGCGGCCAGAGCCGACCCACCCGGCCGACGACTGGGTGACCGTCGAGGTGCGGGCCAGCTCGCTCAACCACCACGACCTCTGGTCGCTGCGCGGTGTCGGTCTCACCGAGGCACAGCTGCCGATGATCCTCGGCTGCGACGCGACGGGGATCGACCCGGAGGGCAACGAGGTCGTCGTCTACCCGGTCGTCCCCACCCCGGGCGACCCGCGCGGGCTCTCCATCCTCTCCGAGCACTTCCCGGGCACGCTCGCCGAGCGGGTGGCCGTACCGCGGGCGAACCTGGTGCCCCTGCCCGCCGGGCTGGCGCCGGCCGACGCGGCCTGCCTGCCCACGGCCTGGCTGACCGCCTGGCGGATGCTGACCACCAAGGGCCGGGTGGACGAGGCCGACTCCGTGCTGGTGCAGGGGGGCGGCGGCGGAGTGGCGACGGCGGCCGTCGCGCTCGCCGTGGCCATGGGCAAGCGGGTGTACGCGACCAGCCGCGACGCCGGCAAGCGGGAACGGATCGCCGAGCTGGGCGCGACCGGGGTCGAGCCGGGCGCCCGGCTGCCGGAGCGGGTGGGCGTGGTGATCGAGACGGTCGGCGCGGCCACCTTCGACCATTCGCTGAAGTCCGCCGCGCCCGGCGCCCGGATCGTCGTCTCCGGCGCCACCGCCGGGCACGAGCCGAAGGTGAACCTGCGCCGGGTCTTCGCCATGCAGCTGGAGATCCTCGGCACCTCGATGGGCACCCCCGGCGAGCTGTACGAGCTGCTGGCGTTCTGCGCCGACCGGCAGGTCCGTCCGGTGGTCGACAGCGTGGTGCCGTTCAGCAAGGTCGAGGAGGCCTTCGCCCGCCTGCGGACCGGTGAGGTCTTCGGCAAGGTGGTCGTCGACCACACCGCGTGACCGCCTCGCCCCACCCTCACCCCGCCCAGCCGGGCACTCTTTCACCTGT
>NZ_SMKG01000125.1 GCF_004348525.1 Micromonospora sp. 15K316 | reverse complement strand
GTCGTAGGGGCGTGGTGGGATGAGCTGATGCAGGCGTACCGGTTGGTGCGTCGGCCCGCAGGGCCGACCGACGGGGTCGACCGGCCCGGTGGGTCGGCCGGCGGGGTCGACCGGCCCGGTGGGTCGGCCGGCGGGGTCGACCGGCCCGGTGGGTCGGCCGGCGGGGTCGACCGGGCCGAGGGGTCGGTCGACGAGATCCGGCTACCGTCGGGTGTGACCGTCGAGGGCGGCACGTCGGCGCGACCGGCAGGTGATCGACCCGGTCGAGCAGAAGGCGACGGTGCGGCTGCGGCGCCGGCCGTGGGCGAGCGGGCGGCGGGCCGGCCGTGGCGTCCGGGTGACGGCGCGACGCGACGGGCCGACCCGGTGCAGGCGGAGGTGATCGGGCACACCGACGGCCCGATGCTCGTCCTGGGTGGCCCGGGCACCGGCAAGACCAGCACCCTCGTCGAGGCGGTCGCCGCGCGGGTGACCGAGGGGGTCGACCCCGAGCGGATCCTCGTGCTCACCTTCAGCCGGCGGGGCGCCACCGCGCTGCGCCACCGGATCGAGGCCCGGGTGGCCCGCGACGGTCACCGGGTGCTCCGCGAGCCCCTGGTACGCACCTTCCCGGCGTACGCCTTCGGGCTGCTCCGCCGCGCCGCCGCCGAGCGGGGCGAGCCGTCGCCACGGCTGCTCACCGGTCCCGAGCAGGATCTGATCATCCGCGAGCTGCTGGACGTCGTCGGCGAGGAGCCGGAGGACGATCCGGTCGGCTGGCCGGAGGAGATGCGGCCGGCGCTGCGCACCCGCGCCTTCGCCGCCCAGCTGCGCGACCTGTTAATGCGGGCCGCCGAACGCGGGGTGGGCCCGGTGGAGCTGGCCCGCCTCGGCGAGAAGCTCGGCCGGGCCGACTGGCCGGCGGCCGCCCGGTTCCTGCGGGAGTACGTGGCCGTGCTGGCACTGCGGGACGTGAGTAACCGTGGCTCGATCGCCTACGACCCGGCCGAGTTGGTCCGGGCCGCCACCGGGCTGTTGCGCGACGACGAGGAGCTGCTCGCGGCCGAGCGGCGTCGACTGGCGTACGTCTACGTCGACGAGCTGGCCGACACCGACCCGGCCCAGCTGGATCTGCTCGCCGTGGTGGCTGGCGGCGGCAAGTCGCTGGTCGCCTTCGCCGATCCGGATTCATCCACGTACGCCTTCCGCGGCGCCGATCCGGCCGGGGTGACCACGTTCCCGCACCGCTTCCGGACGGTGTCCGGCGCTCCGGCGGCGCAGGTGCTGCTCGCCACCTCCTACCGGGCCGGCCCCCGGCTGCTGACCGCGACCGGCCGGATCTCCCGTCGGCTGCGCGGCCCCGCCACGCACCGCAGGCTGCGACCGCTGCCCGACACGCCGCCCGGCGCCGTGGAGGTGCACACCTTCCGCTCGGCGACGAGCGAGGCCGCCTGGCTGGCCCACACGCTGCGTACGGCGCACCTGCTCGACGGGGTTCCCTGGTCGGAGATGGCGGTGCTGCTCCGCTCCACGGCGCTTCAGCTGCCCACTCTGCGCCGCGCGCTGCACGCCGCCGGGGTGCCCACCGTCGTGCACGGTGAGGATCTGCCGCTCCATCTGCAACCGGCGGTCGCGCCACTGCTCCTGCTGCTGCGCTGCGCGCTCGAACCGGAGCGGCTCGACGAGGAGGCCGCCGTCGCGCTGCTGCACTCACCGCTCGGCGGCGCCGACCCGCTGGCCGAGCGGCGGCTCCGGCAGGGCCTACGCGCCCTGGCGCTGGCCGCCGGCGAACGGCGGCCCTCCGGCGAGCTGCTCGTCGAGGCGCTGCGCGACCCCGCGCAGCTGGCCGGCATCGACCGGCGATGGGCCGAGCCGGCGCAGACGGTGGCCGCGCTGCTGGCGGGCGCCCGAGCGGCGGCGGAGCGTCCCGGCGCCACCGCCGAGGACGTGCTCTGGTCGGTCTGGCAGGCCAGCGGCCTGGCCGAGCGGTGGGCCGGCGCGATCAGCCGGGGACGGCCGGTGCCCGGCGAGGGGGACGTCGCGCGGCGGCGCCGCGCCGAGGCCGCCGACCGTGACCTCGACGCGGTCATGGTGCTCTTCGACGCGGCGGCGCGGTTCACCGACCGGTTGCCCGGTGCGCGTACGGAGGTGTTCCTGGACCACGTGCTCGGCCAGGAGCTGCCGGCCGACACCCTCGCCCCGACCGCCGACCGGGGCGACGCCGTCCGGCTGCTCACCGCGCACGCGGCGAAGGGACTGGAGTGGGACGTGGTCGCGGTCGCCGGGGTCCAGGAGGGGGTCTGGCCCGACCTGCGGCTGCGGGGCAGCCTGCTCGGCTCGGAGCGGCTGGTCGACGTGCTCGCCGGCCGCGCCGTCGACGGGGGCGGGGTCGCCACAGTGGTCGGGCAGACCTCGGCCCTGCTCGACGAGGAGCGGCGGCTGTTCCACGTCGCGGTGAGCCGGGCCCGGCGGCGGCTGCTGGTCAGCGCGGTCGCCTCGGCGGCGGTGGGCGGGGACGACCACGAGGAGCAGCCGAGCCGCTTCCTGCACGAACTCGGGCCGCTCGACCCACCCGGCGACGGTCCGGCCTCGCCCGGTGGCGGTCCAACCTCGGCCGGTGGCGGTCCAACCTCGGCCGGCGGGGGCCCGGTACCGCCCGGGCCGGGCGACGTGGCCGACGGCGGGCCGGCGGAGCATGGCGCGTCGCGCGGCGACGGGGAGGACAGGGGCGGCGACCAGACGGATCACGCCGATGAGGGTCCGGCCCGGCCCTCGGCGCTGCCCGTCACCCGGCCTCCCCGGGCGCTCACGTTGCCCGCCGTCGTCGCCGAGCTGCGCACCGTGGTGGTCGACCCGGCGGTCCCGTACGCCCGGCGGCGCGCCGCGGCGGCCGAGCTGGCCCGGCTCGCGGCGGCCGGGGTCTCCGGCGCGCATCCCGACGACTGGTGGGGGCTGCGCGGGCTCTCCGACGACCGCCCGCTGGTGGACGAGGGGGAGCCGGTCCGGGTGACCCCCTCGGCGATGGAGAGCGCGCTGCGGTGCAGCCTGCGCTGGCTGCTGGAGCGGCACGGCGGCAACGCGCCGGCCAGCACCGCACAGGGAGTGGGCAATCTGGTGCACGCTGCCGCGATGCTCGCCGAGGACGCCAGCGCCGACCGGGGCGCGCTGCTCGACTACGTGGCCGCCAGGTTCGACGCCATCGAACTGGCCGCCCGCTGGATGGCCGGGCCGGAGCGGTCGCGGGCCGAGGCGATGGTCGACAAGCTGCTCCGCTGGCTGGCCGGGAATCCTCGCCGGTTGCTCGCCATCGAGCACGAGTTCGCCGTACGTCTGGACGACCCGCACCACCCCGTCGAGCTGGTCGGACGGGTCGACCGGCTGGAGGTCGACGCCGAGGGGCGACTCGTGGTGGTCGACCTGAAGACCGGCAAGTCCACCGCGGTGACCGGGAGCGACCTGGCCGAGCATCCGCAGTTGGGCGCGTACCAGGCGGCCGTCGAGGCGGGAGCGTTCGCCGACTTCGGCGACGAGTCCGGTGGCGCTGCCCTGGTGCAGCTCGGCACGACGGCGAAGGAAGCGAAGGAGCAGAGCCAGCCGCCGGCCGCGCAGGGGCCGGAGGCCGGCTGGGCGACCGCGCTGGTGCGTCGCACCGCCGATACGATGGCGGCCGCCACCTTCGCCGCCGTCGCGAACTCGAAGTGCCGGGTCTGCCCGGTGCGGACCAGCTGCCCGGTCTCCGGTCAGGGGCGCCAGGTCGTCGAACCGCCGGCCGTCCGCCGCCAGGGGCAGCCGGAACGCGGGGAGTGAGCTGACGAGCGTGAGCGCGAGGAGTGGCCCGACTGGCCCCGAGCCGCGAACCGAGGTGTCGCCGTGACCCAGCCCGCCCTCTTCGGCGCCGCGACCCCGGCGCCCCGGGTGGCCGACGCCGGGCCCCGCTACACCCCCGTCGAGCTGGCCCGCCTGCTGCGGCTGCCGGCGCCCACCCGGGAGCAGGCGGCGATCATCGCCGCGCCGGTGGAGCCGCTGCTGGTGGTCGCGGGCGCCGGGTCCGGCAAGACGGAGACGATGGCCGCCCGGGTGGTCTGGCTGGTGGCCAACTCGTACGTCCGTCCCGAGCAGGTGCTCGGGCTGACCTTCACCCGCAAGGCGGCCGGCGAGCTGGCGCACCGCGTCCGCACCCGTCTCGACCAGCTGATCCGGCGGCTCGGCCGGCGGCAGCGGGACCCGCTGGACGATCCGCTCGCGGGTGAGCCGACCATCGCCACCTACCACTCGTACGCCGGGCGGATCGTCGCCGAGCACGGGCTGCGCGCCGGCTACGAGCCGTCCACCCGGCTGCTCACCGAGGCGTCCCGCTGGCAGTTGGTGGACCTGCTGGTGCGCAACTTCGACGGCGACATGTCCGAGGTGGACCGGATGCCGAGCACCGTCACCGACGCGGTGCTGGCGCTCGCCGGCGAGCTGGACGAGCACCTGGTGGGCCCGGACGAGCTGGCCGCCTGGACCGGCCGGTTCTTCGCGGAGGTGCAGGCGAATCCCGGTCGGGTCTACGCCGACGTGCGCAAGGCGCTCCAGCTCCAGCAGACGCGCCTGAAGTTGCTTCCGCTGGTCCGGGCGTACGCCCGCCGCAAGGAGGACTTCGAGGCGATGGACTTCGCCGACCAGCTGGCCCGGGCGGCACGGGTGGCCCGGGACCACCCGGGGGTCGGCGCGATCGAGCGGGACCGCTACCGGGTGGTGCTGCTCGACGAGTACCAGGACACCAGCCACGCCCAGGTGGTGCTCCTCGGCGCCCTGTTCGGCGGCGGGCACCCGGTGACCGCGGTCGGTGACCCGTGCCAGTCCATCTACGGCTGGCGAGGGGCGTCGGCGGGCACGCTGGACCGGTTCCCCGCCGAGTTCGCGCGCCGCGACGGCACGCCCGCCTCCGCACTCGGCCTGACCACCAGCTGGCGCAACCGGCCGGAGATCCTCGCGGTGGCGAACGCGCTGGCCACGCCGCTGCGGGCGGCCGGCGCGCGGGTGCCGGAGCTGCACGCCGCGCCTACCGTCCGCGATCCGATTCCGCATCGCAGCCCGCGCGGCGCGGCCGGCGGCACCGTGCACTGCGCCCTGCTCGAGACGTACGCCGACGAGGCGGCGTGGATCGCCGACAGCGTGCTGGCCGCGTGGCGGGGGGCCGCCCGGATGCCCGACGCGCTGCCCGAGCACATCCCGGTGCCGCAGCGGCCGACGACCGCCGTGCTGGTCCGGGTACGCAGCCAGATCCCGGCGATCGAGTCGGCGCTGCGCGAACGTGGCCTGCCGGTCGAGGTGGTGGGCCTGGGTGGCCTGCTGGACACCCCGGAGGTGCGCGACGTGGTCTGCACCCTGCGGGTGCTGGCCGACCCGACCGACGGTGCGGCGCTGCTGCGCCTGCTCACCGGCGCGCGCTGGCGGATCGGGCCGCGTGACCTGGTGGCCCTGCACCGCCGGGCCCGCGCCATAGCGGTGGCCCGGCATCAGCTCGCCGCCGACGGCGCGCCCGAGATCACGCCGGACCAGCTCGACGAGGCGACGCTCGTCGAGGCGCTGGCCGACCTCGGCCCGGCGCAGGCGTACTCGGCGGAGGGCTACGCGCGGCTGCGCGCGTACGGTCGGGAGCTGGCGCTGCTCCGCTACCGGCTCGACCAGTCGCTGCCGGATCTGATCGCGGACATCGAGCGGACCGTCGGCCTGGACGTGGAGGTCGCGGTCCGGGCCGGCCGGGACGGCACGGGGGACGCCGGCCTGGCCCGCGGTCACCTGGACGCGCTCGGTGACGTGGCGGCCAGGTTCAGCGGCGAGACGCCGGGGGCGACGCTCTCGGCGTTCCTGGCCTACCTGGCCGCCGCCGAGGACGAGGAGCGTGGCCTCACCCCGGGCGAGGTGGAGGTCGTCGAGGGGGCGGTGCAGGTGCTCACCGCACACGCTGCCAAGGGTCTGGAGTGGGACGTGGTGGCGGTCGCCGGCCTCACCCGTGGCGTCTGGCCGGGTCCGGTCCGCAATTCCGACCACTGGCTCGGCGGGCTGGGCGTACTTCCCTTCCCGCTGCGCGGCGACGCCGACGGCCTGCCCCGGTTGGAGCTCGGTGAGGTGACCGACCAGCGCGGGGTGGCCCGGGCGTTGGCCGACTTCACCGACGACTGGCGGGCGCACGACGAGCGGGAGGAGCGGCGGCTGGCGTACGTCGCGGTGACCCGCCCCCGCCGGCTGCTGCTCTGCTCCGGCTACTGGTGGGGGGAGGGGACCAAGCGGGCCCGTGGCCCGTCGGTCTTCCTGCTCGAGGTGCAGGACGCCGGTGCGGAGGGCGGGCCCGGCCACCTGGTCGACGTCTGGGCAGCCGAGCCGGCGCCGGACGCGGTGAATCCGACCACCGAGGTGGTGCTCCGGGCGGAGTGGCCGGCCGATCCGTTGGGCGCGCGCCGGCCGGCGCTGACCGAGGCCGCGGCGATGGTCCGGCGGTTCCTGACCGAGGGGGCGGGGGCCGACGCGGAAACGGGCAGCCCGCGCGAGGCGGGCGACGCCGCGCCGACCAGTGCCCGCGACGCGCACGGCGGCGCGCCTGCCGGCGAGCCGGCCGGGGGCGACGTCGGACCGGATCCGGTGGCGGACGACCCGGAGGTGGCGCGCTGGCGGCAGGAGGTCGACCTGTTGCTGGCCGAGCGCGCCGAGCTGACCCGGGTCACCGGCCCGGTCGAGGTGGCGCTCCCCGGTCACCTGAGCGTCACCCAGCTGGTGGCGTTGCGCCGCGACCCGCACGGGCTGGCCCGTACGCTGCGCCGCCCGGTGCCCACCGAGCCCAACCCGTACGCCCGGCGGGGCACCGCCTTCCACACCTGGCTGGAGCAGCGGTTCGGTGCGGATCGGCTGCTCGACGTGGACGAGTTGCCGGGAGCGGCCGACGCGGACGCCGCTCCGGACGAGGCTCTCGCCGAGTTGCAGGAGCGCTTCCTGGCGAGCGAGTGGGCCGAGCGGGTGCCGGTCGAGGTGGAGGTGCCGTTCGCCACGGTCATCGCCGGGGTGGTGGTCCGGGGCCGGATGGACGCGGTCTTCGGCCGTCCGGGCGGCCGGTACGACGTGGTGGACTGGAAGACCGGCGCGCAGCCGACCGGCGCCGCGGCGGAGGCCGCCGCCGTGCAACTGGCCGTCTACCGGGTGGCCTGGGCGGAGTTGGCCGGGGTCCCGGTCGACCGGGTGGGCGCGGCCTTCCACTACGTACGGGACGGGGTGACCGTCCGTCCGGCGGATCTGCTCGACGTGGCCGGGTTGACGAACCTGATCGCCGCCGTGCCCGACACGGCGGAACCCGACACATCGCGCCCGCATCCGTGATAGGTTGACGTTGTTGCAGTTTTGGTTACCAGAGACTCTGTGTGCGCCTGGTGGATCGTGACCCCAGGCGCACTTTGTTGTGTCCGGAGTTCTCCGGGCGGGGCGACCAGCAGCGACAGGTGCTCGACGCGATTCCGCGCGAGTGCTCTACCGGGCTCGCAGCAGGTGCGGGTTCGACGTTCCGTCAAGGAGACGAAACATGGCAATTGGCACGGTCAAGTGGTTCAACGCTGACAAGGGCTTCGGGTTCATCACCCCGGACGACGGCGGCGCCGACGTCTTCGCGCACTTCTCGGCGATCCAGTCCTCCGGCTACCGGAGCCTGGACGAGAACCAGCGGGTCGAGTTCGAGGTGACGCAGGGCCAGAAGGGCCCGCAGGCGGCCAACATCCGCCCGCTCTGATCGTCAGGTAACTCCGTACCACCCACTTCGCCCCCTGGGGCGCAGTGACGAGCCGGCCCGCCGCGCGGCGGGCCGGCTCGTACCCCATTCGGTTCGTGCTTGCGACCGCCGGCGGCTCCGCCGCTTCGGCGACAGCGCCACCCCGGCGCCTTCCTCGACACGTTCCGCCTCGAGGAAGGCTTTCCCATGACTGACGTCATCCCGTCGTTCGCCAGTACCGGCCTGGATCCGGCCCTGCTCGCCGCGTTGTCGGCGCAGGGCATCGCCGAGCCGTTCCCCATCCAGTCCGCCACCCTGCCCGACTCGCTCGCCGGCCGGGACGTGCTCGGCCGCGGTCGTACCGGCTCCGGCAAGACCCTCGCCTTCGGGCTCCCCCTGCTGCACCGCACCGCCGGCCGGCGGGCCCGCGCGGGCCGTCCGCTGGCGCTGGTGCTGGTGCCGACCCGTGAGCTGGCCCAGCAGGTGACCGCGGCGCTCTCCCCGTACGCCCGCGCGGTCGGGCTGCGCTGCGCGACGGTGGTCGGGGGTCTGTCGCTGCACCGGCAGGCGGAGACGCTGCGCGCCGGGGTGGAGGTGCTCGTCGCCACGCCCGGCCGGCTGCACGACCTGATCAACCGTGGCGACGCCCGCCTCGACCAGGTCCAGGTCACGGTGCTCGACGAGGCCGACCAGATGGCCGACATGGGCTTCCTGCCGCAGGTCACGAAGCTGCTGGAGCAGGTCGCCCCGGACGGGCAGCGGATGCTCTTCTCCGCCACCCTGGACGGCGGCGTGGACCGCTTGGTCCGCCGCTTCCTGAGCGACCCGGTGTCGCACTCGGTCGACCCGGGCACGGCCACCGTCACCGCTATGAGCCACCACGTGCTGCACGTCGACCCGGCGGAGAAGTCGGCCGCGGTCACTCAAATCGCCGCCCGCGAGGGGCGGACCATCCTCTTCCTCGGCACCAAGCACCGGGCCGACCGGCTCGCCCGTCAGCTGCTGGCCCGGGGCGTACGCGCCGCGGCGCTGCACGGCGGCAAGTCGCAGCCGCAGCGAACCCGGATCCTGGAGCAGTTCCGCACCGGGCTGGTGACCACCCTGGTCGCCACCGACGTGGCGGCCCGGGGCATCCACGTCGACGGGCTGGACCTGGTGGTCAACGTGGATCCGCCCACCGAGGCGAAGGACTACCTGCACCGGGGCGGCCGTACGGCCCGCGCCGGTCAGGCCGGCCGGGTGGTGACCCTGGTCGTGCCGGAGCAGCGCCGGGACGTCTCCCGTCTCATGGCGACGGCCGGCATCCGCCCCGAGTCGGTGCAGGTGCGCTCCGGCGACGACGCGCTGGCCCGGCTGACCGGGGCACGGGAACCCTCCGGTGTGCCGGTGACGATCGCGCCACCGGCGCCCGCCGCGGCCAACCGTCCCGCCTCGGGGCGGGCGACCGGCGGGGCGACCGACGGGGATGGGCGGCAGGTGGGCCGGCCCACGCATCGTGCGTCGGGGCGGTCCCGTCGTCCACGCCGTCCGCGCCGCGACTGACGCCTGCCGGCCCACCACCGGACTGTCGAAGACAACGGCCGTCCGGCGGTGGGCGCCGGACCGCCGTTGCGGCACCCGGACCCGTGCGTCAATGCGCCGGCTACCCCGGTCGCGGCGGCTGTCGAAGGTCACACGTGGCGGACGTGTCGACGCGCTAGGGTCGGTCACGTGGCGGCGCGGAGATCGAGAATTCCAGCGACCAAATATCCAGTCGAGCGGTTCAACCTCGACAACGGCCTGCGGGTGGTCCTCACCCCGGACCGGAGCGCCCCGGTGATCGGGGTCGCCGTCGTCTACGACGTCGGCATCCGCTCCGAACCGGAGGGACGCACCGGCTTCGCTCACCTCTTCGAGCACCTCATGTTCCAGGGCTCGGAGAATTTGGAGAAGCTGGCCCACTTCCGGCACGTGCAGGGCGCCGGCGGCACCTTCAACGGCTCCACCCACCTCGACTACACCGATTACTTCGAGACGTTGCCGAGCAACGCCCTCGAACGGGCGCTCTTCCTCGAGGCCGACCGGATGCGCGGCCCCCGGTTGACCGAGGAGAACCTGCGTAACCAGGTGGACGTGGTCAAGGAGGAGATCCGGGTCAACGTGCTGAACCGGCCGTACGGCGGGTTTCCCTGGCTGACCCTGCCGCCGGTCATGTTCGACACGTTCCCCAACGCCCACGACGGCTACGGCTCCTTCGACGACCTGGAGTCGGCCACCGTCGCCGACGCGGCGGACTTCTTCCGGCGCTACTACGCCAGCGGCAACGCCGTACTGGCGGTCAGCGGCGACATCGACGTGGCGGAGGCGACCACGCTCATCGAACGGCACTTCGGCGACGTGCCGGCCCGGCCCGCCCCGCAGCGCCCCGACTTCACCGAGCCCGACCTGACCGCCGAGCGGCGCACGTCGTACACGGACAAGCTCGCCCCGCTGCCGGCGGTCGCCAGCGCCTGGCGGGTACCGGACCCGCACACCGACTTCCTCGGCTACCTGCCGTACGTGGTGCTGGCCGAGGTGCTCACCGACGGCGACGCCTCCCGGCTGGTCGAGCGGCTGGTGCAGCGGGACCGCACGGTCACCAGCGTGGGCGGCTACCTCGGCTTCATGGGCGACCCGTTCGACGTCCGCGACCCGACGGCGCTGCTGCTCCAGGCCCACCTGCCGCCCGGCGGGGACGTGGAGAAGGTGCTGCGCACCGTCGACGAGGAACTGGACCGGCTGGCCACCGACGGGTTGGCCGAGGGGGAGTTGGCTCGTACCCAGGCCCGCATGGCCACCCACCTGCTGCGCGACACCGACGCGGTGCTCGGCCGGGCGCTGCGGATGGCGGTGCTGGAGCAGCAGCGTGCCGAGCCGGGCCTGCTCAACGAGCTGCCCCGGCTGGTCGGCGAGGTCACCGACGAGCAGGTGCGCGCCGCCGCCGCCATGCTGCGGCCGCAGCGCCGCGCCACGATCGAGGTCATCGCCGGGGGCGCCCGGTGAGCGCGAGCAGTAGACCGGGTTCGCGAGCCGCGCAGTCGCGAACGAAGAAGGACCCGGTGAGCGCGAGGAGTGAGCCGGGTTTGCGAGCCCCGCAGTCGCGAACGAAGAAGGAGAACGTGACGGCAACCGTCGATCCGGCGCCGCGGACCCTGCCGCCGCTCGGCCCCAATCGCAAGCTCAAGCTACCGAAGCAGGCGGAGCGGACGCTGGCCAACGGCCTCACCGTGATCGCGGTACGCCGGCCGGCGGTGCCCCTGGTCGAGCTGCGGCTCTGGGTGCCCTTCGGGCGTACCCAGCTGGCCCGCGGCGCGATGCTCGCGCAGACCGTGCTCTCCGGCACGGAGACCCACACCGCGACGCAGATCGCCGCGGAGCTGCAGAAGGTCGGCGGTGGTCTCGCCGCCGGGGTCGACCCGGACCGGCTCATGCTCTCCGGGGCGAGCCTCGTCTCCGGTCTGGGCCGGATGCTGGAGCTGCTCGCCGATGTCCTCACCGGGGCCACCTATCCGGGTGACTGGGTGGAGATCGAGCGGGATCGCCTGGTCGACCGGATCCAGGTCGCTCAGAGCCAGCCCGCCCACCTGGCCCGGACGGCGCTGCTCAAGCGGATCTACGGCCGGCACCCGTACGCGGTGCAGACCCCGGAGCCGGATCAGGTTCGGGCGGTCCGTCCGCCCGTCCTGCGTCGGCTGCACGGCGAGCGGGTACACCCGGCCGGCGCGGTGCTGGTGCTGGTCGGCGATGTGCACCCGGACCGCGCGCTGGACGCCGCCGAGGAGGCGCTCTCCGGTTGGAAGGGCGACGGGCAGCCGGCCGAGCTGCCGTCCGCCCCGCCGCTGGAGCCGGGCCCGCTGCTGCTGGTCGACCGGCCGGGTTCGGTGCAGTCGTCGCTGCGGGTCGCGCTGCCGGCGGTGCCCCGCACCCACCCGGACCACGCGGCGCTGCAGCTGGCCAACCTGATCTTCGGGGGCTACTTCTCCTCGCGCTGGGTCGAGAACATCCGCGAGGACAAGGGCTACACCTACGGACCGCACTCGGTGGTCGAACATTCGGTGGCCGGTTCGGTGCTGGTCGCCGGCGCCGAGGTGGCGACCGAGGTGACCGCTCCGGCGCTGCTCGAGACGATGTACGAGCTGGGCCGGCTCGCCTCGCTGCCGCCGAAGGAGGAGGAGCTGGAGCAGGCCCGCCAGTACGCGCTCGGCACCCTTCAGCTCGGCATGTCCACCCAGGCCGGCCTGGCCGCTCTCGTCAGCGCGTACGCGGGCAACGGCCTGCGGCTGGACTTCCTGGCCGAGCACGCCGCACGGCTCGCGAAGGCCACCGTCGAGGACGTCGCGGAGGCCGGGGCCCGTTACCTCGCCCCGGCGAACGCGGTCACCGTGGTGCTCGGGGACGCCGAACGGATCGCCCCGTCGCTGGCCACGCTGACCCCGGTCGAGACATCGTCATGAGCGGGGAGAGCGCCCCACCACTGGCCCGTTCCACGCTGGATCGGGCCGCGCACCACCGTACGGATCGGGTCTGGCTGGCGGAGGCGTGGCTGCGGGGTCGGGTGCTGGTGTTGGACTCCACGGCGGAGGGCCGGACGCTGGTACGGACGGACGCGAACCCGCCGGAGCTGGTCCTGTTCAGCGCCGATGACCTGCCACCGGGCAGCGAGGCGGCGGCGATGTTCCTCGGGGTGGAGGAGGACGGGACGCCCGTCTTCGCGGTGGACACTCCGTTGCCGGAGCTGGCCGGCAGCCGGGTGGTCGGCCTGCGCGACGTCGGCCACCTGCTCAGCGACCGGGACGCCGGCCTGTTCACCACGGCGTTGGCGCTGCTCAACTGGCACATCCGGCACGGCTACTCGTCGGCCAGCGGGTCACCGACCGAGATGGACGAGGCGGGTTGGTCCCGGATCGACCGCGACGGTGATCGGGTCTGGCCGCGTACCGACCCGGCCATGATCGTGCTGGTGTATGACGGGGTGGCGGGCCTGGCGGGGCGGTGCCTGCTGGGCAACAACGCCGCCTGGCCGAGCAGCCCCGGGCAGCGGCGCTTCTCCTGCCTCGCCGGCTACGTCGAGCCGGGGGAGTCGGCCGAGGCCGCAGTGCTGCGCGAGGTCCGCGAGGAGGTCGGCGTCGGGGTCGGGAACATCACGTACGTCGGTAGCCAGGCCTGGCCGTTCCCCGGTTCGCTGATGCTCGGTTTCCTGGCCACCGCCGACCCGGAGGACCCGGTGCGGATCGACCCCACCGAGATCGCGTACGCCCGCTGGTTCACCCGGGCGGAGATCGGCGCGGCGCTGGCCGGCCGGACGGTGGACGTGGGCGGGGGCGCCCAACTGGTGCTGCCGCCACCCGCGTCGATCGCGCTCTTCCTGATCCATCGCTGGCTGGACGGCTGGGTGGACGAGGCGCGCTGAGTGCGGGAGCCGCCGGAGCGGCCGTGCCGGATGCGGTCCCGGCCCGTGACCGTCGTTGCCGCGGCGGTCACGGGCCGGGAACACGGGCCGTCGTGGTCGGTGGGCGAGGAACACGGCGGGGGAGCCGGTCCGGCCACGACGGACGCCTCATGTCTGCCGGCTGCCGTAGGCGGGTAGGGGTTCGCCGAGCGGCAGCACCTTGATCCGTTGCCGGCCCGCGCGGACCGCGCCCACCGAGGCCAGGGCGCGGGCCAGGTGCAGGGCGGCCTCCCGGTCTTCGGCGTGGACGACCTGCCGGCGTGGTTCGGGCGCGGTCGTCTCGTCGCGCAACCGGTGGCCGCCGGCCCAGGCGGCGGCGATGTCCCCGTCGGCGACGGAGCGGATGTCGGTGCGAACGATCAGGAACCGCATGGGGGTCTCCGATGAGCCGCGACTGGTGAGCCGGTGTGGAAGTTCCACGTCACTCACTCGTCATGTTACGCGCCGTGTTCGTCCCAGCAAGTGAAACTCGACGATTGGTTCGGAGCGTCGTCCGATCAGGGGATGGCTGGTCAGCGGCGGTCCGGTCGGAAATGCGACAGGGCCGCCGGCGTGCCACCGGCGGCCCTGTCTCGTCGACCCGGTCAGTTCAGATCGAACTGACCCTCTTTCGCGCCCGCGATGAAGCCGAGCCAACCGGCACGGTTGAACAACAGCACCGGGCCCTGCGGGTCCTTGCTGTCCCGCAGCGCGATGGCGGCGGCGCCCACCGGGGCGACCTCCACGCAGTTGGAGGTCTGGCTGCGGGTGCTCTTGCGCCACGGGGCGTCCGCCAGCTGTCGGGCGGGGACGGACACGTTGTTGCGGATCTCGTTCATGGTTGCTCCATTCGAACCGCTCCGATGGGACGAGTGGTGCACGCTCCGACGGAGGGTCCCCCGTGGATCACCGTTCCGTCAGTCGCCCCGGCTGCCGGCGGCGTTGGACCGGCGCCGTTGCCGGCCCGTACGCCACTGTGGACGGGGAGTCCGCCTCGGTCAGCCGTCCCGTCGACTCGATCAGCCAGGCGAGGGTGTCCGAGGCGGGAAGTGCCGCCGTACATAGCCACTCGAACACCACTTTATAGCGATTCAGGGTTTTTGCGTCGGTCGACATGACGTCGGTGAAGCCACCTTCGATGGCGACCGTCTCCGGATCGAGCGGATCGGCGAACCGGTAGAGGGAGAACGCGGTCGGCGGGAGGTACCACTCGCCGACCCGGGTCTCGCGGAGCAGCACGTGCAGCGTCACGTTCGGCAGCAGGGCCAGCTCGCAGAGCTGGACCAACTGCTCGTGCAGCACCTCCGGCGGGCCGGCCCGGTGGCCGAGCGCCGCCTCCTCGATGACCGCGGTGTAGCGGGGTGGGTCGTACTCCCGCGTGAGCAGCGACTGCCGGGCGAGACGGGCCTGCACCTCCGTCTCCGTCTCCTCGGCGGGCTCCGGATCACCGGCCTGGTCGGCGACCTGCCGGGCCGAGGCGATCCGTACGCCCGCGTAGCCGGCCGTCTGCAACAGCCCGGGGACGAGCACCGGGTTGTACTCGGAGATCCCGGCACAGCCCGCCTCCAGCTCGGCGAAGCTGCGCTGCTGCTGGGTCATGACCGGGAAGTTCTTCAGCCAGCCGCGCATGTCGCCGGCCTCCAGGGTGATGCCGAGCAGCTCGTCACGGAGCGACTCGTCGGCCCGGTAGAGGTCGAGCAGGGTCCGGACGTCCTCCGGATCCGGCCGGCTGCGTCCGTTCTCCAGACGGGACAGTTTGGACGCGGATGCCCAGCCGATCCGCTCGATGACCTGGTCCCCGGTGAGGCCCGCGGTCTCGCGCAGTCGGCGCAGCTCGGTGCCGAGCCTGCGGCGGCGCAGGATCGGGCTGGGTGAGGCAGGAGGCAAGGGTGTCCTCTTTCCCATCGACCGCCGCAGACGCGACGGTAACTGTATGAAGTTCGCCCCCCACGGTCAGTATGGACGGCGCGGCCGGTGTCGGACGTTCCAGCGGGGGCGTGTCTTGCAGAAAAGAGGACCGTGGAACGTGCGACCGCCCCACGACGGCGTCCGGACCGCCCACGCCACCCCGAAGAGCGTGCCCAGCGCGGGTACGCCACCGCCAGCCGGAGGATCCATGCGCCACGTCCTGCGCCGACCCGAGTTCCGCCTGCTCTTCTGCGGGCTGCTGGCCAGCATGAGCGCGGAGTCCATCCTGCTGCTCGCGCTCGCCATCTGGGTCAAGGACCTCACCGGCTCCGACGGCATGGCGGGTGCCACCATCTTCGCGGTCATCGCGCCGATGACGCTGGCGCCGCTGGTCGGGTGGTTCGTCGACCGGTACCCGCGGCGACCGTTCTTCGTGCTGGCGAACCTGGTGACCGCGGTGCTGCTGGGCCCGCTCTTCCTCGTCCGGGACCGCGACGACGTGTGGATCGTGTACGCGGTGGCCGCCCTGTACGGACTCTCGTACCTCGCGCTCAGCGCCGCGCTCAGCGGGCTGATCCGGCAACTGGTCCCGATCGAGCTGCTGGCCGAGGCGAACGGCGTGCTCCAGACCGTACGCCAGGGGCTGCGCCTGATCGGCCCGCTCGCCGGCGCCGGTCTCTACGCCGCGATCGGCGGCCCCGCCCTGGCCGGGGTCGGTGTGCTCGGGTTCGTGACGGCGGCCGCGGTGGTGGGGATGCTGCGTACCCGGGAGGAGACGCCGGTGCTCGCGGGGCCGCGCTGGTCGGCCGAGGTGAGTGCGGGCCTGCGGCATCTGGCCGGTGAACCCGCGTTGCGTCGGGCGCTCTTCGGTTACGGGCTCGGCTCGCTCGTGATGGGCTTCACCGAGTCGTTGATCTTCGCATACGTCGACCAGGGGCTCCGCCGGGACGCCGCGTTCGTCGGGGTCCTGGTCACCGTGCAGGGCGTCGGCGGGCTGGTCGGCGGGCTCTGCTCACCCGGTGCGGTACGCCGTCTCGGCGAGGTGGGCACCCTCGCGACCGGAGTGGCGTTCTTCGGGCCGGCCGCCCTGGCGCTGGCCTATCCCGATCTCCGGCTCGGGGTGGCGGCGGTGCTGCTGGCCGGGGTGTCGATCCCGCTGACCATGGTCGGCCTGAACACGCTCATCCAGCGTCGTACCCCGCCGCGCCTGCTCGGCCGGGTCACGGCCGCCTCCGAGGCGGTGGTCAGCGGGCCCCAGGCCCTCTCGATAGGCGTCGGCGCGTTGCTGGTCGGTGCGCTCGACTACCGGCTGCTCTTCCTGCTGACCGGACTGGTCACCCTGCTCGCGGGCGGCTATCTCTGGCGCTCCCGGCACCTGACCCCGCCCGACCCGACCCCCTACCG
>NZ_SMKG01000124.1 GCF_004348525.1 Micromonospora sp. 15K316 | reverse complement strand
GCCCGGTAACGCCACCGCGCCGCCCGGTAACGCCACCGCGCCGCCCGGTAACGCCACCGCGCCGCCCGGTGACGCCGCGCGTCGCCGGGCCCGCTCGGCGAGAATGGGCGGGTGCGCCTCGTCATCACCGCGGACACCCACGTGCCGAAGCGGGCGCGGGACCTGCCCGTGCCGCTCTGGACGGCGATCGAGGAGGCCGACGTGGTGCTGCACGCGGGCGACTGGATCGACGAATCGCTGCTGGACGCCGTGCAGGCCCGGTCCCGACGCCTGGTCGGTGTGTACGGCAACAACGACGGCCCGGCGTTGCGGGCCCGGCTGCCCGAGGTCGCCCGGGTGGAGCTCGACGGGCTGCGGGTCGCCGTGGTGCACGAGACGGGGCCGCGTACCCGCCGTGAGCAGCGCTGCGCCGCCCGCTTCCCGGACACGGATCTGCTGGTCTTCGGGCACTCCCACATTCCGTGGGACACCGTCGCCCCGAGTGGGCTGCGGCTGCTCAACCCCGGTTCGCCGACCGACCGGCGGGCCCAGCCGTACGCCACCTACCTCTCCGCCCGGGTCGCGGCGGGTCGGCTCGACCGGGTCGAGCTGCACCGGCTCCCGCCGCGCTGAGTGGCCCCGCCCCGCCCAGGCCAGGTGCCGGCCGAACACGGCGCCGACCTGCCAGTGCCGCCGAACCCGACGCCGACCTGCCAGTGCCGAACGAAGCGCGGTGCCGGCCGGTGCCGGCCGGGCGATGCACGGTGTCGGCCGAGCGAAGCGCGTCGCGGGCCGGTGTGCGGCGCGGCGACGCCACTGGCCGTCGCGCGCCCGATACCTCACAGGCATATTTATGCCTCTGAGGTATCGGGCTCACCACGATGGTTGCGGCCGCTGGCGCGGTCGCGTACTTACGCGCGATCCGCGGCGCGGGTCGCGCACGTACGGCCGGCCCGCCGGTCGGGGCCCGAGGCCGCCTTGGCCCGACCCGGCGACCTCGCCAGCGTCACTGGCCCCGGCCGGTCTCCTCCTGGAGTTCGTCGATCCGCTTGGACGCCTCCGCCTTGGTGAGCCCGTCGGGGACCTCGGCGTCCGCCTCCCGGGCGAGCGTGGTCAGGTACGACTCCTGCGCCGCCGTGGGCGGCTCCGCGCCGGTGAGCCACTCGTCGGGGTCCTTGATCGCGCCCTGCGGGTTGACCTCGGCCTTGCTGCGGTCCGTCATGATCTCCACCTCTCGTCGAACAGGTGTGCCAATACCCCCGGCCTCGCCGGTTCATGCGCGTGGCGACAGGCCGGCTCAACCCGTGGCGGCGCTGGCCGCCGGTTCGGCCGGGCGATCCGGCACAGGATCACCGGTACGCGCGTCGGCACGGTCCAGCAGCTGCATGACCGGGGTCGCCGCGATGCCGTGCACCAGCACCGAGACGATCACCACCAGCCCGACGGTGGCCCAGACCAGGTCGGCCTGTGGGAAATCCGCCTTCGTGGTCGCGTACGCGAGGTAGAAGAACGAGCCGACGCCGCGGATGCCGAAGGACGCGATCACCCAGTGCTCGGCCGGTCGTCCGGGCGCGCCGCGCAACGAGAGCCAGCCGAGCAGGGGCCGGAGCACGAAGACCAGGACCAGGCCGACCGCGGCGGCCGGGACGGTCAGCGGGGCGAGCAGCCCGCCCACCACCGCGCCGCCGAAGAGCAGCAGCAACAGGACGGTGAGCAGTCGCTCGACCTGCTCGGCGAAGTCGTGCAGCACGGTGTGGTACTCGTGGGTCCGTTCGGCGGCCCGGATCGCCCGGGCGGCCACGAAGACGGCCAGGAAGCCGTAGCCGCCGGCCACCTCCACCAGCCCGTACGCCAGGAAGGTGGCGGCCAGCGCGAGGAAGCCCTCGGCGTGCCGGGCCAGCCGCAGCTGCCTCGGCGCGCGGAAGAAGAGCTTGCCCAGCAGCCAGCCGACGAGCAGCCCGCCACCGACCCCGATACCGACCTTCCAGACGACGTCGACGGTGAGCCACCGGGCCAGCCAGTCGCCGGGGGCGAGGCTCGTGCCCGCGACGGCGATCGCCGCGTACACGAACGGGAAGGCGAGCCCGTCGTTCAGCCCGGCCTCCGAGGTGAGGGCGAACCGCACCTCGTCCTCCGAGTCCTCCGCGTCGGTCGGCTCGCCGACCTGGACGTCCGAGGCGAGAACCGGGTCGGTGGGCGCGAGCGCGCTGCCGAGCAGCAGTGCGGTAGCCGGCACCAGACCCGCCCACCACCAGCCGAGCAGGGCCACCGCCACGATGCAGAGCGGCATCGCGACGGCCAGCAGGCGCCAGGTGGAGGACCAGCCCGACCAGCTCAACGGTCGGTCGATCTTCAGCCCGGCGCCCATCAGCGCGACGATCACCCCGATCTCGGTGAGGTGCGTGGCCAGTTCGGGACGGGCCAGCGGGTCCGGCACCGGCAGACCGATGGGCAGCGCGAACACCGCCATGCCGAGGCCGAGGAACGCGATGGGCATGGAGAGCGGCCGGCGTTCCAGCAGCCGGGGGAGTACGCCGGCGAGCAGGGCGCCGAGACCCACCACCGCGAACGCCACGTCCACCGGTTCCACCGCACCACCTCCGAACGCCGCCCGCGAGGTGCGGGCAGGTGGTGACAGACCTTGCCCCGGCGGCGCGCCGGCTATGCCTCAGCCCCGAGCAGCGCTCACGTCGAGCGGGTCAGCGGTGAGTCGTCGAGCGCCGCCAGGAGCGCGGCCGGATCGTCGTAGACCGCCACCGCGCCGGCGCCGGCCAGCTCGCCCCGGCTGGTCCCGCCGCACGTCAGCCCGACGCAGGGGATGTCGAGCTTGCCGGCGGCGGCGACGTCCCACACCGAGTCGCCGACGAAGACCACCCGCTCGGCGGGCAGGCCGGACTGGTCCAACGCGGCGACCAGGATGTCCGGCGCCGGTTTGCTCTGCTTCGCGTCCGCCGACGAGGTGACCGCCGCGATGACGTCGTCCGCGTCCAGCGCCCGGCGCAGGGCGGCGACCTCGTGCTCGGCGGCCGACGTGGCGAGCACCACCCGCAGGCCCCGTTCGGCGCAGGCCCGCAGCAGGTCCGCCGCCCCGGGCAGCGGCGTGAGGCGCTCCCAGTACTCGGCGTAGAGGGTGTCGTGCGCGTCGCGCAGTCGCCCGTCGGCGTCACGGTCGCGCTCCGGGCCGAGCAGGTGGTCGAGCAGCTTGTCGGAGCCCATCCCGATCGCCCGGTGCACGGTGGCCATCGGGACCGGCTGGTCGGTCTGGCGCAGCGCCTCCCACCAGCTCACCGTGTGCAGGTAGGTGCTGTCGACCAGGGTGCCGTCGACGTCGAAGAGGACGCCGCTGGGGTTGTCGGTAGGCATGGCCGTCCTCCTACCCGCCGCGGCCCGGGGCGACGCGCGGCAGGGCTCGATTCACTCGGCGGGGAGCAGAAGCTCGAACCAGACGGTCGAGCCGCGCACCGTCGGATCGGTGCCCCAGGCGTCGCTCAGCTCCTCGATCAGCCCGAGACCGCGGCCCCGGCTGCTCAACGTGTCGGTCCGGGCGCGGGTGACCGCCCCGCGGGTGCCCGAGTCGGCGACCGAGACCAGCAGCCGCTCGGCGCTGAGGTCGATCTCCACCCGGGCGGCGGTGCCGGCGTGCAGCAGGGCGTTGGTGGTCAGCTCGCTGGTGCAGAGCACCGCCGCGCTGATCACCGGCTCCGGCACCCGCCACTCGCCCAGCTGCGCTGTCAACCAGCGCCGGACGCGGCTCGGGGCGGTCGGCTCCGCCGGCACCTCCATGGCCGCCGACCGGCTGGGCACCAGCGCGTGCTCCACCGCGAGGACGGCCACGTCGTCCTCGGTGGCCTCGGGCACCGCCGCGCTGGCCACCGCGCAGAGTGCCCGCGGGTCGCCGCTGCCGGCAGCGGCCACCGCGTCGGCGAGCGTACCCAGGCCGACGCTCAGGCTCTGCCGCCGTCGCTCGATCACGCCGTCGCTGAACAGCAACAGCGTGTCCCCGGGCGAGAACCGGACCGTGGTCACGGCCGGCCGGGCGCCGAGACCGAGCGGCGCGCCGGTGGGCAGGTCGACGTACTCGGCGTAGGGCCGGTCGCCCGGGGCGCACCGGCGGATCAGCGGTGCCGGATGCCCCGCGCTGGCCAGGGAGAGCTCCTGCCGTTCGGCGTCGACGACCCCGAAGATCACGGTGACGAAGAGCTCGGGGGTGCCGGCCTCGGTGCCCAGGCTGGCGACGAGCCGGTCCAGTCCGGCGAGAACGGCGTCCGGACGCGGATCGGCCAGGGCCAGGGCCCGCAGCGCCGCGCGTACCTGCCCCATCCGGGCCGCGGCCCGTACGTCGTGCCCGGCCACGTCACCGAGTACGACCCCCAGCTGACCGGTGGGCAGCAGGAAGGCGTCGTAGAAGTCGCCGCCGGCGGCGTTGCCGTCCACTCCGGGTTCGTAGCGGGCCGCGATGCGCAGCCGGGGGAGGTCCGGCAGCTGCTCCGGCAGCATGCTGCGTTGCAGCAGTTGGGCGGTGCCGTGCTGGGTCTCGAACCGGCGGGCCCGCTCGGCCGCCTGCCCGATGAGCTCCGCGGACGCGGCCAGCAGCGCGCGCTCCGCGGCGGACCAGGCGCGCGCGGCCTGGTGGCCGACGGAGAGCCCGCCGCGGACGACGGACGCGCGTAGCGGCACCGCGGCGAGGGAGACGATCTTCTGGTCGTGCCGGTCGGCGGCGGTCTCCCGCAGGGGCTGACCGGCGCTGGTGATGAGCGGGGTACCCGTCCTGGCCGCCTGCACCAGAGGATCCGGCCAGTCGGTCGGGGTACGCCGCCACAGCGGGGGGAGCCGCTCGTCGGCCTCGTCCATCAACTCGCCCCGGATCCGGCGGACCATCCGCCAGCCACCGCCCCCCTCGTCCACCGCGAACGCGACCCGATCGGCGTCGAACGCGGCGATCGCGTAGCGCAGGGCGACCCGGGCGACGTCGTCCAGGGTCAGCGTGCCGGCCAGCGCGGCGGCGACCTCGCTGAGGCTCTGCAACTGCTGGGTGACGTGGGTGGTCTCGGCCGCCACGGCGAGCACCCCGACGACGCGCCCGGCGCCGTCGCGCACGGGGGAGTAGCCGCAGGTGAAGACGGCCTGCTCGACCACCCCGCTGCGGTTGCTGACTAGCGGGAGCGTGCTCTCCTTCTCCAGGAACGTCGCCCCGTCGCGGTAGACGCGCTCGATCACGTTCCCGACGCCGGGCAGACGCCACAGCTCGTGGAACACCTCGGCGGCGGGGCGTCCCACGGCCGTCGGGTGGCGCTCGCCGATCAGCTCGGCGTAACCGTCGTTGTAGATCAGAAGGAGGTCGTCGCCGTAGGCGAGGGCCATCGGCACCGGCGAGGCGAGGACGAGGTCGACGACCGCCCGTACCGCCGGATCCCAGGACTGGCGTGGCCCGAGCGGGGTGCCGGCCCAGTCGTACGCCAGGACGGCGGCGGCCGCGCCGGTCCGGACGGGTGACCCGGACAGCGGCGCCGACGGTGTGGGGACCCGCCTGACCGTTCCTGGCATGCCCGCAGCCTAGCCCGAGGACCGGCTCCGCAGTTTCCGATCATGCGCGGTGCGTCGCGGCGCGTCCCGTCGAAGCAGGTCGGGACGACCACCGCACCGCCGGTGTGGCGGCGTTCGGGCCGGTCGGCGCCTCAGGCCGGAGCGAGGGTGCGGGCCAGGTAGTGGACCGCGAGCAGCCGGATGCGCAGCCAGTCCGGGTCGGACCAGTCGACCGGGCCGGCCACCGGCCGCCAGCCGCGCTCCGACGCGGCCGTCAGCAGGCCCTCCAGGTAGCCGGCGAGCACTGCCACG
Source organism: Micromonospora sp. 15K316 (assembly GCF_004348525.1). Classification (GTDB taxonomy): domain Bacteria; phylum Actinomycetota; class Actinomycetes; order Mycobacteriales; family Micromonosporaceae; genus Micromonospora. The sequence continues at coordinate 10,766 of NZ_SMKG01000124.1, read as the reverse complement.
GTCAGCGGGTGGAGGTCACCGCCGAGGCTGTCGCGTACGGCGGCGGCGTGCTGATCGACCAGGGCGTGCAGGCCCGGGCGGTCGGCAATGGCGGTGAGACCGTCGCCGACCGCGCCGGCGAGGACGGCGAGGGCGGACCGTGCCGAGTCGACGGCATGGGGGGCGACCCGGTTGAACGGCACACGCATGGGGAACGACGCTAACCGAGGCCGCACCTGGGCCGACCTCTGCCTCCCCCGGCGGTGTGAGGCCGGCCACGGCTCGGCAGGTCCGGTTCGGCGGGGGCCGCCGGCGGCCGAGCGGAACCGTCCACCGGGGCGGCTTGGCAGGAGCACGGAGGCACGATGGCGCAGCAGGACGGACCCGACGAGGCGCATCGGCGCCCGGCAGGGGTCGGCGACGGCACCGTGGCGGCGCTGGGCAAGCTCAGCGAGGCCCTGGAGTGCGTGGAACGGGCACGCGGGCACCTCTACTCGCTGCACCAGCTGATCGGGCACGCCGACCTGATGCTCGACGACGCGGTGGAGATGTTCCGCGACGCCGGGCACCCGGAGACCGCCGAGCGCATCCGTACGCAGCTGCTGGGGCGCAACGTCATCGCCGGGCGCTGGACCTTCCAGATCGTCGAGGACTTCGACGACGGCTACTACACGCTCTTCCGGGAGCTCGACCGGTACGCCCGCGAGCAACTGGTAGGTGGCCGGCGCCACCTCTACGAGGCGGAGATGAAGGAGCGGCGGCGCACCCGTGGACTGCCCGGACACGAGGCGCGTCCGGGCGTCGGTGACTAGTCGTTCGCGCGGGCGTCGGCCGTCCGCCGGCGGGCGTCGTCGGCGAGAAGCACGGTGGCCACCATCAGCGCGACGCAGAGGCTGAACAACCACGAGTCGTCGGAGACGAGCCGGGCGGAGACGGGGGCCTGGAGCGCGGCGAGCAGGAAGCCGAGCCAGGCCAGGCGGCGCTGACGCGCGCTGAGGATTCCGGTGCTTTGTGGCATCCGGAAAGTCTTACGCGATACGAGGGCATTGCCGTCCTCCGTTCGGCCGATTCTGGATGAGCTGTCCGTTTTTCGGACCATCCGGTGGACCGCCGTTCGGGTGAGGGACGCGGCTCTGGCCCGCCGGGCGTCCGGGCGGCAGGATGTGCCTTCGTGTCGACCACCTCCGCGCGGCCCCGGGCCGCCCTGCTCCTGCTGGCGTACCTCGCCTTCGTCAGCCTCGGCCTGCCCGACGGCCTGATCGGCGTCGGCTGGCCGTCGATCTCGGCCGACTTCGGCGTGCCCACGGAGGCGGTCGGCCTGGTGCTCACCGCGAGCACCGCCGGGTACCTGACCTCCAGCGTGCTGGCCGGCTTCACGCTGGCCCGGCTCGGCGTGGGCTGGTTGCTGGCCGGCAGCACCATCCTGGCCGCCCTGGCGTTGACCGGCTACGCGGTCAGTCCGGGCCTGGCCATGGTGATCGGGTGTGCGGTGCTGCTCGGGCTCGGCTCCGGCGCGATCGACTCGGGGCTCAACGCGTACGCCGCCGGGGCGTTCGGGCCCCGGCACATGAACTGGCTGCACGCCTTCTTCGGGCTCGGCGTCGCCATCGGGCCGCTGATCATGACGGGCGCGCTCGGCGCCGGGCAGAGCTGGCGCTGGGGATACGGGATCGTGGCCGCTGCGGAGCTCGCCCTGGCCACCGCGTTCGTACTGAGCGTGCGGGCCTGGCGGCAGCGGGACGCGGCCGCGGCCGCTCCGGTGGCGGCGGTCGCCGACGCGGTCTCGGGGCCCGCCGGCTCGGTGGGCGTCGTGGCCGAACCGGCCGCGCCGCCGGTCGTACGCCCCGTCCCGGTACGCGAGACGCTGCGGCTGCCGGCGGTCTGGCTGGGCGCGCTCGCCTTCGCCGTGTACGTGGCGGTCGAGGTCGCCGCCGGGCTCTGGGCGTTCCTGCTGCTCACCTCGGGGCGGGGGCTGGCCGACGGGATCGCCGGCCTCTGCGTGTCGGCCTACTGGGGGAGTCTGTTCCTGGGCCGGGTGGTGCAGGGGGTGACCGCCGAGCGACTCGGATCCGCCCGGGTGCTGCGGGCGAGCCTGCTGGGCATGGCGGCGGGCGCGGCGCTGATCGCCCTGCCCGCGCCGGCCTGGGTGGCGGTGCTCGGGCTGGTGGTGGTCGGCTTCGCCGCCGCGCCGGTCTTCCCGCTGCTCACCCTCACCACCGCCGACCGGGTCGGCGCGGCGCACGCGGAGCGGACCATCGGGTTGCAGGTCGGCACCTCCGCGCTGGGCGCTGCTCTGGTGCCGGCCGGGATCGGCCTGCTCATCTCGCACACCTCGGTGCAGGCGCTCGGGCCGGCACTGCTGGCCCTGGCCGTGGCGCTGATCGCCCTGCACGCGGCGGCGTCCCGCCGGCCCGCCGCGACGAGCTGAGCCGATTCGCGCAGCGACGCCGTCCCGCACGCCGGACGCCGGACGCCCCGGCCCGCCGCGGCGAGCTGAGCCGATTCGCGCACCCGGGCCGTCCGGTACGCCGGACGCCCCGTCCCGCCGCTGTCGGCGAGGGCCGGGGCGTCGGGCGTCAGAGGGTGTCCGGGCCGGTGCGTCCGGTGGTCGAGGGACGGTAGGCCCGGTCGGGATCCGTCGGTTCCCGGCCGGCGCCGGCGGCCTCCCCGCCCCGGTCAACGGCCTCGGGTCCGTGACCGAACGCCGACTCCTCGCCCGCGTCGTTGGCGGTGACGTCGTCGCCCTGCCCGTCGATCGAGGAGCCCGCGACAGCCCGTGCCAGTTCCTCCACGGAAGTCCGCTCCTCGTTCCGCCACACCTTCTTCTTGTCCGTCATGTCATGGCCGTACCCGGGCGTGCTGGGCGCAAACAGCGCGGCGGGCGCGAACGGCGACGGCCGCCGGATCGATCCGGCGGCCGTCGTAGCGTCGATGTCGGGGGTTCGTGGGGGTCAGGGTTGCGGGCGGTCCACCTTGCCGCGCCAGGCGCCGGTCTCCTGCCCGCGCCGCTCGATGAACTGCTTGAACCGCTCCAGATCACCCTTGGCGCGCCGGTCGACGATGCCCATCTTGTCGCCGGCCTGCTCCACCACGCCGCGCGGCTCGAACTCCAGCTGGAGGCTCACCCGGGTGTTCTCCGCGTCCAACCGGTGGAAGGTCACCACACCGGCCTGCTGGGTGCCGTTCGTGGATCGCCAGGCGACCCGCTCGTCCGGGAGCTGCTCAGTGATCTCGGCGTCGAACTCGCGCTTCACCCCGGCGATCTCGACGGTCCAGTGCGTCATCGTCTCCGACAGCTGCCGGACCTCCTGCACTCCCTCCATGAAGTGCGGGAACTCCTCGAACTGGGTCCACTGGTCGTATGCGGTCCGCACCGGGACGGAGACGTCCACGTGTTCGGTCACGCCACTCATCAGGCATCCTCCCTCACTCTTGCCGGAAACCGTCGCAGAGGCCGGTCGGGATCGTGTCCCGCGGCGGTCACCAGCGCGTCGTCTCGTTCTTGTTGCCGAGCGCGGCCCAGACCTCGGAGATCGTCTGGTAGCGGGTGCCGTCGGGAAGGGTCTGCAACGCGGCGACGATGTCGTCCGGTGCGTCGTTGTCCCGAGCGTTCGCGATCAGCGTTTCCCGGTCACCGGGCAGCGCGCTCATCGTGATGAACCGGCCGAACCGGCTGCGGCGTTCGACGTCCTGCGAGCTCATGCCCTTGGGCGCTCCGCTGCGCAGCTCGCCGGCGGGCGCGGTGGTCGCCTCCGGCTGGTCCTCGCCCGCGGGCTCCGGCACCCGGGACTCGTCGACCCGGGAGCCGCCGGTCCCCGGCCCCTGCACGAGGCCGCTGACCTCCTGGCTCATCTGCTCGTCGATCCTCGGTCCGTGCTTGCTGTTGCCACGCTCCATGCCTTCTGCGCTACCCGACGGCACCGGCGTCAAACCGGCAGGCGGTCACGAACCGGCCGGCGCCTTGGGCGGCAGCAGCGGCTCCTCGGGCGCCTCCTCGCCGGCCTGCAATCGCCGGCCACGCTGCAACTCGGCGTTGATCTGCACGCCCAGCATCAACGCGGAGTTCGACAGGTAGAGCCAGACCAGGAAGGCGATGACCGCGCCGAGACTGCCGTACGTGGCGTCGTACGAGCCGAAGTTCGCCACGTACACGCCGAAGCCGAAGGAGGCGAGGGCCCAGGCCGTCAACGCCACCGCGCCGCCGGGGGTGAGCCAGCGGAACCGGGGCTGCCGTACGTTCGGGGCGATCCAGAAGAGCAGCGACAACAGCACCATCATGATCAGGGCGAGCACCGGCCACCGTCCCACGCTCCACACCGTCCGGGCCAGTCCGCCCGCGCCGAGCAGGTCACCGACCCCGTCGGCGACCGGACCGCTGACGATGAGCCCCGTCGCCACCGCGGCGAGCAGCACCAGCGAGATCCCCGCCAGCCCGATCTGCAACGGCCGTAGCCGCCAGAACGGCCGCCCCTCGGCCACCCCGTAGATCGCGTTCGAGGCGCGGGTGAAGGCGCCGATGAAGCCGGACGCGGACCAGAGCGCGCCGAGCAGACCGAAGCTCAGCAGCACGCTCGCGGAGCTCTCCTGCTGGACCACCGTCCGGACCACGCCGACGAAGCTCTCGTTCGCCACCACCGAGCCGGCACCCACCTGGCGGGCCAGCTCCAGAACGGTGTCCACGGTCCGTTCGCCGTCGGAGACCAGACCGACGAGGGCCACCACCACGATGGCGGACGGGAAGAGCGCCAGCACCCCGTAGTAGGTGAGCGCGGCGGCCCAGTCGGCGCAGTTGTCCCGTACGAAGTTCCGCACGCTGCGGACCAGCACCCCGAACCAGGTCCGCCGGCTCAGTTGGCGTACCCGCCGGGGCAGGCGCGGGCCGGGTCGACCGGTGGCCGGGGCGCTCTGGTCCGTCGTCGTCATGTCCCGCTCCCTGCCCGAACCGTGGGGGAAGGTCCCTTCTCGGCCGGCTTCGGTCCGGAAAGGGTCCTTCCGCACGTGTTCCGGTACCCACGGCCGAATGTCGGCAAACCGGCCCACGCCGCGGTGACCGGCGCCGGTTTGCGCCACCGCCCCGGGGGGAACGGTCAAACGCAGAACAATTTCGCCCATCGACGCGGAGGAGGACGAGATGCCCGGGCGCGAGGTACTGCCCAGCACGCTGCGGCGCTCCCCGGCGAAGGCCCAGCGCACCTGGGAGAAGACGCACGACTCGGCGGTGGAGACGTACGGCGAGGGGGAGCGGGCACACCGGACCGCCTTCGCCGCGGTGAAGAACCAGTACGAGAAGGTCGGCGACCACTGGGAGTCGAAGGGCCGCAAGGGCCCGAGCGACCGGCAGGCGGCCGGTGGGGGCCCGGAGCGCCGCGCCCCCACGGCGGGTGGCGTGGACGCGAACGCGACAAAGGACCACCTGATGAAGGTCGCCCGCAAACTGGATGTGCCGGGCCGGTCCCGGATGAACAAGCCGGAGCTGGTCAAGGCGATCCAGAAGGCCAACAACCGGAAGACGACACAGGCGCGGGCCCGCTGATCCGGCCCGCACCCCGACGGGTGGCCGCCCGAGCGCCGGGCGGCCACCCGTCACGTCGGTCACCAGTGGCCGCCGCCCGGCGCCTCGATGTGCACGGCCTTCACGGCGGAGAACTCGTCGAGCAGCTCCGGCCCGTACCCGAAGCCCTGGCCGCTGGCCCGGCGCGGATGCGCGGCCCCGCCGGGGGCGCCGCCGAACACCGCGTTGATCTTGACGGTGCCGACGGGCAGCTCGCGCCAGGCCCGGTGGGCGTGACTCATCGACCCGGTGAGCACCGTGGCGGCCAGCCCGTACGGCGAGTCGGCCGCGCACCGCAGCGCCTCGGTGAACGAATCCACCACCACGACCGGGGCGACCGGCCCGAACGTCTCGTCCCGCACCAGCGGCATGTCGTGACGGCAGTCCGCGACCACCGTGGCGGGGTAGAACGCGCCCGGCCCGGTGGGGAGCGTGCCGCCGGTGAGCACCCGCGCGCCCTGCGCCACCGCCGCGGTGACCTGGCCGTGTACGTGGTCGCGGTGCCGCCGGTCGACCAGCGGGCCGAGCTCGGTGTCCGGATCTCGGCCGGGCCCCACCCGCAACTGGGCGGCGCGGTCGACGAGCGCCGCCACGAAGTCCTCGGCCACGTCGCGGTGGGCGTAGATCCGCTCGACCGCCACACAGATCTGACCGCCGTTGGCGAACGCTCCCAGGGCGGCTTCCCGGGCGGCCCAGACGGGATCGACGTCGCCGTCCACGATCAGCGGGTCGCTGCCGCCGTTCTCCAGCAGCGCCTTCGCTCCGGTGCGTGCGGTGGCCGCCGCGATCGCCCGGCCGGTAGCTGTGGAGCCGACATGTGCCACCACGTCCACGCGCTGCGCGGCGAGCGCCGCCCCGGTCTCCGCGCCGCCGGTGAGCAGGGAGAGCACGCCGGGTGGCAGGGCCTCGTCGAGCGCCTTCGCGAGCAGCCAGCCGGTGGCCGGCGTACGCTCGCTCGGCTTGTAGAGCACCACGTTGCCGGTGACCAGTGCCGCGCCGAGCAGGCCGCAGGAGACCGCCACCGGGTCGTTCCACGGAGTGATGACGGCGACCACCCCGTGTGGCTGCGGCACCATGAAGTCGATCGCGTGGTGGCCGCCGTGCAGGGTACGTCCACCGCGTACCGGGGCGAGCTCCGCGTACTGTCGCAGCGTGCCGATCCCCGCCTCGACGCCGCCGCGCGCGTCCGCCAACGGCTTGCCCATCTCGGCGGTGACCGCCGCCGTGAGCTCGTCGGTGATCGCCTCGACCGCGTCCGCCGCCCGGCGCAGCGCCGCTGCCCGCTCCGCCGGCGGGGTCGACGCCCACTCCGACTCGGTCTCCCGGGCCGCGTCGACCGCCTTGCCGATCACGTCGGCCGTGGCGACCGGGGCCGAGCTGACCGGCGAGCCGTCGGCCGGGTCGTGCACGACCAACTCGCCCTCCTCGCCACCGGCGCCCCAGACCCCACCTATCAGCTGCGCAACCGTGTACATGCGGCGCTGCATGCCCCGGTCCCGCCGAGGCAAACGCGTTTCGCCCGGTTCCAGGCAGGGTAGGCGGATCCGATGAGTCCCACCGGCGCGGAGAGCGCGGACGCCGTCGTTGTCGGGGCCGGGCACAACGGCCTGGTGGCCGCCAACATGCTGGCGGACGCCGGCTGGGACGTGATCGTCCTGGAGGCGAACGCCACCCCGGGCGGCGCGGTCCGGTCGGCCGAGGTGACGGCCCCCGGTTACCTCAGCGACCTCTACAGCGCGTTCTATCCCCTCGGGTACGCCTCCCCGGTGCTGCGCCGACTCGACCTGGGCCGATACGGGCTCAGCTGGCGGCACTCCCCGGACGTGCTGGCGCACCTGCTGCCCGACGGCCGGGCCGCGGTGCTCAACCGGAATCCCGACGTCACGGCCGCCTCGCTGGAGGCGTTCGCCCCCGGCGACGGCGAGCGGTGGTTGACCGCCTACGACGACTGGATCGACGTCGCCGAGCCGATGATGGAGACGATCACCACTCCGTTCCCACCGGTGCGTGGCGGGCTCGCCCTGCTCCGCCGGATGCGGGTCTCCGGGGCACTGCGGCTGGCCCGACGGCTGGTCGTGCCGATCCGCAAGCTCGCCGACGAGCTGTTCGACGGTGAGGGTGGACCCGCGCTGCTGGCCGGCTGCTCCCTGCACACCGATCTGTCGCCCGAGGAGGCCGGCTCCGGTGTGTACGGCTGGCTGCTCGCCATGCTCGGCCAGCAGGTCGGCTGGCCGGTGCCGGAGGGCGGATCGCAGAAGATCACCGACGCGCTGGTGGCCCGGCTGACCGAACGGGGTGGGCGGATTCTCTACGGCGCGCGCGTGGACCGGGTACTGACCGCGCGCGGGCGGGCCATGGGGGTACGCACGGCCGGTGGTGCGCTGTGGCGGGCCCGGCGTGCGGTGCTCGCCGATGTGCCCGCCCCGGCGCTCTACCTGGACCTGGTCGGCGCGGCGGCGTTGCCGCCCCGGCTGGTGGAGGACCTCTCGCACTTCCGCTGGGACGGCTCCACCCTGAAGGTGGACTGGGCGCTCTCCGCGCCGGTGCCGTGGAGCAACCCGGCCGTGGCCTCCGCCGGGACGGTGCACCTCAACGCGGACCTGAACGGCCTGACCAGCTACGCCGCGGAGCTGGCCCGCAGGGAGCTGCCGCGGCGGCCGTTCCTGCTGGTCGGGCAGATGAGCGTGGCGGACCCGAGTCACTCGCCGCCGGGCACCGAGTCGCTGTGGTCGTACACCCATCTGCCGTTCCGGCGCAGCTGGCGGGCCGACGAGATCGCCGGGCACGTCGAGCGGATGGAGCAGGTGCTGGAGGAGGCCGCGCCCGGGTTCCGGAGCTTGATCATCGGGCGGCACGTGGCCGGCCCGGCCGACCTGGAGCAGGACGACGCGAACCTGATCGGCGGGGCGGTGGGCGGCGGCACCTCGGCCGCGTACCAGCAGCTCTTCCTGCGCCCGGTGCCCGGCCTCGGCCGAGCGGACACCCCGGTGGACCGGCTCTTCCTGGCCAGCGCGTCCGCGCATCCCGGCGGCGGGGTGCACGGCGCTCCCGGAGCGAACGCCGCCCGGGCCGCGCTGGCCCGCGACCGCGCCCTGACCGGCGGCCTCTACGCCTCGGCGATCGGCACCGCCCAGCGCGCCATCTACGGGTGAGCCATCCGGTGGCCGGGGCGCGCGGCCTGCTCCCGGTCGTCCGCCGGGTTGATCGACCCGACGTTGACGCAGGTCGGGGTGACCGGACCGGTCGGACACCCCGATTTCAAGGCAATCGAGTCGATCAAGCAGCGGCCGGGGCCGGCCCGGATGGACCGGGCCCCGCCCTACCCCGGCGACGGCCGCGAGAACGATCTCAGCGGACGACGTTGCGGTGCTTGTTACGCAGCTTGAAGGGCATCAGCGCGCTTTCGATCTTCGTGGCGGTGGTCATCTTCGAGACGCCCTCCCGGCGCTCCTCGAACCGGATCGGCACCTCGAGGATGGTGTGGCCGAGCTTGGTGGCGAGGTAGTGCATCTCCACCTGGAAGGAGTAACCGTTGGACTGCACCCGTTCGAGCCCGATGTCGCGCAGCGCGTCCGCGCGCCAGATCTTGAAACCGGCCGTGAGGTCACGGATCCGGACCCGCAGCAGCGTGTGCACGTAGAGGTTCGCCCAGCCGCTGAGCGCGCGGCGGTAGAACGGCCAGTTCTCGTCCAGCTCGCCGCCGGGCACGTACCGGGAGCCGATCACCACGCCGGCCTGCGTCGACAGGAGCGCGCCGAGCATGCCGGGCAGCGCCTCCGGCGGATGCGACAGGTCCGCGTCCATCTGCGCCACGTACTCTGCGCCGCCGTCGAGGGCGCGGCCGATCCCGTCGACGTACGCCCGCCCGAGGCCCTCCTTGCCCGGCCGGTGCACCACCTCCACCCGTTCCGGGTGCTCGGCGGCGAGCTTGTCCGCCACCTCACCGGTGCCGTCCGGAGAGTTGTCGTCCGCGACGAGGACGCGCAGGCCCGGCAGCGGCAGCGCGAGGAGCCGCTCGACCAGGACCGGGAGGTTCCCCGCCTCGTTGTAGGTGGGCACCACGACGGTCAGTCGTGCGTCCCGCCACGGAGCGGGGAGCTGCACGGGTTCGATCATGACGGACATCCTCGGTTTGCCGACAGGGATTCCTTGAGAGGGTATCCACTTGCCGTATCGGGTTCGTAAAGGCTCCCCGATCGGAGGGTTGCGCAGAGCGGCTCCCCCGCTCTCGAGAACGATCGACGATGCCGCTCGTTCCCCCGGACTCAGCGGCGGTGCCGGGCGAGGCCCGCGAGGGCGGCCGTCAATCCGGCCAGCGCCAGCCCGGCGAGCGCCCGCTTGTGGACGTCCGCCCAGAGCGCCGGGGACCGGCGCCGGGCCTGGTCGGCGAAGACGCCGTCGGCGCCGTGATCCCGCTCGTCGTCACCCGGGCGGTCCAGGTTGTCCCGCCACGTCGCCCGATCGATCAGTGCGCCGGTCTGCTGGCTGTCGTAACCGTCGCGCGCCAGCTTGCGGTCCAGCAGACCCGGAAGGAACATGTCGCCGAGCCGGGCCCGCCACGTCGGCCCGCCCACGTTCAACTCGCGGACGCCGCGGTCCGCGGCCCAGAGCACCGCCCGGGCGGCGACCTCCGGCGAGAAGATCGGCGGCACCGGCTGCGGATGCCGGGGGAGACGGGTGCGTACCCAGGAGAACTGGGGGGTGTTCACCGCGGGCAGTTGGACCATCGACAGGGACACGGTCGGGCAGTCGTGCAGCAGCTCCGCCCGCAGCGAGTCGTTGAAGCCCTGGATGGCGTGCTTGGACGCGCAGTACGCCGACTGCAGCGGGATGCCGCGGTAGGCCAACGCCGAACCGACCTGCACGATCGCGCCCCGCCCGTGCGCCCGCATGTGGCGCAGCGCCCCGAGCGTGCCGTGCACGGTGCCCAGGTAGTTGACCTCGGTGACCCGGCGGAACTCGGGGGCGGTGATCTCCCACGTCGGAGCGAACACGGAGACCATGGCGTTGTTGACCCAGACGTCGATCATGCCCCAGTGGTGCACCACGTCGTCCGCGGCCTGCTGCACCGCGCCCGCGTCGGCCACATCGACCCGGTAGGCGCGGACGTCGGCGGCCCCCCGGGCGCGGCAGTCCCGTTCCGCGGCGGCCAGGCCGGCCTCGCCGCGGGCGATCAGCGCGACCCGGGCACCGCGCTCCGCGTACGCGCGGGCGACCGCCCGGCCCACCCCCGCGC